>CALIHP010000032.1 GCA_938020565.1 uncultured Anaerolineaceae bacterium | reverse complement strand
CAGTTCCTTAAGATTCATCTTTCAAACTTGTAACGCATCATTGACAAACCAACACAAGGGACTACTCCGCGTCAAACGTCCAGATCGGCTCCGTTTCCGATGGCGAAACGTCGAAGCGCAGCCGCCCCGTCTCGCCCCACGCAAGATAGTTAAACGTAAACCGTCCGCCCAGCCCGATCTCAACCGGCCGCAGGGAATCCGCGGTATCCGCCGTCAGCGCCTTTTCGCCCTGATACAGCTCAATCCGTCCATTAAACCGCAGCGCGAAATCCTCCGCCGCATCGCCCGTCTCGCTCTCCTTCGCCGGATACACCTCGATCGCAATCGTCCCGGTGCTTTCGTCATGGAACAAAAAGATATTCAGATTCCGAACCTCTTCCCAATTACCGATCGCCTCCGGCCGAAAAACGATCCGCGCTTCGACCGACCGGTTCGCGACCACGTAGCTGATTTCCGGAAGCGCGCTCGGAGAAGCCAGAACGTCGAACGACTTAAACGAAATATCCGCGGCAGGGTTCGCAGGCCGGTACGTCAGCGTCGGGTATTCATAGCTTTCCAGAACGTTCGTCAGCGTCAGAATCGAGCCCGGCTCGGTCAGCGAAACATGAAATCGCTGCCATTGCTGATCGTTCGGCGAATTCAGCCAGAAAAAATACTGCTGATCGCGTGGGAAAACCGCGCTGTTCGTCCCCAGGATCTGACGGAAGGTAACGCCGGGGAGTTCGTCGAACGATTCGCCCGTTTTCCAATCCACGCCCGCTTTTTTCCCGGTTTCGTCCGCGATGAAGATATCCGTTTTCCCGTTCGTCACGATTCGGACTGGCGCGTCCGACGCCTCTTCAGGCGTTGGGCAGAATTCGCAATGGAACCCGTCCAGTTTTTCGTTCATCTCGATCCGCCGGATCGGATTAAACGTCCCTTCGCCGCTGTAAATCGTCGTCTTCGCCGTCGGGAGAGACGAACCGAGGTATTGCCAGCTGTTCGTCTTCACGTCGATCGTGATAAAACGTTCGATCGCCGGGAAGTTGCTGTCATAGACCATGACGCGGAAGATCCCTTCTCCCATATCCCGGATCGCATACGCGCTGACGGTATGGCCGAACTGACGATCACGGCGGTAAAGCCCCAGCTGAATGATCCGGTCCGGATTCTCGCGCAACGCCAGAATCAGCGTTCGCAGCAGCGCGATCGGATCCTCTTCGACGACAACTGTCTCCGTCAGCAGCTGGGTCGCGTACCAGTACGCAATCTCCCGCTGAAGGCGGGTATTCCCGGGAAGAAAAAGCTGATCAACCGTGGGCGCGCCGAAACGGTCCGGAGCCAGGACGCCTCGATAAAACAGCGCGCTCAGGATCGACAATCCTTCGCAATGCCCGTTATTCATCGCTGCATTTGCGTTTTCCATCCAGCTGGCCGCAACTTTAGACAGCGCGCAGGATTCGTCCGCGTCCGGATTGACGCAGACGCTCCGTCCAAACAGCCGGACCATCTCGTCAACGCCTAAATTAACGATCGGGAATTCCCGGAAACAGAGCGGGTCGCTGCACCCGACTTCGCCATAATTGACAAATGAAAAGCCGTCTTTAATTGGGCGGAAGCCGCTGTCGACGTCGTACGATTCCGCGAAAACGCCCCCCGTGATCCAGCTTCCCAGCGCGAACGCGATCAGGATCACCCTGACGATATGGCAATTCAGCTTCAATTTCTCCATCGTTCCTGATTATACCTGACGAAGGCTGATGGTCCGTACGATTCAGGAGTTCAAACCCTTTGGCCTGAACTTTTCGGTACAATTATGATGCCGTCGGCGCGGCAAAGGTCCCGCGGCAGCCTGACGACGCGGCGGCTAAAAAGGAGGAAAACGTATGAAAACGCTCGTCTCAGCATGGCAGGATCGCTTCGAAAAGCCCGACGCCGGCGTCATTCTCCGCGTCTTCGACGGACGCCTCGCGGAAACCACGTTCACAGCAAACGAGTTCAAATCGGCGGTCGAACGGATTGCGGGAGGGTTGAAAGACGCCGGCGTTCGTAAGGGAGATCATGTTTTCCTGTCGCTGACGTCGGAACCCGAAATGACGGTGTATTTCTGGGCGTCCGTTTTAATAGGCGCGGTCCCATGCCTGCTTTTCACCGATTACGGCGCGGACGCGCTGAGCGTGCGTTTCCGTTCCGGCGCTGCGGACGTCCTGATTCTGGATCAGGATTCTCCCGCGCTGTCAACGGCGATCGACGCCAGTCCCGGGCTGCGGATGGTCCTGCGGACGGAGGATATCAAGGCGGCCATGCCAGGATCCGGATTTGAGCCTGCCGCGCCGGGACCGGACGACCCCGCGTTCATGATCTTCACCTCCGGATCAACCGGATTCCCGAAAGCAGTGCTGCATCGACAGGGCATCGCCGAGCCAATCCTCCGCAGCATGAAAAATGTCTTAGGCGTCCAACCGGGCGAAACGTACTGGTGCACGGCGCATCCGGCCTGGATTACCGGGACGGTCTACTCTGTCATCGGGCCAATTCTCGGCAGCGCCGTCTCGATCCGCTATACCGGCGCGTTCCATGCCAAACGGTGGCTCCCTCTCCTGGGAAGCGCCGGCGTCTCAACGTTTTATACCGCGCCTTCGGCGCTGCGCGGATTGATGCGCATGGACGACGCATTTTTCGCAGCGTTCGAGTTAGAAAGACTGCGCGCGATTTTCAGCGTCGGCGAACCGCTGAGCGAGGCGGTTTATGAATGGGGCCGGCGCGTCCTCGGCCGAACTATTTATGATACCTGGTTTCAGTCGGAAGCCGGAACGATCCGAATCGCTAACCTGCCCGGAGATGAAATCCGGCCGGGCTGGATGGGTCGGGCGGCGGATGACTCCGAAGTCGCGCTGCTGGACGACGAACTCGTCCCGCTCCCGGACAATTCCCCGGCTCGGGTGGGGAAGCTGGCGCTGCGCTGCGGCTGGGACAGCGCCTTCCTGAGCTACGCTGGACGGGCAGACCTGACCGTGTCGAAATTCAGCGGGGAATACTACCTGAGCGGCGATCTCGCGGCGCGCGACGAACAGGGACGCTTTAAATTTATCGGGCGCGACGACGATATTATTAACACCTCCGGGCACCTGCTCGGACCGTTTGAAGTCGAGTCCGTCCTGACCGCCGACGCGTCGGTCGCCGACGCCGCCGTCGTTTCCGTTCCGGATCCGCTCGTTTTCGAAGCGGTCGCCGCGGTTCTCGTCCTGAAAGAAGGGGCGGCATGGAGCGAAGAACTCGAGCTGCGGCTGAAAAAAGCGGTAACGGCCGCGATCGCTCCATACGCCGCGCCGAAGCGGTTTATTGTCGTCGACGCGCTTCCGAGGAACGACGCCGGAAAAATCCTCAGGCGGCAGCTTCGAGAAAATCTCAGAAACGAGAAGTCGGAAGAAGGCTGATCCGAGCGTTACACTGCCGGCGAGAATCGCGCGACGAAGGCCGAAACCGTTCGCTTCCCGTCCGAGGCGCACTTTTCATCTTTAAACCTCCTTTATCAGCGTTATAATTTCCCGCAAATATCTATTCCGTTGCAAAAGACTGCAGCGAAGGATCAGAGAGGACCAACGATATGTATAGAAATCGAAGCTGCGGCGAATTGACCGCCGTCGACGCGGGAAAAACCGTCGTTCTCGCCGGTTGGGTTCATCGTTTCCGCGATCATGGCGGCGTATACTTTATTGATCTGCGCGACCGTTCCGGTCTGGTGCAAATCGTTATCAACCCCGAAAATTCGCCGGAATTCGCAAAGCTGGTCAGCGACGTTCGCGTGGAATGGGTGTTGCAGGTTACGGGCGGGATTCGTCTCCGCCCCGCCGAATCCGTCAATCCGAATTTGCCAACCGGTGAAATAGAGGTCAGCGCGTCCGAAATCACCGTATTAAACACATGCAAACCGCTTCCGTTCGCAATCAACAAAGAAGAGAACACCGACGAATCGATCCGCCTCAAATATCGTTACCTCGACCTGCGCCGCGAACGGATGCAGTCCAATTTGCGGCTGCGCCATCGATTGATCAAGTTCATCCGCGACTATCTCGACGAACACGGCTTCTACGAAATCGAAACGCCGATTCTTTTCAAGACAACGCCCGAAGGCGCGCGCGATTATCTCGTCCCGTCCCGTATTTATCCGGGGCAGTTCTACGCGCTCCCTCAAAGTCCGCAGCAGCTCAAGCAGCTTCTCCAGGTCGCCGGAATCGAGAAATATTTCCAGATTGCCCGATGTTTCCGCGACGAAGATCAGCGCGGCGACCGCCAGCCTGAATTTACGCAGCTGGATATGGAGATGTCGTTCGTTGAACGGGACGACGTCCTGGACCTGACCGAAGATTTATTCACCAGAATGATCGCGAAGATCACGCCGGAAAAGAAAATCCTGTTCTCCCCCTGGCCAAAGCTGACGTATCAGGAAGCGATGGACCGATTCGGGAAAGACGCGCCTGATATGCGCTTCGGGATGGAACTCGTTAACGTTTCCGACCTCGTCAGGGACAGCGAATTTTCAGTTTTCGCGAACGCGGTCAAAGACGGCGGAACGGTCCGCGGGATCAACGCCGAAGGCCTTGGCGAATACACGCGCAAGCAGCTCGACGAGCTCACCGAGCAGGTCAGGCTCTGGGGCGCGAAGGGTCTCGCCTACGTCAGGATCGATCAGAACGGCGGAACCAGTTCGCCGTTCAGGAAATTCTTCAGCGACGAAAAATTCGCCGAATTACTCAAGGCGATGAACGCGAAAAACGGCGATCTGCTGCTCTTCGTCGCCGATAAAACCGCCGTAGCGCTGGACTGCCTGGCGCGGTTGCGCGTCCTGATCGGCGACCGGTTAGGGCTGCGCGATCCGAACGTCCTGGCGTTCTGCTGGATTGTCGACTTCCCGCTGTTTGAATGGAAAGAAGAAGAGAACCGCTGGGACGCGACGCACCATCCTTTCACGCATCCGCGCAAAGAGGATATGGCGTTCCTGGACAGCGATCCGGGACGCATTCTCGGCGATCAGTACGATATGGTCATGAACAATTATGAGTTAGCGTCAGGTTCGATTCGGATTCACGAGCGGTCGCTTCAGGAAAAAATCTTTAAGCTGATTGGGCTGTCGAAGGAAGTCGCGGACGAACGGTTTCATCAGATCATGGACGCGTTCGAATACGGCGCCCCGCCGCATGGCGGAATCGCTCCCGGGATTGACCGGCTGGTCATGCTCCTGGCGAATGAACCGAATATCCGCGAGGTTATTGCGTTCCCGAAGAATAACGCCGCCCGCGATATGATGTCCGGCGCTCCGTCGGAGGCCATGGACGGGCAACTGAAAGAACTCGGACTGGCGCTCCTCCCGCCGCCCGAAACGAAAAAATAAACCGGAAAATGTGAAATCGAAAGACGGCTCATGATAAAAATGAGCCGTCTTTTTATGTAAAATGTAAACGAGCAGGCGCTTATTCCCCTGCTTTTTCCCATTTCTCCCAGCGCTGGTACCCGGTCGCGGATTCAGGCGCAGTAATCGCCGGGTTCATCAGGACATACGCGTAATTCCAACTTAACGGATTCAGGATCGCCTCGTCGATCAGCAGGATCTCCTCCGCGGCGGCGTATAATTCGGCGCGTTTCTCCGGATCGGATTCCTTCCCCGCCGTCCGGATCGTATCGGCATAGCGGATATAGTTCGGATTCGACAAATCGGCGCAGCCGAGCGACGGCCAATCCAGAACCTCCTGATAGCCGCCGCCGGGGCAGAGGAACACATCCGCCGTGAAATTATTCGCGTCCATATAATCCTGGACCCATGACGAGCGGTAAACGTTCGCCAGGCCCTCCTTCCGCTCAACCTTAAACACTGCCCACTCGCTGTTCTGCAAGCTGACTTTAATCCCCAGCGTCTTTTCCCACATCGACTGGACCGCCTCGGCGCGGAGTTTATTCTGATCCGACGTGCTGTAGGCATAGACGATTTCAATTTCGGCTGGCGTAATCCCCTTCTCTTCGCAGTATTCCGCCAGCAGTGCCTTTGCCTTTTCAGGATCATACATAATTCCCAGATTCGGATAATCTTCGAGCTTCGGCGCGCCGGAAACGCCGGGATTCACGAAATAAGGGGCGCTGACGCCCGCTCTGACCGCCTGAACGATCGCGTCCTTGTCGACAGCGTAACTCAGCGCCAGCCGGACCCGAACGTCGTCGGTCGGAGCTAAGAGCGAATTATAAGCCAGCCATTCCGTCCCGATCGACGTCGGCTGGAAAATGAGATGATCCGCGTAGAGCGGGTCGGTCGTGATCCGGTCGTAATCGCCCGCCGGAATCACGGCGTAATCCATATTTCCTGACTCATATTCCGAAAGCGCCATGACGTCCCCGATCAGCGCGTACCGAACCTCGTTCAGCTTCGGCGCGGGAACCGACGCCGTCCCGGGCCAGAACGGATTCCGGATCAGCGTCAAATTCGAATCATGGACCCATTCCTTCAACGTGAACGGTCCGTAGCCCTGGTACGTTTCCGCCTCGGTCCAGCGTTCCCCAAGTCCCTCAGTACAGGTATCCCCGTCGATAATCCAGGACGGCATCGCATGCATCATCCACATGGAAAGAATCGACAGGTTGAACTCGCCGCTCTCTGTAAACCGGATTTCAAGCGTCGAATCGTCGACCGCCTTCACGCCGACGGTCGTAAAATCGGTCGTTTCGCCGCTATGATACGCGGCCGCGCCGGACACGATCTGATTGACCAGAAACGCGTAAGGCGAAGCGGTATCGGGCCGCAGCGTCCGCTCGATTCCATAGACGAAATCCTGAGCCGTGACGGTTCGGACGCCTCCGTCGCAGTTTTTTACCTCTTCGACCTCGCCGCTCGCTGCGTCATAGCGAACCCAGGGAACGCCTTTTAAAAGATTCAGCCGGATTAATAACCGGTCATCGCTGAGTTCCCAATCCGTCGCCATCCCCGCCTCGATCGAGCCCGTAGCTTCGTCCTGCCGAAGGAGCCCGACCGTCATCTCGTCAGCCAATTGAATACCGATGAAATCGCTGACGAGCGCCTGATCGATCGAAGGAATATCGCCGCTGTTGAAGCTGGTTCTGAAGACAGCTTCCCGTCCAGCCGCCGGAAGCGGGAAAGCGAAAATCAGAATTGCACAGAACAGAAGAATAGAAACCCTTTTCATCGTTGCCCCCTTTTCTTTTGAGTACGAACCGAAAACCTGAGAGTAAACGCGCCGTCGGCCGCGAAACGCGCTGAATCATGGGATGTTGTAGGAATTTAATTTTAGTGGATAAAAGCGAACGAGATAATAGCTTATGACAGTCAGCTCGAAAAAGGTCAGGAGTGCGGCTCGGACCGCGCTCCTGACGCACGAAGAGCATCCGTCATCCGTGTCATTCGAATCCCGAATTCCTCCGGAACCCGTTTTCAGCGATCACGCCGTGACAGCGATCCCAAGCCGGTCCAGAATTTTCATAAGCGCAAAATACGCAATCGTAAACGCCTCCTCGCCGCTCATCGGCTCCTTCCGATCGCTGTCCCCTTTCTCCAGAAGGCTGAAACCGGTGAAGTTTGCCAGGTGCGGTTCGAGCGAAAGAAAACCGTTAAACCCGCTGTCGAAAAGCCCGCGCAGGATCGTTTCAACGTTTCCGTCTCCGTAACCTGCCGGAACGACCTGCCGGTCCGAGTTGAGCGCATCTTTAACATGAATATAATAAACGAACGGCTTCAACAGCTCGTACGCTTCCAGCGTGTTCTGACCGACCTGGACGAAATTCGCGAAATCAAAGACCGCTTTGAAATTCTCCCCGTAAAAACGATCCATTAACGCGCGGCAGCGCGGCGCGGTATCGCCGTAAATATCTTTTTCATTCTCGTGAAGAAGGACGACGTCCTGATCCACGGCGTAATTCACGAACGCTTCCATGCGCTGAAAGACCTCGTCCTGGTAGCTTTCCGCTTTCTCGTTTTCCGGGATGAAGAAACTGAACATGCGGATCAGGCGCGTATTCAGGATTTTTGCGATTGCGACCGTCCGTTTGAAGAGCTCAAAATGCGGTTCGAACGGATCGGTGATTTGGATTTTCCCGATCGGCGAGCCGACCGCCGACAGGCGGATCTGATTCTGGTCGAGGACCGTTTTAATTTTCCAAACGTCGTCAAATGGATGGAGAACGAGAGAAAGCCCGTCGACCCCGCGCATTTCGATATGAGAAATTCCCAGCTTCCGGATCACGTTAATCTGGTCGCTCAGCTGCGGAGCGATTTCGTCAGCGAAACCAGAGATTATTATTTTATTTTTCATTTTTCGATCCTTTCATCTTAAGTTGGATATAAAATCGAACTACTTTCCGTAAGAGCCTTCCGTGTTGAAAACGATATCGCGGTCTTCCTTCGCGCGCGACGAAGCGCGCCGCTTTTCCAGCTCGGCGAGGAAAAGATCCTCGTCAAATGGAATTTCAACCGGTCGCTTGAGCCAGCTTGAAAGGTGGATCGCGTTCGAAAGCGTCAGTCCGCGTATGCCTTCGACGCCTTCGGCGACCAACGGCGTTCCGTTCAGAATCCTCCCAGCGAACGCTTTTATCACCCCGATATGCTCTTCATCCTGCCCATCGGTTTCAACCTTGACGATTTCCATCCCCGGCTTATCGAAACCGCCTTGGCTCGTCGCGCAGTGCTCAGGAATACTTTGTTTCAGGCGCCAGAAGGTCAGCTTCCCGCCCTCGCTGACGAGTTTCCCGTTCTCTCCGGTAATCTCAAGCCGGTTCGTCCCCGGAGCGTCGCCGGTCGATGTCACGAAAACGCCGGTCGCCCCATTCGCGAATTCAAGTACCGCGGTTACATCGTCTTCTACCTCGATATCATGCCACTTTCCTTCATGGCAGAAGCCTTGGACCCGAACTGGCAGTCCGCAGAGCCATTGCAGCAGGTCGAGCTGATGCGGGCATTGGTTCAGCAGCACACCGCCGCCTTCACCGTCCCAGGTCGCGCGCCAGCTCCCCGAATCGTAATAGATTTGCGTTCGATACCAGTCGGTAATGATCCAGTTGACGCGGCGGATTGCGCCGATTTCGCCGTTCTCGATCATCTCATGAATCTTTCGATAGATACAGTTCGTCCGCTGATTGAACATCATGGCGAAGACGACGTCGGACTTTTTCGCCGCTTCGTTCATTTCGCGGACCTGCTTCGTATACACGCCCGCCGGCTTTTCGCAAAGCACATGAAGCCCCTTCCGGAACGCTGCGATCGATAATTCGGGATGCTGATAATGCGGAACTGCGATCAGGACCGCGGCGACGCTCCCACGCTCAATTAGTTCACGCCCTTCCTCAAAGATTTCAATCGCCGCCGGAAGCGTCTCACGGAGCTGCGCCCTGCGCGATTCTTTTCGATCCGCGACGGCCGCCAGCTCCAAACCGGGGACCTTCCCTTTCAGGATATTCCCCAGATGAACCGACCCCATATTCCCAATACCGATGATACCCAGCTTTACTTTTTCCATAATTTCTTCTTTGGCTCCGATTTTCCGTTCCGCTGAAAACGCGCGGACGGTTGATTTTATTTTGATTCCGACTTCCGCTTTTTCCTGGCGTGAGACCGCGGTCATTCGCTGAATCGGACGATGCGATGTTCTCGCGCGGATTGATAAAGACCGAGCGCCAACCGAAAAGAATCCGCGACGCTGTCCAGGCTGACCCGATTCGAGGATCCGTTTCGGATTCCGTCGTAAAAATCGCGGATACAGCGCGGATGACTGTCCCCCCAGTAGGCTTTTCCGCCGATCGCTCCTGACGGCGGATCATAGACCGTTGATCGCCCGTCTCCTGAGAACGTTTCAAGCTGGTTCCCTTCGATGCGCAGCTTGCCGTTCGTGCAAACGACCTCGATAAATGGGGGACTGTCGTCGCGGTAGGCGTTCGTCGCGTAAAAAACCGCGTCTCCTTTTTCGAAACGGATGTAGGCTTCGATCGTGTCTTCGACCTCAATGACGGACTTAAGCCTGTGATTCATGAATGACGCTTCCGCTTCGATCGGTTTTCCCATGAGCTGCGTCATCAGGTCGAGCGTGTGGATTGCCTGATTGATCAGGACGCCGCCGCCCTCCCTCGCCCAGGTTCCTTTCCAGTTCGACCCGGCGTAGTACCTGCGTTCTCGGTTCCAAGTTACGATTCCCCGGCTGCCAACGACCGAACCGAGATCACCGCGCTGGACGAGATTGAGCGCACGGCGGAACCCGTCATTATAACGATTCTGGAAACAGACGGCGACGCGCCGATCGGATCGCGCGGCGCGATCGCGCAGCCGCTCAAACTCGTCGAGGTCAATCGCCGGTGGCTTCTCCATGAAAACGTGGCAGCCATGATCGAGGGCGGCGATCGCCTGATCGGGGTGAAGGTTATGAGGCGTACAGAGATGAACCGCGTCGATTACCCGATCGCTGAAGAGCTCTTCCAGCGACGCATAAACGCCGCTTTCAGGCGATCCGTATTCCGACGCGAGCGCCTCAGCCCGCGTGCGGATTGGGTCAACGAACCCGGTGACCTGAACGCCGTCGATTCCCGTCAGGACGGACGAATGAACTTTCGCGATATTGCCACAGCCGATAATGCTGACGTTCGTAAGCTGCTCCTTTGCCCGCTGATTAGCCCTTGATACCGGTCGAGGCGATGCCTTCGACGAGGTATTTCTGGAAGATAATAAAGACGAGAACGATCGGAATCAGCGAAACGACCGACATCGCGAACATCGAACCAAAATCCGAAGATGAGCCGGGATCGGAGAAGAGCTTCAGCGCCAGCGACACGGGATATTTCGCTACGTCGTTAATATACAGCAGCGCAGACATGAAATCGTCCCAACGCCACATGAACGAGAATATCGCGCCGGTAATCAGCGCCGGCGAAACCAGCGGCAGGACGATCCGGAAGAAAATCCCATAGTAGGAACAGCCGTCAATCTTCGCCGCTTCATCCAGTTCGCGCGGAATCCCCTCCATGAAATTCATGAAAAGAAAGACAAAAAAACCCTGAACCGCGAAGCAGTACGGAACGATTAACGGCGCGTACGATCCGACCCAGCCCAGCTTCTGATACCAGAGATACTGCGGAACCATCAGGATCTGACCGGGGAGCATCATCGACGCCAGCATTGCGACATGGAGGATCCCTTTCCCACGGAATTTACAGCGCGATAATCCAAAAGCGACCAGCGCGGACGACGCCAGCGTCCCAAGCGTCGCTGTCAACGAAATCAGAAGCGAATTTCCAAAAAAGGAAGCGAATGAAACGCCCCCCATGCCCCGCCAGCCGTTCGTATAATTGGCGATCGTAAACTGCTCAGGGACCAGGGACCCGGCCGTCCGAAAAATAGAAGTCGTCTCTTTAAACGAACTCATGAACATCCAGATCAACGGATAAAGCATCACCAGCCCAAGGCCGCAGACAAGCACATGATAAACGACGGTTTTCGTTATTTTTTCAGCTTTCATTTCCACCAGTCCCTTTTCCTCAGTCCTGCTGATAAACCCAGTATTTTTTTGTCCGGAATAAAATAAACGTCAGCAGGCCGATAAACGCCAGCATGACCCATGCGAGAGCCGCCGCGTATCCGGCGTTGCCATATTGGAACGCCTGCCGGTACATGTACACCGCATAGAACAGCGTCGTATTCAACGGGCGTCCGTCGGTAATAATTAAACTCTGCGTAAACGCGAGGAAACCGTTAATCGTCTGCATCACCAGATTAAAGAAAATCGTCGGCGTCAGCAGCGGCAGCGTGACATTAAAAAATGTCCGCCATCCGGACGCGCCGTCGATTTCCGCCGCTTCGTACAAAGAAGCCGGAATCTGTTTCAACGAAGCGAGAAAAATCAGCATCGACGATCCAAACTGCCAGACGGCTAAGATAATCAGCGTCCAGATCGCCGTCCGCGTATTCGAGAGCCAGGGCAGATTCGACGGAATTCCAATCAGGCCCAAAAGACTGTTAACGACGCCGTCAACCGCAAACATTCGCCGCCACAACACCGAAATCGCGACCGATCCGCCGATAATCGAAGGCAGGTAATAAGCGGCGCGATAAAACCCGACCGCCTTCGTCGGCCTGACCAGAATCAGCGCCACGATCAGCGCAAAAATCAGTCGCAGCGGAACCGATACGAGCGCGAAATAAAACGTTGCTTTGACCGAGCTGATAAACGTTTGATCATGAGTAAAAATCCTGATATA
Organism: uncultured Anaerolineaceae bacterium; assembly: GCA_938020565.1. Taxonomy (GTDB): domain Bacteria; phylum Chloroflexota; class Anaerolineae; order Anaerolineales; family Anaerolineaceae; genus Flexilinea. Next base: position 6,959 of record CALIHP010000032.1, on the reverse strand, counting down.
GTTGCTGAAACCGGCGAAACGCGCCGGCGATAAAATATCATAGTCGCTGAACGAATAGATCAGCGACAAGCCCATCGGAACCGCCAGAAACAGCAAAAAACCAATAATAAACGGCAGGCTGAAAACGACTCCGGCGACGCTTTCCCGATTCAGCCATCGATTCAGTTTTTGAATTGAATTCATCCGCTCCTCCTTCAGGCCGCGTTGTTTAAAAATCTGCCGCTTGTGATTCGGGATCAGAAGCGGCAGGCAATCCTGAATATCCAGGGATATGCAGCCTATTTATTGCTCTCTGCGAAAATTTCGGTTCCGCGTGTGAAATATTCCTGCGCCGCTTCTTCAGCGCTGTATTCGCCGTAACCGACTTTCTCGACAATATCGCGCAAGGCGGCGTTTAATTCAGAAGAGCCTTTCGGATCCGGAGGATCGATCGGACTGCTGTTCGGCGTAACGACCTCAGTGACGAACTTGATGACTTCCTGTTCTCCCGGCGTGATTTTATCGTAAATAAAATCAGCGATGTCAGTATTGATCGGCACCCCGCGCTCGCCTAAAAGGATATCGTTTGCTTCCACAGAGTTGATCAGGTAGTTCAGGAACGCCACAGCCGCGTCCGGATTTTTCGTATCCGCGCTGATCGAGAAAAACATGCTCGGTTTCAGGTAATTCGATTTGATTGGATTACTGGTCGGAATGGTCGATACGGTAATTTCCTGACCCTCCTTTGCCGCTTTTTGCAGCGCGGTCAGCTGATTACTTCCGCCGTTCAGCGTGCACCAGGACATGGTTTCCGGCGTTGACCCATAAACGAGCGGTTCCATTTCAATCGCGTTCCCGGTCATGACGTCCGGAGTGGTATGCCATCCTTCAGCGACCCCGTCTACAAGAATTTGAAAATACGGAACATAAGCGTCGGCACTGTCAACCGGCATCTCAGCCTTCTGAATCGAAATCCCTTCCGCGCGCGCCCAATCGCGCATATAGTTCGCGTCGTAAATCAGTTTCGCACGATAGCCCGTCTCGGCGGTAATTTTCTTCGCGACTTCGACGAACGCGTCGAAAGTCATATTGTCTTCGATCGTGACGCCGACGGAATCCGTAATCGCCTTATCGTAAAACAGGCACATGACGTTCACTCCTGCGGCGATCCCATAATTTCCTTCGCCAACCTTTCCCATTACGAGAATATTCTCCGGAATTTTCGAAGTATCGAGCGCGCCGCTTTCAATATACGGAGTCAGATCGAGAAGCTGGTTATTCGATACATACTGATCGATATACGAGAGATCCATCTGAATAATATCCGGCATCTGCTTCCCGGCGGATTGCGTCGCCATCTTGCTCCAGTAATCGCTCCACTGATAAAACGAACCCTGAACGGTGACGTTCCCGTTCAACTCGTGATATCGCTCGTTTGCCTTTTGCGTCAGGTCGTTGCGGACCTGATTCCCCCACCAGGCGAAGCGCAGCGTAATCGCATCCCCACCCGCAGCAGCGGGTTTCTCAGCCTCTGTCGAAGACTTTTCCGACGAACCGCAAGCAGTTAAAATCACGACAGATAATACAGAAATGACGATGAAAAATATAGCTTTTTTCAACAGATCACGGGATAACATAATGCTTGTCTCCTTTTTCTCCGATTCATGGCGGAGTTTCATTTGGTGAATCGAATTCTTCACGTACTTGAATTATATGTGATTCGCTGAAAGATGCAATGCTTCCAAACGCGTAGGAAACGGATAAATTTCATAGATTATGCTTATCAGACAACCAGTTTCATGAAAAAACCCGACATTTGTTGAAATTATTTCGTTAATTCATGAAAGGGTTCAGAAAAAGACGAATATTAAAGTTTTATTAAGAAGCGGCGTTCTAAATGAAAACGAGAGCATCCAAAACCGGGGATGCTCTCGTCAGTCAATCTGGAAAAGTTAAGCTTACGCGCTGCGCAGTTTCGCGCCGAAAACCTGTTCCAGGCGACGGACGATCTTATTCCGGATCGCCGTCGCGTCCTTATCCGTCAGCGTCTTTTCATCGGACTGGTACGCGAGGCTGAACGCAAGGCTTTTCTTGTCCGATCCAATCGCCTCCGACCGGAAAATATCGAACAGCTCGACCTTCTTCAGGATCTTTCCGCCCGACTGCCGGATCAGCGCGATCACCTCCGCGGCCGGCAGCGCCTCATCGACGATCACCGCAATATCCTCAAAAATCATCGGGAACGTCGAAATCGGACGGATCGGATAATTCACGTCCGCCAGCGACTGCAGCGTTTCCAGCGACAGGTCCATCACCGCAACCGTGTTCCCCGTCAGGTCATAGTTCTTTTGCGAAGACGGATGCAGCTCGCCAATCACGCCGACTGGCGTATCGTCTATCCGGATCTCAGCTGCCTTGCCGGGATGGAAATACGGAAGGACGGTCGGGACGAGCGTCAGCTTCGGCAGGTGAAGCCCTGCGGTCAGCGTTTCCAGAACGGCTTTCAGATCGAAAAAGTCGATCCGTTCGTCCGAATGATGATCCCAGCTGTCTACGAAGCGTTTCCCGCTCATCGCGGCCGAAAGTCGAATCTCTTCGCGCGGGAGCGCCTCGCCGTCGACCGGGATAAAAACCGGCCCCACCTCGAAAAATCCGATCTCGTCATGAAGACGGACGTTGCGTTCGACAACTTCCATCACTCCGGGGAGCAGGCTCGTCCGCAAAACGGATCGGTCGGGCGAAATCGGGTTCGCCAGCCGGACGCAGCGCTCTGCTGCCGTCCCGAAGAACCGCGCCTCGCGCTCCGGCGCCGTCATCCGGTACGTGATAATTTCGTATAAACCGACGCTTGCGAGCTCGTCGCGGACCTTATTCTCAAACAGGATCATCGGGTTCGCGTACGCCGGAGGAAGCTCGTCGCTCATCCGCGTCATCGGGATCCGGTCATATCCGTAAAGACGTGCAGTCTCCTCGATCAGGTCAGCCTTCCCGATCAACCCTTCGCCGATGTCCAGCCGATGCGCCGGGGTTGTCACGCGGAGCCGTTCGCCGCCGTCGATCGCTTCAACGCCGAATTCCAACCGGCGCAGGTATTCCGCGACTTCAGATAACGGGATCCGCACGCCCAGCGCGCGTTCGATATCGTCCGCGCTGAGTTCGTTGACCGTATCGGGGAAAACGTTCGGGTACCGGTCGATCGTTCCCGGAGCGATCCGCCCGCCGCTCCAGTCGACCATCCGCGATAAGCAGGCCTCGCAGGCCTCGCGCGCAATATTCGGATGGACCCCGCGGCTGTTCCGGTACCCGGCCTCGCTGCTCAGCCGCAGCTTCGTCGCCGTTTTCCGGATATTCACGAAGTTCCAGGCCGCTGATTCAAGCAAAACCCTCGTCGTTTCCGGAAGGATCTCGCTCTCCATCCCGCCCATGATTCCGCCGATCGAAAGCGCGCCGGCGCCGTCGGTCACGAGCATCATCGAATCGTCCAGCGTCCGTTCGACGTCGTCCAGCGTCTTCAGGACCTCGCCGCTGCGCGCATGGCGCGTAACAATCGCGGGAGCGGCGCCGTTCGCCCGCCGGACAAGCGAATCGTAATCGAACGCATGCAGCGGCAAGCCCAACTCAAGCATGACGTAATTCGTCGCGTCGACGATACTATTAATCGGACGCATCCCGGCGGCGTTCAACCGCCGCTGGACCCAGCGCGGACTCGGCTGCGCCCTGAGCCCATCGGCATACCCCAAAATAAAGCGCGGGTTCAATTCCGGATCGCGAATTTCGATTGAAGCCAGCCCATTGATCGGCGCGCCGCTCGGCTGGACCGGACGGAACGGCGACTTGAGCGGAAGCTTGAGCTGCGCCGCGATTTCGCGGGCGACCCCGCGGATACAGGCGTTCCGCGCCATATTCGGAAGGATATCGACCACAAAGACCGCGTCGCCGATATAATCCGCGAGCGGCGTCCCTGTCGGCGCGTCGCTGTCGAAAAGGATAATCCCGTCGCTCTCCTCCGATAAGCCCAGCTCCTTCTCAGAGCAGACCATCGAATTCGTCTCAAACCCGCGAATCTTCATTTTTTTCAGCTTCGTCAACTCAAAACCCGGTTTATGCCCATCGTAGAGGATCGCGCCTTCCCGAACGTAAGCGACCTTCAGCGGCGGCTCGATCCGGCCCTTCCCCTTATACGGATAGAGGTTCGGCGCGCCGGTCAGGATCGTCCGGACGCCCGTTCCATCGTCCAGCTCGCAGAGAACCAGCCGGTCGGCGTCGGGATGCGTGTTGACTTCCTGAATTTCGGCGACGACGAATTTATCCGCGGGCCAGGACAGCCCGGTAAATTTAAAGCCGTGCCGGTCGTTATCCGGCCCCGCCAGCCCCAACAGCTTGACCTCGTCAACCTCCAGCCCCGCCATCGTCATGACCCGGGCGATTTCTTCGAGCGGAAGATTAACCTCAACAAAATCTTTTAACCAGGAAAGAGGAATGTTCATCAGAATTGCTCCAGGAATCGAATATCGTTGTTCCAGAAATAGCGAATATCGTCGATTGCATGCCGTAATATCATAATCCGTTCAGGCCCCATCCCCGCGGCATAGCCGGAATACACCGCCGGATCGTAACCGCCGTTGCGAAGGACCGTCGGGTGAACCATGCCGCAGCCAAGAATTTCGAGCCATCCCGAATTTTTACACATCGAACAGCCGCTCCCGCCGCAAAGAAAGCATTCAACGTCCATCTCCGCGCTCGGCTCGGTAAACGGGAAATAAGACGGGCGGAACCGTGTCCGGACGTTCTCCCCGAACATCCGCTTCGCGAAGTCTTCAAGCGTCCCTTTCAGGTCGGCAAACGAAATATGCTTCCCTACCGCCAGAAGCTCGATCTGATTAAACTGGATTTCGGATCGGGCGCTGACCTGCTCATACCGGAAGCACATCCCCGGAAGCGCGACGCGAATCGGCTCCGGCGCGAACCTTCGCATTGCGTGAATCTGCCCCGGCGACGTATGCGTCCGCAGCAGAACACCGGGATCGGTCGTATAAAACGTATCCCACATGTCGCGCGCCGGATGATACGCCGGGATATTCAGCAGCTCGAAATTATTCATGTCCGTCTCAACCTCGGGGGAACGGAAAACCTCAAAACCCAGTTCCGACAGGACGGAGAGAATTTCCCGGAGGTTCTGCGTCGCCGGATGCAGCCGGCCCTTCCGGATCGGACGGCCCGGAAGCGTTACGTCGATCCGCTCAGAGGCCAGCCGGTCCGCCATCGCCTTTTCCGCGGCCGTGGCGCTGCGCAGCTCGAAAGCGCTCTCCAGCGCCGCGCGCGTCCGGTTCGCGGATTGCCCGATTCGCGGACGATCCTCCTTCGCGGCCGAACCCATGCGGCTGAAAACCTGCTGGACGAACGAAGCTTTTCCTAAATAAGCCGACTTCCAGCGCGATAACTCGCCTTCGTCCTGAGCCGCTTCGAGCGCGGCCAGCGCCTCCTCCTCGAACGATGCGAGCTGTTGGAATAAGTCATTTTCCATAACAGTACAATCCCTTTCCCATCATTAAGCCGAACCAAGTTCGGCGCTTTTCAATAAAAAACCGTCCCATACAGGGACGGAAATTTCCGCGGTACCACCCGGTTTGGTTCCATGCGGAACCCGCTTACCCGCCGTTATCGCCGGCTGACGGTCCGGACTACCGCCCGCTCCTGAAGCGGGGTTCACCCGAACGGCTCGCACGGGAACTTCCGCCCTTCTCCTCTCCCGCGCGGGGTCTCAGTCCCAGCCCCTGCGCTCCCTGTCGGTTGAGAACGGCGTACTTTTCGTGGTCGTCGCTTTTCTCAGTTCATTTTTAACAACCTGAAGTATACCATGCGTCCGCGCATGCGGCCCGGCCTTATTAAAATCATTTTTAATAAGCGCCCGCTGAAGCGTCCGTTATTAAAGAAAACCGGGTAAAATTTTAATAAGGAAAACGAAAGCAGGTCTTAATTATAATGGATTACAGGAATCGAAGCGGACGTATTATTAAACAACTTGCCGGTTATTCAGCTTTTATCCCCAAACAGCTCCCCCCAAACCCGGCGCTGCAAATAACGGAAGCGATATTGACCCAGCTCTCAGAAGCGGATCGAAAAGTTGGACGATTGGATGGATTAACGACAGTATTGCCCAACCCCAATCTTTTTGTCTCAATGTATGTCACAAAAGAAGCGCTGCTCAGTTCCCAGATCGAGGGGACGCAAGCGACACTCCTCGACGTAATTCAGGTAGACGAGCTTTCCGGAATGAAAAAGCGTGAAGCGTCAGAAGTCGTTAACTACGTTGAAGCGCTGAATTATGGAATAAAAAGGTTGGACGATCTTCCACTGAGCCTTCGATTAATTCGGGAAATCCATAAGATCCTGCTTCGCGGCGTAAGGGGACAAAATAAAAGACCGGGAGAATTTCGCACAACGCAAAACTGGATTGGCGCAAGCGGCTGCCTTTTATAAAGATGCGAGCTTTGTTCCCCCTCCGCCGGATGAAATGATGGCAGCGCTTTCAGACCTCGAATTGTTCATGCAGCCAAGCAATACAATTCCAAAACTGATACAAATCGCGCTGATCCATGCGCAATTTGAAATGATTCATCCTTTTCTCGATGGGAATGGGAGAGTTGGGCGCCTTCTGATCACTTTCTGGCTCTATGGTCAAAAAATACTCAATTATCCATTGCTATACATCAGCTACTACCTGAAAAAACATCGCATCGAATATTACGACAGGTTGAGAGAAGTCAGCGAATTTGGAAAGTGGGAAGAGTGGGTCTTGTTTTTCCTCCGGGCCGTGGCGACAACCGCAGAATCCGCAACGTCATGCGGAAGAGAAATTATCAATTTAAAAGAGAGGCTTCGCTCCAATTTTCATAAAGAAAGAAAAAACAAGGCGAATGTCGATGTGATATGCACCCCCAAAGTTGGACAAAAACCAACAAAGGGGGTGCATGATTATG
>CALIHP010000031.1 GCA_938020565.1 uncultured Anaerolineaceae bacterium | reverse complement strand
ATGGAATTTCCTGTCATATGATTAACATCACAAAAAACGATAAGTATCTTCAGGACTTCACAATTACAAAAACACTGGTTAATGATCTTGGAGAACATCATCTGCTTATTCCATGTGCACCGGTATATGCCGGACACTGTGAACAGAATATGCTCAGGATAATACGGGCACTCGCCCGGGAAAAGGAAAAACAGATACCTGCAATTCCGCTTGTGACATATGGGGGAGTGCACAGTAGCGTTGCACTGGAAGAAATGGGTAAAGCGCTTAATGACAGAGGCTATATTCCGATTATGGGCATTAAGATTGCTGCAGAGCATACGTTGACCGCTACTTTCAAAAAACAAATCAATCCAGGTCTGCCAGGAAAAGTTGAGGATCAAATCCTTGCAGAAGCAGCAGAAATAACGGAAAAGGTTTTGAACGACAAGATAGCTATGGTTAATGTAGGAAAGAAACTTGCATATGCACCGTTTTTAAAACGCATTATGTTTCGCAGTTTCAGCCAAGAAAAAATTCATGGAAAATATAAGAAAGTTACAATAAATGCAGAAAAATGTATTGGCTGTGAGCGATGTGTTGCAGCCTGTCCTGTCAATATGTTTGCACATATTGATAACACAATACAAACGGTTCGTGACAATAAATATTGTATTTTATGCGCCGAGTGTTATCATCACTGTCCTGTAAAAGCCATCGTACATCCATATATTGAAGTTGCAAGAAAGAGACTTTCGGACGGTTTTGCAGAGCTTGAAAACCCACAATCTGAAATTTATCGATAAAACTGATATCCGCTAAATATAAAATGAAAAAGTTATACCGCAAATAAATAAACGATAAATTACTATAATTAACAGAATGAATATTTATGAACAGCTTGCAACACTGCCATATCTCTCCGCTTATCAGCAACTGATACAGAGTACCATCGAATTAGATGTATTTTCTAATTTAGCGAGGCCTATCACCACAAAAGAGCTATCTGAAAAAATGAACTGGGATGAAGGTTTATCGTCTCCACGGCTCGTTTTACAGGCAGGCTTTATAGATTTCTACGATGTCCTCGTTCGTCAGAGCAACGAACGAGTCTTTCAGGTAACCGCCGGCGTTGGCATGCGCCGCCATCTCTTCAAAGTATTCGTCCGTGATCCCCAGCTCGCTCAGCGTCATCGGGATTCCGGTCGAGCGGAAATAGGCTTCGAGCGCGTCGATTCCGGCCATCGCGAGATCCTTCTCGTTCTCCCCAGTCAGTTCCATGACGTTCCGCGCGAAGCGGACGAACCGCGGCGTCGCCGAAGCGTCTTTTTTCAGGATATGGCGCATCCAGCGCGGCGTCAGGATCGCCAGTCCGACCCCATGGGTAATATCGTAGTAAGCGGATAACTCATGCTCCATGCTGTGGCACGGCCAGCCGGTTCCCTGCTTCCCGTATTCCGGGATCCCGGAGCAGGCGACCGATGAATCCGCCATCAGGTTGGCGCGGGCGGCGTAGTTATCCGGCTCTTTCAGCGCGATCGGAACGTTCTTCATGACCGATTTCAGGATCGTTTCCGCGATTCCGTCGGAAAGGTCGCTGTCGTCCGTCCGCGAAAAATAGCCTTCGAAAATATGGCTCATGATATCGGCGGAACCCGCCGTGGTCTGATACGCCGGGACGGTAAACGTATACGTCGGGTCGCAGATTGAAACCGCCGGGTACGTGTACAATCCGCCCAGCTTCTCTCTGGTTTTCATATTACTGATGACGCCGCCGCCGTCAAATTCGCTTCCCGTCGCGCTCAGCGTCAGGACGTCGACGAGCGGCAGCGCTTTGCGGAGGTGATCCGCGGATTTAACCATCGCCCAAAGATCGTCCCCTTCGTAGAAAACGCCCGCGGCGATCGCCTTGCAGCAGTCGATCGTGCTTCCGCCGCCGACGGCCAGGATCACGTCGATTTCGTTTTCTTTACAGAGGCGGACGCCTTCCTCGACCGATTCAATTCGCGGGTTCGGTTCAATCCCGGCGAGCTCGGTCGCCTTAAATCCGCCGCGGTTCAGGATATCCATGACGGTATCGTACAGGCCGGTTTTCCGGATCGAACCGCCGCCGTAGGCGAGGAGGACCTTCTTCCCGAACGGGTCCAGCGCGTCCGCTAAATGACGGATCTGACCTTTGCCGAAGTAGAGCTTCGTCGGAATATTATGTACAAAATTCAGCATAATTTTTCTCCTTTTTTGTTCCAAAACGGGACGATATTCGCGGCGGTCGTCAGGGGAGCTTTTTCCCCGACGCCAGGTACAGCCGGTACCACTCATGATGCGTCAGGCCGACGTTCGTCGCGGCGCAGATATCCTTCAAGTGGCTGGGGTTCATCGTTCCGGCGATCGCCTGTATTTTCGCCGGATGACGCAGGATCCAGGCGATCGCGACGGCAGTTTTCGGAACGCCGTATTTTTCGCCGATCTCGCCCAGCGCTTCGTTAAGCTCCGGGAACGCCGGGTCGTCGACGAAGCAGCCCTTAAAGAAGCCATGCTGGAGCGGCGACCAGGCCTGGATTGTGATATCGTTCAACCGGCAGTAATCCAGAATTCCGCCGTCCCGGTCGATCGAGCGTTCTGTCGTCAGGTTATTCATGTAAAGCGCCTGGTCGATGAGCTGCGACTGCTCGATTGAGAATTGAAGCTGATTGAAGACCAGCGGCTGACGGACGAATTTCTTGAGCAGCTCCAATTGGAAAACCGGGACGTTGCTGACGCCGAAGAAGCGGACCTTCCCGTTTTTCTCAAATTCGTCGAACGCCTCCGCGACCGCTTCCGGTTCGAAAATCAGGTCGGGCCGATGCAGCAGCAGGACGTCCAGATAGTCGAGCTTCATCCGGGTCAGGCTGTCGTCGACGCTGGAGAGGATATTTTCTTTTGTCCAATCGAATTCGTTCCGCTCAAAGCATAACCCGCATTTCGTCTGGATCACGACGTCTTCCCGCCGGAGCCCGGTCCGCTTGAACGCGTCGCCGAATCGGGTTTCCGCTTCCCCGTTTCCATAGCAGGTTGCGTTATCGAAGAAGCTGACGCCGAGCTCCGCCGCCGTCCGGATCATCTCCGCGGCTTTTTCAACCGACAGCGCGGGCATCCTCATGCAGCCGAGAATAATCGCCGACGCGTTTTGCGGTCCGTTTATGACATTGATTGTTTTCATGGTATTGTGCCTCCTTATGGTATGAATTTATTCTTGATCGCTGATTTGTTCAACCTGTAAGCCAGCGGGAGAATCCCCGTGCTTTTTTTGAATTGCGCGGTAAAGCTGCCCGGGTTTTTGTATCCGACGAGGCGGGCGATTTCCGCAATGTTCAGGCTGCTGTTTGTCAATTGATTCTCCGCCGTTACGGTACTCGAACCCCGAAAATATAAATGCTCTGTGACGCGGATACTCGCGAATGCATTAAACTCATATAGATGGAAGTATACCCGTTTCCAGATTCGGCGGAAAACTGACAGGTGGCAAAACAGGTATGCGCGCAGAACCGGTTTTTGCGGGTCTGCTTCCAGCCTGGGCCATAAAACTCGGATAACTTTTATTTAAGCGAATCACGGTCGCTTTCCTCTGCCGCAGGGGAATACGGGCATAACGGAATACAGCTTCGGCCTTTTTTCGTTAGAAAGGCCGAAGCGTGCATAAGTAAAACGCGAGGAGGAATCGTTATGATGGCGTTTGATTTCAAGAAAGAATACAAAGAGTTCTATCTGCCAAAGAACGAGCCTGGCATTGTTACCGTGCCGAGCATGAATTATCTGGCGGTCCGAGGACAGGGCGATCCGAATGTGGAAGGAGGCGAATACAAGCAATCCATCGGGCTGCTCTACGGTATTGCTTTTACGATCAAGATGAGCAAAAAAGGCGATCGTCAGATTAAAGGGTATTTTGATTACGTTGTACCACCGCTTGAGGGATTCTGGTGGCAGGATGGTATGAAGGGTATTGATTATGCTCACAAGGAAAGCTTCAAGTGGATATCCGTTATTCGACTTCCTGATTTCGTGACGAAAAGTGATTTTGAATGGGCTGTAGCTGAAGCGGCAAAGAAAAAGAAAACAGACTTTTCCAAGGTTGAGTTCTTAAATTATGAAGAGGGAGAATGCGTTCAGTGTATGCATGTCGGCTCTTATGATAATGAGCCCGCCACGGTCGCGCTTATGCACGAATACATGGAGAACGCGGGGTATGTCCTTGATATTACGGATAAGCGGATGCACCATGAAATTTATCTTAGCGATGCCAGAAAGGTCGCTCCTGAAAAGCTGCGGACGGTCATTCGGCATCCGATAAGAAAGGCTTGACATGAAGCAGATTAAAATCCGACGCGAGGATTAATTTCCTGATGAGCTCGATTCGAATCGACATGGCGTCTCCTTCCGTACAATTCCTGCGCTGATCATGGTATAGGTGTTAACGTTGGCGTTGTCGAAACGCGGACGTACGCTCCGGGTGGGGGTGAAATCTGAAAGCAGCTGAAAGTAGATTTGGACGGGAAAACGGTTTATATTCAATCGGCATGGCGTATAGAGAATCCTGCAAAGCGGGATCAGGCAATCCGGCCGCTCGTTCGGATCCCGGATTCATTTAAAAAAATCATTGTCGTCAGGGACCATATCGTACGCAGGTATGACGACAATGGGATTTTATATATCCGGATCCGCGACTCCCTGCTGGCCGTCGCGAGCCTGGACGGATAGCAGGCTTTTCCCGTTCGACTCTCGTTCTTATTCCCCTCGATCCTTAATCAGCGTCATTGCAGCCTGCGCCCCGGAAGCGGCCGACACGATCAGCTGACGATAGTCGCCGTCGACGGTTTCCCCGGCGGCGTAGACGCCCGGAATCTCCGTCCGCATGTGCGCGTCGATCGGGATCAGTCCGTTTTTCAGCGAAAGCTTCCCTTCGTACAGCTCGGAAATCGGCTTATGTCCGATGAAGACAAAAACGCCGTCAAACGGGATCCGTCGTTCTTCGCCGTTTTTTACGTTCCTTACGTTCAACGCTTCAACGAAGTCCTTGCCGACGACCTCGGTCACAACCGAGTCCCAGAGGAAATCGATTTTCGGGTTGGCTTTGGCTTTCTTCTGCGCCGCGGCGTCCGCGCGCAGCTGGTCGCGGCGATGGATAATCGTGACTTTATTCACGAAACGCGTCAGGAAGACCGCTTCCTCGACCGCGGCCGTCCCGCCGCCGACGACCGCGACGTTCTTCCCACGGTAAAACGCTCCGTCACAGGTCGCGCAGTAGGAGACCCCCGCGCCGGTCAGCTCTTTCTCGCCCGGGACGTTCATCAAAACGGCTTTCGATCCGGTCGCCAGGATCAGGCTTTCAGCATGGTAAATTTTCCCTTCGGTCTCGACGACGAACGGACGCTGGGCGAAGTCGATCGATTCGGCGCTCGTGTAATCGATTTTCGCGCCGAATTTTTCCGCCTGATCGGCGAATTTCATGATTAATTCGGTCCCGGAGATTCGTTCTGGAACGCCGGGATAGTTTTCGACGTCCGCCGTCAGCGTGATCTGGCCGCCGAGCGTCGGCCCGGTCAGGATGACCGGCTCCAGCTCGGCCCGCGCGGTATAAATCGCGGCGGAAAGCCCCGCCGCGCCGCTGCCGACGATTAAGACTTTGGTGTCAAGATGTTTTTTTTCGCTCATGTGATTTTCCTGTTTCTTTTGATAAATCGTAATTTATTAAATCATTCGATTGAAGCTTTTCAGCTTAAAACGAAGAAATTTTTCGGTTTTGATAATTCTCCCGCGCCTGGGCGGCGGCTTTTACCGTCTACGGCGATATTCGCCGGGCGTTTTCCTCCAGGTTCCCTGAAAAGGCGTCCGCAATACTTTGATTGTACACGACTTTAACCGCCGCTTCGGTCGAATCGGGCCCGTTTCCCAGCGCGAACGTTACCAGCAGGAACGAGGTTTCTTTTGGAAGCGGTTCGAGTGACAGGAGCGCATGGTAAATTTTCGCCAGATCCGCGTCGGCCTCGCTGTCCGTGATGCGTTCGGTCGTTTTATTGAAGATTTGATGATATTCGAGCATGGCGCGCGCCATGATCTTCGCCGTATCGAGCGTCTCAATCTCAACTTCCCGGACCGGCGAGCCGTCGAATCCGGGATCGGCGATCGAAACGAGCCGGAGCGATTCGGCGATTTTCTCTCCGAATTCGTTCGACGGGATCCGAAATGGGACCTCCTCGACGATCAGCGCCCGCGCCCGTTCCTCATCACCGGAATTCAGCGCGGCGATCAGGCTGCGGAGGGCGGCCTCCTGATCCGCGGAGGTCATCAGCGGCCTTTCGTCCGGCGCGGGCGCCCAGGCGTTGGTCAGCCGGTACGCGATCTGGAACGCGGCGGCGGCGAGGAGGAGCCCGGCCGCAATCAGGGCGATTTTCTTTAAAGCTTTGCCTTGGAGGTTAACGGGAAGGTTCATGGTTTAAACGTCCGATTAAAATAGGAGTAGGAGAAGACGGTTTTCAGCAGTTTCGCTCGCTCGGCGCCGGTCAGGAACTCGATCTTCATGTCGTCGTTTCGTCGGATCGTTTCGATTCGCACGCCGAGATATTTCCCGTCGTAGAAATAATGCCGGTCGAAGAAGGAATCGCGTTCGATAGACGAGGTCTGGTCGAAAAGGAAATTCCCCAGCCCGAAATGCATAAAATGGTCGCCGATAAAGCCGAACCCCTGCGGGATATGCGCCTGCGAGCCGGAGACGATCGTCGCTCCGGCCTGAGCTAAATGATAAAACGCGGCGAATTGAATCGTCGGCACGGAATAATAATCATGCTCAACCTGCTGGAAGGTGACGATTGGGAAATAACCCTCCTGAATCAGCTTTTTCACTTCCGTGATCAGCTCGTCATAGTCGCAGAGCGCAGCGCCGGGGGTTTCTTCGGTTGCCCATACGCTTTCCGGCCCGACCGAGTTGCAGCCTGAAAAGGCAAATCGGTTGCCGTTATGCTCAACGAGGAGCGGCGCGCGCGCGTCGAAAAGCGTCAGCCCGCCTCCGTAGGTTTTCATTCCCGCGCGCTGGAATAACCCATAGGCGTCGATAAACGCCTGTGGCCCCCAGTCCAGATTATGATTCCCGGTCAGCTCGACGATATCGACGCCGAGCGCGGTCAGGACCCTGAAATACGCAGGCCGGGCGCAGAATTTCGGATCATGGCGCAGCGGAATTCCTGAAGGGCAGCCGCTGAAAAAAGACGCTTCGCTGCTGACATGCGCAAGATCGGATTTCCGGATCGATTCCGCGATTTCGCTGATCGGAAAGTCGGTCCCCTCGGTTTCGATCTGGGCCGCGAGGCGGCGCGACAGCGCGGTCGTTCCGGTCAGCGTTACTGTCGTCAGGCGCGAAGGATCATAATTTGTCGTCAGTTTCAGCGTTTCCGGGCAGCCCCCTTTCCGCAGCTCGGTTATTCGGTAGCGGATTTTCAGCGGGTACCCTTCAGGGTCAAAATCGATCGCGAACGGGTCGCTGACGTCTTCCTCGCTCAGGCGGAGCCCTAAAACCTTCCAGCGCGGATCGAGACCGTCAAACGGGACGATCGCAACTGTATTCGCCGCGCCCCAGGTTTTTTTCAGCAGCTCCCCGCCGTCGATCGCGCGGACGTTTTCGCTCGGCGTTCCCCCGAAGAGCGCGGTCAGCGTCTTCCGATAAGCTTTCGGGTAAAAAACAGACTGGCAGCCGTTCTCCGGGCAGAGCCCAAGCCAACTCCGGCGAATACCTTCAAAATAGATTTCGTCGCTGATCGTCGGAAACGGCGCGACGGCGGCGAAGAGCCGCGTCCCCTCTCCGATTTCCGTCGCTCCGCCGGGGGGCGTGATCTCAACACTGCAGCCGGCCCGGTCGCGCGCGTAGACGCGTTCGCAGCCATCCGGAATCTTCTCGACCAGCCCGGTTGGGGCGGAACGGTCGATCCACACGCTGCATCCGGTATCGGACGTCGCCACAGCCCACGCAGCGTCGCCGAAGAGAATAGCATACAGCGATAAGCCGAAAAGAAAAGCGAATCGCAGGCATACGCTCCAGCAGACGGGGAATTTCTTCCAGGGAATAAATATGGAATAACGAAGTTTCATTACAGTCAATCGGTCCGGCCCGCGGGATACCGCGGCAGTTTCTCCTGAAATTATAGCAGGTCAAGCCGGAGAATCAGGCGCGAACAATACTGGATGCTGCGGGGAAATCGATCGGCGCCGGATCCCGGCGCGGCTTGGTCCTGCGTTGAAACGAATTGCTTTGCCAACTTATTAATATGTCGCTATATTCTTGTTTCTTTTTGAAGTTATAGCGTTGCAGAAACAACGCTGGCCCGGCAATTGTGTCAGCGGTTTTCCCGGTATTTGTCGGACGAATGATGTCGGACAGCATAAAATCAGTTTAATAGTTGATCTATTGTATAGTCTTAAATTTCAATTAAGCTCCGGCAGAAATTGTGAAGAGCTATTACAATCTAAGTTGGGTTCGGCTAACGGTCGGATCTCAACAACATATTATTTACTCTAATAGGAGATGAAAAGATGAAAGCTTTTGCGATGTTGAGTATTGGAAAAGTTGGATGGATTGATAAGCCGATGCCAGTCTGCGGACCGTTGGACGCGATTGTGAAACCGATTGCGCTGGCTCCCTGCACCTCCGACGTACATACCGTTTGGGCGGGCGCGATCGGCGATCGCCATAACCTGACGCTGGGCCATGAGGCCGTCGGTGAAATCGTCGAAGTCGGTTCCCTCGTTAAAGATTTCAAGGTCGGCGATAAAGTCATCGCCCCGGCGATTACGCCGGATTGGAATTCGCTCGAAGCTCAGGCCGGGTACTCGATGCATTCGGGCGGCATGCTCGCGGGCTGGAAATTCTCGAATATTAAAGACGGCGTTTTTGCTGAATATTTCCATGTCAATGACGCTGACGGCAACCTGGCGCTGATTCCCGAGGGAATGGATCCTGCCGCCGCGGTGATGTTCTGCGATATGGTCCCGACCGGGTTCCATGGCGTCGAGCTTGCCGGCGTTGAATTCGGCGATACGGTCGTTGTCGTCGGGATCGGCCCTGTCGGCCTGATGTCGGTTGCGGGCGCTGCGCTGCATGGCGCCGGGCGTCTTTTCGCGGTCGGTTCCCGTCCGAAATGTATTGAAGTCGCGAAAGCCTATGGCGCGACGGATATTATCAATTATCGCAACGGTGATATCGTTGAGCAGATTCTTGACCTCAACCATGGTCCGGTCGATAAAGTCGTCGTTGCCGGCGGCGATGTCGATACCTTTGATCAGGCGCTTGCGATGCTCAAGCCGGGCGGCGCGATCGGCAACGTCAACTATTTAGGCGAGGGCGACTATATTAAGCTTGGCCGTCTGAACTGGGGCGTCGGCATGGGACACAAACGCATCAACGGCGGTCTGATGCCCGGCGGGCGGCTGCGCATGCAGAAACTGACGTCGATGATGACGTCCGGACGCATGGACACCGGATTAATGGTGACGCATCGCTTCAACGGCCTTGCCAGCGTTGAAACCTGCCTGGATATGATGAAGGATAAAGCGGCTGAATTGATTAAGCCGGTCGTTATCGCGTAATTTTCTTCTCCTTTCTCTGCAATCTGAATCCTTCCGCTTCCTCCTTTCGGCGGGGGGATTCATTTTACCGACGCCGGGCGTTCGAGCCCGGCGTCGACGCTTGCGTTACAATAATACTGGGGCGAGCTTAATTTTCGTGGTTCCAAATAGATGAATTTCATGAAGGGGAGGACTTGATCATGTACATGGTATTTTTAGTTTTGCACGACCGGAAGCATACCGACGCGGTATTGGCGGAATGGACCAGGGTGGGCGTTAACGGGGCGACGCTGATGGATTCGGTCGGCGCGTATCGCCTTCGCAAGCGCATTCCCGGCCGTTACGCTTATACGACCGCGAGTACGGAAGAAATCAACCAGTCGATCTTCGCGATCGTTCCGGACGAGGCGATGGCGCTCAACGCGTTAGCCGCGACCGAGGCCGTTATCGGCGACCTGAGCCGCCCGGAGACAGGCGTCTTCTCGTATTGGCCGCTGACCAGCGTCAAGGGTATTTCAAAAGCTCCGCAGGGAGGTAAAGGGGAATGAGCGCGACGATTCTGGATTTCTTCCTGGCGGGGAATCGCTTCTGGGTAACCTTTATCCTGAGCGCGGGCCTGATCGTCGCCGCGGCGATGCAGCTGGCGCGTTCAGGCGACGTTCTGGCGGCGCGGACCGGAATCGGCGGGATGTTTATCGGCGTGCTGCTGCTGGCCGGGGCGACGTCGCTGCCGGAGATGCTGACCGGGATCAACGCCGTGCTGATCGGTTCGCCGGATATCGCCGCCGGGAACTTCTTCGGTTCCTCGGCGTTTAACATGCTGATTCTCGCTATTCTCGATATTCTCAGCCGTGATCGCCGGATTTTACGCGAAGCCGCGTATCGGCATGTTCTTTCCGGCGGGCTGGGAATTTTTATCTGCACGATTGTCCTTTTCTTCATTGGCGCAAACCCGGTCCTTGAGACGTTCGGGTTTAAGATCGGCTGGATCGGCCTCGATTCGCTGATCATCGTCGCAGTTTATGTCTATTCGATTCGCCTGATCGATCAGGAGGGAAAGGAACAGGTTTCGGCAGAAATGAGCGCGGAGGAATTAGCCTCGGTCCCGCCGCTTCGGAGCGGGATTCTCAGCTTTGTCGGCGCGTCGCTCGTTCTGGTTATCGTTTCGCCGCTGATGGTCAACGCGGCGGATAAGATTGCGGTGGTAACGCAGCTGGGCGAGTCGTTTGTCGGTTCGACACTCGTCGCGATGATTACGTCGCTTCCGGAGTTGGTAACGTCGATCGCCGCGCTGTCGATCGGCGCGCCGGAAATGGCGATGGGGAACCTGTTCGGCTCGAATATGTTTAACATGCTGGCGATTTCGATTACCGACCTGTTCTACGTTCCGGGACGGCTCCTGGGAGCCGTGAGCCCTGCGTTTATCGTGACCGGTATGCTGGGGGTCATGATGATGGCGCTGGCGGTCATCGGAAACGTCGCAAAGCTGCGCCGCTTTAAATTCATGGAACTGGATTCGATTTTGATGGTGATGCTGTACCTCGGCGGGATGTACATTCTGTATCAGATACGATAAGCCGGGAGATTTTTTCCGGTTTTAAGCTTTTAATAAATTGGCGTTATACCGTTTTTAAACCGCGTTCGATTTTTATCCGGGTATCCTTATCTCTGCCGGGCGGAAACGAAATTGCCTGGAAGAAGAGGAGATAGGAAATACATATGAACATGAGCGCAACGAAGATCAGGTTTTTCGCCCTGCTGCTCGGGATCGCGCTGACGGTCATCGTCGGGATTGCCGCGGTCAGCGTTTACGCTTTCGAATGCAGGCTGTCCCTTCTCAGCGCTGGACCCGGGGAGGCGGCTGCGGAGCTGCCGGCTGAATGCGGAGAGGCTGATCGGGGCGGGGTCGAGAGTGAGGAGGATGCGGGATGTCCGCCGTTCACGAACGGTTCGGACGCGGCGCCTGAGAGCCGGGCGGGCCGTTCCATGGAATGGACAAGTTTTTAAGGCGCGGTTAAGTTGGGTTTAAATGAAAAATTAACCATTTTCAAATAAAACAGGCGTATTCTTTTTTCGAAGATATGAATGGGAGCAATCACCGAAGACCAGATACAGTGTAAGGAGAAAGAGATTATGAAAAAAATTTATGTCGTGTTCAGCCTGATTTTCGCGTTCGTTTTGGCGGCCGGGAGCGTTCCGACGGCGGCCGTGTTCGCCGACAGCACTTCCGCGCGGGAAGAAATTCTTGAAGCGTCGACCGAGCTGGGAGGGCTATATAATCAGATTAACCCGTCAGTCGTTTATATTGCGGTTAAGTCGACCGCCGATTCGTCTAACAGGCTGGACATGGACCAGTTTCAGGATCTGATCCCGTTCTTCCAGCAGTATTTCAATACGCCGGAGCAGGAATATCAGCGTTCAGAGCCGGAGCAGGAACGTTATACCTATGGTTCGGGAACGGGGTTCGTCTGGGACGACGAGGGCCATATCGTCACCAATTATCACGTGATCGAGAATGCGGTCGAAGTAACGGTGACTTACCATGACGGAATTGTCCGCGACGCGGTCGTTGTCGGCGAGGACCCGGATTCAGACCTGGCGGTATTAGAGGTTGAGGACTATGAAGCCGGGCTGACGCCGGTCAGGATGGGAGATTCAAACGCGATTGAAGTCGGCGAATTCGTCGCCGCGATCGGGAACCCATTCGGGAATACCGGAACGATTACGACCGGGATTGTCTCGGCGCTGGGGCGGTCGTTCGATCTTGAAGACGGATCAACGTCCAGCGGTCATTATCAGATCCCGGACATGATCCAGACCGACGCGGCGATCAATCCGGGAAACTCCGGCGGCGTCCTGATCAATCTGGACGGGGAAGTCATCGGCGTCGTCAACTCGTTCTCGTCGACGACGTACGCTTCGGCGGGGATCGGTTACGCGATTCCGGCGAATCTGGTGAAGCGGGTTATTCCCAGCTTGATCGAAAAAGGATCGTATGAGCATCCCTGGATCGGGTTCAGCGGCATTGCGCTGAATCGGGAGCTGAGCGAGTCGCTGGGATTTGACCGGGACCAGCGCGGCGCGCTGATCCAGCAGGTTATCAAAGGCAGTCCGGCGGAGAAAGCGGGAATTCGCGGCGGAAGCGAGCCGTTCTCGGAAAATTCGAAGGTTTTCGTTGACGGGGACGTCATTACGAAAATCAACGGCGAAACCGTTTCGGGAATGGACGATATTATCGCCTATCTGGCTTCGAATACGAGCGTCGGCGAAACGATTACGCTGGATGCGATCCGCGATGGCAGGGAAATGTCGTTTGACGTAACGCTGGCGGCGCGGCCGACGGCCGCCGAACGCAGCGGCGAGACGGCGCAGAACGACTCGAAAATTACTCCGGCGGTGGGGAAACCCTGGCTGGGGACGTCGGTCCGTAATCTCGATATCCGGACGCGGGACGAGCTCGGTCTCAGCGATGACGTTCAGGGCGTTCTCGTGACGTCGGTCAGCGACGACAGCCCGGCTTCCGACGCCGATATTCGGGCGGATGACGTGATTCGGACGTTCGACGGCGTTGAGGTGAAGACGGTTGAAGAACTGAAGAGGCTTCTGGAGGATTACCTTCCGGGCGACCGGGTGTCGCTGACGATTCAGCGCGATGACGAAGAGATTGAGCTGCGCCTGACGCTGGGGAACCAGCCGGGGCTTTAGAAAAGTAGGGGTGCGGTAAGTCTGAGCGACAAAAAAGGATTCGGCCCGATCCGAATCCTTTTTTTGTCGCTTCATGCTTTTCAATCCGTCCTACGCTAAGATCAGCGGCACGAGCATTTCCTCCGCAGTCAGTCCGGCATGATGGCCGATAAATTTCTTTCGACTGACACAATGAAGCCCTCGATAACTTTGAACTGATTGCAGTGATACGCTGTTATACTTCCACGATAGACGAACGGTCGTGGCCTTGAAATGATTATCGTTAATTCGCTGAACTATGCCGAAATAAACTGGATTATAAAGAGCGGATAGGCGTTCGACAAGCGCTTTTATGATCACTATAATATGTTACATTGAAGCATCGGAATATCCGGACCTTGCAGGCGATTGAGATTGCAGTAATATTCAGTATGATGAATTATTTTTTATGAAAGACTCGTGTGCATTATATATGAGCACAAAACATTTGTGAGAATATGAATAACGGTTTGAATGCGAATGCGGAGTTGCTCGGAATCGAAGTGGAATCTCAACGCAGGGATGATTTGGATGCATTTTTCGCTTTAGGGGCAAAGACACTGTTTGGTTTTATCATAAAGGAGATGAATAAACGAATAAATAATCCGGGCGGCACGGATTTTGCGGAGGCGTTCGGTATGTTATCAGGATAGAGGGGACATTTATATGACTGCGAACAATTTGAAGCGGCTGATTTCCAGTGGAGAAGGACTGACGGTCGAGTTCAAGCGTTGCACAAATGAACTTGCGAACACTGTCTTTGAGACTGTGTCATCCTTCTCCAACCGCTACGGCGGCTACCTGTTTCTCGGCGTTGAAGATGACTCCACGGTCATCGGAGTAAACCCCAAAGCGGCGGCGGGGATTAAAAAGAACTTTGTGAACACGCTGAACAATCCGCAGAGGTTCAGCCCAACGCAGTTTCTCACACTTGAAGAAGCGGAAATCGACGGTAAACTTGTACTTTGGGCTTATATCCCCATGAGTTCGCAAATTGTTATGTTTGCCGGGAAGATATATGACCGCAATGAAGATGGGGATATGGATATTACGCGCAATTCCGACCTTGTGGCACAAATCCACAGCAGGAAGGCGCATGTGTTTTCAGAACGCAAGATATTTCCGTATGCGACGAAAAGAGACCTTGAACTTGAAAGGCTCATGCCCAAGGTTCGTCGTCTGGCGCAGAATCATCGCGAAGGTCATCCATGGATTAACCTCAATGACATGGAAATCCTGCAAAGCGCGGGGCTTTACCAGGAAGACTTCGAAACTGGCAAAACAGGTTTTAATCTGGCAGCTATTCTCTTGTTCGGTCGAGAGGAAGTTATCCGCTCTTGTACACCGAACTATCTGACCGACGCTATTTTGCGACGCGAGAATCTCGACCGCTATGACGATCGCGTAATGGTTACGACAAACCTGATTGACGCCTATGGTCAACTGATCGAGTTCATCAACAAGCACACGCTGGACAAGTTCTTTCTCATCGGCGACCAGTCGGTCAGCGTGCGTTCCAGAATTGCCCGTGAATTGGTGAGCAACAGTCTTGTACATCGTGAGTATACGAGCGCGTTTCCTGCAAAGATCGTCATCGAGGAGGATAAGATCGTCACTGAAAACTGGAGTATTCCAAAGAATCCGGGTCGGATTGACCCGAACCGCTTTACGCCGTACCCGAAAAACCCGCTTCTGGCGAACTTTTTTGTCCAGATAGGTCGGGCGGATACGCTCGGCTCAGGCGTTCGCAATCTTTATAAATTTACAAAAATTTATTCCGGTGGTGAACCAGAACTCATTGATGGCGATGTGTTTATGGCGATTGTGCCGCTCGGTAGATCAGTTCGCTCTGGCACTGATTATGGCACTGATGGCGCTAAATATGGCACTGATAATAATGCTGCGCTGATTGAGGCTTTAAGGCAAAATCCGAGTCTCACCTATGATGAATTGTCGAAGCAGTTATCGTTGCCTCGACGCACGGTCGCTCGCGGAATAAAGGCGCTTCAGGGAAGAGGGCAAATTCGCCGAGTGGGGAACAATCGGACTGGGCATTGGGAAATCGTCAATGAGGATTCAACCTTTTGACGTTTCCCATGCCTTTATTGTGGAAGCTGATCGAAGCGAACTGCGGGCTCGATATGCACAGGGCATATGGTCTGCCGGGGAAATACCTGGATTTCCGTTATATTCGATTATGCTTCGGCGGGCGTCCCAGAGAACGGCTTTGTGGGAATCGAAGCTACCTGATGGACAGGTCCAGGCAGTTTTTCCGGTATGTCTGCGTCCAGTTTCAATCCGTCCTACGCTAAGATCAGCGGCACGAGCATTTCCTCCGCAGTCAGCCCGGCATGATGGCCGATAAATTCCGCCGCAGGCCTGCCGCCTTCCGGCGTGTACAGGAGGTCCCACTCGCCAACGCCGAGCGCGAGGAAATCTCCCAGAAAGCCTTTCGCGCGCGGATGGATTTCCGTATCGCCGAAAAGACCATTCGTGATCGCCTCGTCGGTATTCGTTAATCGGTACTGATCGTTGGGGACGAGCGCTTCGAAGCGGGCTGCGAAAAGGTCTTCTTTCCCTGGTTTAATATAAAACGCTTTGCAGCGCGGATCGCCGCCCGGATACGAGCGCATCAGCTCCGTCAGCCCCGGTTCGCGATCGATATAGAAATGCCGGCTCATGTCCGTCAGGCCGTGATCGGCGCTGATAAAGGCCGTCGCGTCGGCGAGCTTCGGGAGCTCCCGCTCGAAAAGATCGTTCGTCTCCTGGAGGAACGAGCGGACTTCCGGCGCGGTCGTTCCGTAGGGATGGATCAGCGCGTCGGGGCTTTTCCAGTACGCGATGATGAAATGATCCCCCGGTTCAGCGCATTTTCTCTCCACCGCTCCGACCAGCTCCGGCATTGTCCCACAAAGCTGATAGCGGTTCCCCGCCAGTTCAAGGATCCGCGGGCGTGCGCTCTGCGTCAGAAAGAGGTCGATCGAAACGCTCTTTTCCGTCGCGGCGTCGATTTTATCGAAGACGCGCGGCGTTTCCATGAAGCTGAGAACGTTATGCGTCTGATAATTAAGCTGTTCGCCGGTAAAGGTATTTCGGAATGGGAACATGTCGATACACAAATCCCAGTCCGAAAAGTACAGCGTCCAGCCCAGCCAGGCATGCGAAATGGGCTGAACGCCGGAAAAGAACGATGTCATGACGGCTGTCGTCGTGCAGGGAAAAACCGCGGTCAGGTCCTGACGCTTCCGGCGGAGGAGCCAGCTATCCGCCGGAAGGTTCTTCTCCAGAACGCGGGACCCCATCCCATCCATGATAAACCAGACGGTATTCCGCGACCGGCGGCGGTCGAGCTCGGCGTCGAGCGCCGCGATCGGTTTTGTCGGGATCCTTGCGCCGTAGTATTTAACGATCGACGACAGGATGCCCAGGTTGCAGTTCCCATAATCGGGTAAGACGATCGGATTTTCAGGATTCATCATTTTTCCTTTCAGAACTCAAGTAAAAAGCCTGCCGTCAGCCCGTGATCAGGTTGGCTGCCTGCTTCGCGAGCAGGGCGAGGACGACGACGATAAACAGGACGCGGACAAAGTCCGATCCTTTCAAAGTCGCTAATTTTACCCCAAAAAACGCCCCGGTCATATTAAAGATAGCCAGAGTTAATCCCAGCGTGACGTAAACCGTTCCTGCTTTAAAAAAAAGGATCAGCGCGCCGATGTTGGTCGCGAGGTTGACGACCTTGCTCGACGCGCTCGCTTCGACGAAATTCAGCCCGTAAATAAAAATCAGCGCCAGGATCAGGAAATTTCCTGTCCCAGGGCCGAAGAAACCGTCGTAAAGCCCGATCATCAGCCCGGCGGCGAGTCCGGCGATCCGACGCCGGTCAGGCGGAACGACGCCTTCCCGCTTTTCCGTACCGGCCGACCGGTTCGGCAGAGTGTATACCAGGATCAGGGTCAGCAGCACGACGACGAGCGGACGGAGCCATCGGTTCGGGACATGAAGCGCGATCGCCGCTCCGAGGATTCCGGCTCCAAGCGCCATGCAGGCGATCGGGAGCATCCGTTTTCGGTCGATCGCGACGGTTCTTGAAAAACGGATCGCCGCCAGCGCGGTCCCGCAGCAGGACGCCAGCTTATTCGTCCCGAGGAGGAAGATCGTCGGCACCCCCGGAAAAAATGTCATCAGCGCGGGAATCTGGATCAGGCCGCCGCCTCCGGCGATCGAGTCGATAAACCCCGCCAGGAACGAAAAGCATAGCATTACGCCGAGTCGCGGGGCGGTTACGTCCATTCCAAAAAAAACAGCCATTTTCTCCTTTCGGGCGGAAAGCCGTTGGCAGCTTCGGATTCGGCCGCGAATCCGATAGAAATTATACGGTCGCGGACCGCGCCGCCGGTCCGATCCGCGTTCAGATGCATGACCGACGAGCGAATTCGCTTTTCCTCCATAGAACCGTGGGAAAACGGTTAAGAACGGCTATCGTTCGATTAGAATTTGGGCATGGGGAAAAAATTTTCGCTGATCCGATTCCGGGATCCTGGCGGCGGGCTGGATTCCCTGTTCGTCTCGCTCTTTCCGTCGGAGGGCGGCGCTGGATTCGAAACGATCCGTACAATCGACCGCGATCCCGAAGGTGAGGCAGGAAAGCTGACGGATCGGGAAACGGCGCGCCTGGGCGAAACGCTGCGCGAAAACGGGATGCGTCCGGTCTGGGTCGCAGTGGATCATCCGGACCTGAAACCGTCCGACGTCGCGGCGATTTCCGCGGATATCGAAGAGGACCCGGAGCGGATCGCCGCGGTGGCGCTGCGCTTTCCGATCCCTGAAGGCGAGTCCGTCGTGCAGCGCGCGCTGCGAGGGCTGGTCGAGAAATCGGCGCTGCCGAGAGTCGCGATCTGGTACCTGCCGGCAGGGGCGCTGGGCGGTCTTCCCGCGAATCAGTCCTTCGCTGCCGTTTTCCCGCTGCGCTGGCTGATCGGCTGCCGTCTCGCCGGAAAGAAGGCTTGCCTGCGGGTTCGGCGGAAGAATTGGAACCGAACGTACAGGTCGCAGAAATTCAGCTTCCCCGCTCTCCTCTGGTATTATTTTCATCGGTTAGTCCGCTATTCAACCGCGTCGCTGTTCTCGGTCCTGTTGGATTATCTGGTATTCATGGCAGTTTTATTTCTTGGCGCGCCATCGCTGGCAGCGTTGATCGTGGGCCGCGTCGTTTCAATGACGGTGAATTTTACGTTGCTTCGGAATTTTGTCTATCGTGACCGTCCGGAGCTCTCGCGAGCCTGGCTCCGTTATCTTGGACTGACGCTTTTTTCTTCCGCTGCTGCGTTTTTCGCGATCGAAACGCTCCGGCGCGTGATTCCGCTGCCGGTCGTAATCGTGAAGGCGCTCGTTGAAACGACGCTCTTTTTCTTTAATTACACGATGTCGCGGGAATGGGTTTTTCGAAAGAAGTCGGCGGGGTCCGCCGGCTGATTTTGCCCGGTTGATCAATCTGAATATAAGCTTAAAATTTATCTTAATTTATAACGATAAAAAAGCTACATTTCCCCTAATACGAACTGAATGCAATTTATGTGCTAAAATTTCAGGAAATCATGACGCTCTCCTGCTGTTTATCAGCGCAGCCGCCGGCGATCCGGCAGTCCGGTTTCACTGGCGGGCGGAAGGGCAGGCGCAAGACGCAGAGGAGAAAGGACGAGGAGCATGAGGACAGCGGTTATCGGCGCGGGGTTTACGGGTCTGGCGGCGGCGTTGACGTTAGCGGATCGGGGTCATGACGTCGTTATTTTCGAACGCGGCGCGATCGCCGGCGGCCTGGCGGCGGGGTTTAAAGCTCCCGGCTGGGAAGATTCGGTCGAGATGTTCTATCATCACTGGTTCGCGGGCGACGAGGCGATGAAGCGGCTCGTCCGCCGTCTCCAATTCGAGGATCAGGTCCGCTTTTCCAAGCCGAAATCGGTGATGTTCCATGCGGGAAAGTTTTATCCGTTCGACTCGATTCCCGCCGCGCTGGCGTATCCGGGTCTGGGATATGGGCTGAATAAGATTCGCTTCGGCTTTATCGGACTTTATTTACGGTTGACGAAGAACTGGCGCGCGCTTGAAAAAGTCACGGCGCAGGATTGGATGAACCGATGGGCGGGGAATTTCGTTTATCGGACGATGTGGGAGCCGATGATGATCGGGAAGTTCGGCGAACGCTACGCCGCGCGCGTGAATATGGCGTGGCTCTGGGCGCGGATATCGGCGCGGACGACCGCGCTGGGAACGTTTAGCGGCGGATTTCAGGCGCTGATCGATCGGCTGGTCGAAGAGCTGCGTTCGATGGGCGTAACGATCCGATTTA
The DNA here is from genome assembly GCA_938020565.1 of uncultured Anaerolineaceae bacterium. Lineage (GTDB taxonomy): Bacteria > Chloroflexota > Anaerolineae > Anaerolineales > Anaerolineaceae > Flexilinea. The sequence goes on along the minus strand of CALIHP010000031.1, from coordinate 5,998 downwards.
AAACCGACGTGAAAACGGTATCGCGCGCGGCGGACGGGAGCTTTTTGCTCGATGTTTTGACGGACGGCGAAGAGGCCTTGGAAACGCTGACGGCGGACCGCGTGCTGGCGACCTGTTCTCCGGCTGCGTTCGGGGAACTCGTTCCCGCGCTCCCGCCTGATTTCAGGGCTTCGCTGGAAGGGCTCGAAAGTATCGGCGCCGTCGTTCTGGTCCTGGCGCTGCGGCGGCCGCTTTCGAAGGAGGGCTATTACTGGTACAACCTGCCGAAGAGCGAAGGCTATCCCTGTCTGGCGTTGGTTGAGCATACGAATTTTGTCCCGCGGGAACGCTTCGGCGGTCAGACAATTGTCTACGCCGGCGATTACCTGGAACCGGGTCATCCGAATTTCGCGCTGTCGAAGGAGGCTTTACTCGAAAAGATGATCCCGGGCCTGAAGAAAATCAACCCTGATTTTACCGGGGATTGGGTGATCGACTGCTGGAAGTTCTCGACCAGATATGCGCAGCCGATTCCATTCGTGAACCATTCGCAGCGGGTCCCTTCGATCGAAACGCCGTTCCCGGGCCTGTATTTCGCATCGATGAGTCATGTGTATCCGTACGATCGCGGCACGAATTATGCAATTGAATCAGGAGAAAAGGCGGCGCGGAAAATCATGGGTTAACCTGTTACAGCAAATTCGGAAATTATGTTATTTTTAAGCTTGTGAAAGATTTCACCTGTTCTTTTCCTGATTCATCGAACTTTAAATCTAACCGGTATGCGAAATTTTCGCCGCGGGTTAAGGTCCCGGGGTCGGTTCTTCGGGACGAGCTCCCGCCTGCGTTCAGACATTTAATCAACAGAAAACGCGAAATCTTAACCGATTCGCCGTTCTTTTTAAGATTTCCGCACCTTAAAGAACTTCCTTTTTTTAGGCGCTTAAAAACGCTTCCCCGATTTTTTCCCATGTTAGAATAGGGCAAGTTTGATCAATACGGAGGTGCGTCCTCCGATAATACGCCCGAAACGTGCGATTAACGATATGCGGATAGGGACTCTGGTCCGGGTTTATTCCTATTAAAGCTGATAGGGTGTATTTGCTATGGGAACGGTTACGATAGCGGATAAAAAAGGATGCGAGATGAACGGGATGATGAACACGATGACAGCTGAAGAAATCTGGGACGCGACGCTTGCGCAGGTGAAAGCCACGGTCGATAAGCAGACGTTTTCCACATGGTTTAGCAAAACCTCGTTCGCTTCGACGGAAGAACGCGCCTTTATTGTCCACGTTGAGAACGCGTTTATCCGCGACATGCTCGAAAAAAGGCTGACTGGAATGGTCGAGCGGCTTCTTCAGGCGCAGACCGGCGATCCGGCCAGCACGGTTGAATTCAGGATCGCCTCGTCCCAGCCAGACGAAGCGGAAACGGCTGTTCGCCGCGAGACGGCCGATTTCGGAGCGAAAACGACGGGGCCCGAACGCGGTCCGGTTTCCGCTTCCCGTTATACGTTCGCGAATTTTATTACCGGCGGGTCGAATGAATTCGCCTGTTCCGCCTGCAAGGCGGTCGCGCGTGGAAATAACGCATCGTTTAATCCGCTTTTTATTTACAGCGGCGTCGGCCTCGGCAAGACGCATCTGCTCCGCGCGATCGGCAACGAGATCGAGGCGACGACGGATAAAAAGGTTTTATACGTGACATCGGAAGAGTTCACCAACGATTTTATTTCGTCTCTTCAGAATCATGAAGCGGTCGCGTTCCGGGAAAAATACCGGACGGCGGATGTCCTGCTGATCGACGATATTCAATTCATTATCGGGAAGGAAAGCACGCAGGAAGCGTTTTTCCATACGTTCAACGCGCTCTATCTTCAGGATAAGCAAATCGTTATTACGTCGGATCGTCCGGCTCGTGAGATGATTACGTTGACGGAGCGGATGCGCTCCCGTTTCGAATCTGGGCTGGCGGTCGATATTCAGGCGCCGCCTCTCGAGCTTCGGATCGCAATCCTGAAATCCAAAGCGGAGAAAACCGGGCGGAACGTTCCGATGGAGGTCCTGAATCTCATCGCGCAGCGGGTCCAGACGAATATCCGCGAGCTGGAAGGGGCGTTGACCCGGGTTCTCGCGCTGTCGGACCTCTGCGGGATTGCGCTCGACCGCGATATCGTGAACGCGGCGCTCGGCGAAATGGAGCTGAGTTCGGACGTCCGGCCGGTCGACGAGATCCTCGGCGTCGTCGGTTCGGTTTTCGGGGCGGAGCCGGAGGCGATTTTATCGCGGAACCGCTCGAAAACGGTCGCGCTTGCGCGTCAGGTGGTGATGTATATTCTGCGAACCGAAGAAAACTACTCCTATCCACAGATCGGCGAGTTCCTCGGCGGCCGGGACCATTCGACGATTATCCATGGGATTGAAAAGGTAACCGGGCTGCTGAATCGCGATCTCCGCTTCCAGAAACAGTATGAGCGTGTCTTCACGCGCCTTTTTGGGACGGACGCGAAGACTGCTCCGCTGAACTGAATTCAGCAGCGTCATGGCGATGTTCCTTTGCTGCTAATGTTGTACATGAAATTAGCAGCAAAATTAAAGCCTGCTCCGGGTTGCATTTCTCTTTTGAATCGTATCTGAAGAAAATCACTGCGCCTGCCGCGCACAGGCGGAGATCAGGGAAATTCGCTGTATCCATTCGCAGAAGAAAAGCTTTATCGCTGATATCGTTCTATCCGTATGCGGCTCTTCCGAGAGGGCGAGCGCTCTTTTTTATTGTCGACCGGATGCGGCAGCGCGGTGAACAATGCGCGTAGTTCGCGTATCGACGCTGAAAAAAGAGAAAACTGCGGTAGAATTGGTATGTCTGAGGATGTCGGTACGACGCAGTCGAATCGCGCCGAGGATTTTCAGGGCAGTTTTTTCAACGCAGCCGCCGTTCCGATGGCGAAAGCGGAAAAGCATTTCTGTTTTTTATCCTGTCGGAATCGGCGAGGCCGAATTCGGCAAGAAAGGAGTACGTATGGAAATTACTGTGACGCCGGAGGTTGTCAACGCCGTCGACGCCGCCGTTTCGGGATCGAACAGCGCGATTCTCAGCCAGTCGCTCGCGATTACCGGGATTGGGATGCTGATTTTGTTTGTGTCCCTGCTGGTTCTCTGGGCGGTGATGGAACTGTTGGTTCGGTTCGTAAAAGACGGGCCGAAGTCCGTGGACGACGAACCCATGGATGGGTCCGATGATGCCGGCGATATCGCCGTCAAGGCGAAGGTTGCTGCCGCTGCGGCGGGATATGTTCTTTCGAAAAAGGGATAATCGCTTGACGTGGCGCGCGCCGATCGATTGCTCAGGATAAAAATAAGGAGTACTTCATATGAAACTTGTTGTTGCGGTTGAAGGAAAAACCTTCAACGTTGAAATTGAAAATCCGAACGCTTCGCCGCTCGTCGTCAGCGTCGACGGGACTGCGTTTACCGTTTCCGCGGACGGTTCGGCTGAACCCGCTGCCCCCGCTGTCGCTCCTGCGGGCGGCGCCGACGTTATCGCCCCGATTCCCGGCGTAATTCAGGAAGTCAACGTCAAGGAAGGTCAGACGGTTAAGAAGGGCGACGTTCTTTTCGTTCTCGAAGCGATGAAAATGAAAAATAATATCACGGCGAAGACGGCCGGAAAGGTCGCTTCGGTCAACGTTTCGAAAGGCGACTCGGTTGCGCATGGGCAGGTCCTGATGACCTACGTTGGATCGGCCGCACCGGCACCGGCCCCGGCCGAGACGAAGACGACCGCGCCGACCGCTGAAGCGCCGAAGGCTTCGGGAGGTTCCGAAGTGACCGCTCCGATTCCGGGCGTCATCCAGGAAGTCAATGTCAAGGAAGGGCAATCGGTCAAGAAAGGCGACGTTCTTTTTGTCCTCGAAGCGATGAAGATGAAGAATAATATCACGGCGAAGACGGCTGGGACGATCGTTTCAGTTAATGTTTCAAAAGGCGATACGGTTTCACACGGGCAAGTATTGCTGACCTATAAAGCGTAAGAGGAGTTCCTCATGAGCATCAGCAGTATTTTTAGTACGTTCTATCTCCTGAGCTGGAAAGAGTTGGTCATGATCGCGATCGGCCTGATCCTGATTTATCTGGCGATTGTTCGCGAATATGAGCCGACGTTGTTGCTGCCGATCGGGTTCGGCTGTATTCTTGCCAACCTGGGAATGTCCTCTTATCAGACGTTTCCCGCGACCGAAATCGACGCGGTGACCGGCGAGATCGTAACGGTTACGAAATCCGGTTTCATGAAGGTTCTTTACGACGCCGGGATCGGGACCGAGCTTTTTCCGCTCCTGATCTTTATCGGCGTTGGCGCGATGATCGACTTCCGCCCGCTGCTGGCGATGCCGAAGATGGTTATCCTTGGCGCGGCTGGACAGTTCGGTATTTACGGGACGCTGATCCTCGCTTCTGCGCTCGCGAAATTCATCCCCGGCCTGAACTGGGGGCTGGCGGAGACTGCTTCGATCGGTACGATCGGCGCGATCGACGGGCCGACGGCGATCTACGTCACGTCTAAAATTGCGCCGCAGATCCTGGGCCCGGTCGCGGTCGCTGCTTATTCGTATATGAGCCTGATCCCGATTATTCAGCCGCCGGTCATGAAGGCGCTGACGTCGAGGAAAGACCGCATGATCCACATGGAATACGCGCCGCGGCCGGTTTCCGATCGTGCGGTTATCGTTTTCCCGATGCTGGTCACGATTGCGATTTCGATCATCTCTCCCGATGCCGCGCCGTTGATCGCCGCGCTGATGCTGGGAAATTTGATGAAAGAGTCGGGCGTTGTCGATCGTCTTGATAAAGCGTCGCAGAACGAGATCATCAACGTTTCGACGCTGTTCCTTGGGCTGACGGTCGGCGGAACGATGACCGGGAGTCAGTTCCTGAACTTCGGCGTCCTGATTATCATGGTCCTTGGGTTATTCGCATTTGTTCTCGATACCGCGGCCGGCGTTCTCTTTGGTCAGCTGATGAAAATTCTGACCGGCGGGAAGATCAACCCGCTGATCGGCGCCTGCGGGATCAGCGCGTTCCCGATGGCGGGACGGATCGCGGCGCAGATGGCGCTTGAAGAAGACGATGGGAACTTTATCCTGATGCACGCGATGGGGGCGAACACAGCGGGCCAGCTGGGTTCGGTCGTCGCCGGCGGCGTCCTCCTGGCGCTCGTGCAGAGTATTCTGTAAAGAATCTTTCACTGAATCGAAAAAAGGGCTGTCCTGAAAGTCAGAGTGGGGCAGCCTTTTTTATCAGGCGCGGATGGCGCCTGTTTCAAAACCATGAAATAGGTCGTCCTAAAAGGATTGTACTTGAAAGTGCTTTGGGATATAGTCTGTCCACTGTTGGTAAATTCGCCGATGAAATTATGCGGCGGTATCCAGATCTCAGTGCGATTGATAAAAATGCAACAGCGTATGGTGATAAATATGAGGCTGTAATGCTTATTGACGGCATTGGTAGACGAAAACAGCGTATAATTAATTTGTTGATGCGTGATATGGAAAATAATGAGGTTACCAGTATACTTTGATGCTCAAATGTTATCTTTGGCAATATTAGAAGAAGAGACCATGAATAGAGAAGATGTCAAACAATATGATATGGTTAGGCTCGTCGATGGACGAGTTGGAGTTGTTGTCGATTTTTGGGGTAATGGACCCTTGTTTGAATTTGAGTATGCCGTTGACGAAGAAAATGACGATTGGGTACAAGAAACGTGTAATTTTGATGATATCGTAGAAATTCTCGATTCGCGGAGGAAAATCCCGGAATCCTCTATTGGATTGTGCTGCTAAAGATCAGTGGTATAAACCGTGGCAAACCGTCACGCTGTCCCTGCCGCCCTTCTGCGGTGATTTTTAAGCCGGGACGTCTTACGCTTCATGGAAAAACTGCGTCCCGCATAACCGGCGTCTGATTCGCGGAAGAGTGGCGCGGCCTCCGCGAAATCGCCAACGGTACTGTTCTGCCTA
>CALIHP010000030.1 GCA_938020565.1 uncultured Anaerolineaceae bacterium | reverse complement strand
CGTCTGCGTTGTCGGACGTATTTTCGTTAATAATCGAGTGTTTAGGTAGGCGATATCCGATCGTCGCTTTTCGGCCTTATATCCTTCGATTTGGATCGAATGGATTTCGGTTTGCGCGATCATATTGATTGCAGGGCTTCACCTTTGACGTAGTCCATTCGATTTTTTCGTCTTTTAAATTAAGGCGGAAAGGAGAGCATTCTTGAAACAGGAAACAGCAACGATACCACGCCGCATGCCGTATGGCCTGTTTGAGGCGAAGGTCAGTCCGTACGAAGCGTATCTTAAAAAGATTATTTACGGGATTATCCGGACGCCCGACGGCACGGACGACCTCTATTGTGAAGTTCTGCAAAAGATTTATTTTGCGATGGACAGCTGGTCCGGTGCCAATTTCAAAGCCTGGATCGCGCGGATCGCGGTTCATCACGCGATCGACGAGAAAAAAAGACGCAGGGGGGAGCCGGATTGGCTGAGCCTGGACGAGATCGGAGAGGATCGGATCCCCGCCCCAGGCTCAGCGACGCCTGAATCGGACGTCATCACGGCCGAGACGATTTCCGAAATCTGGCGGCTGATCGACGGTCTTGACGAGATTTATCGGGTCCCGTGGACGATGTACTATCGGTCGAATCGGTCCGTCAGGGAAATCGCCGAAACGCTGGGGCTCAGCGCGCGCACGGTCGAAACGCGAATTTACCGTGCCCGTCGAATGATTCGCGAGAAATGGAGTAACGATGCATATTGAAGCGTATGAATGGGCGCTGTATCTGAATAGGGCGCTTTCCGAACGGCGTATGTCTGAGATCGAGGCGCATTTGGAAAGCTGCGACCGCTGCCTGGAGGCGTACGCCGCGCTGGCGTCCGGCGAGGCGCGGCTCGAAGCGGCGGTGAAACCGGCGCGCGGCTCGTTCTGGCGCGTGTTCGCGAACCGGCGCCGCCGGCCCGTTTTCGCGATGGCCGCGGCGGCGCTGTGCGTGCTGTTGGTGGTCCTGTCGACGCCGGGCGGAAAAATCGTCTGGGGTCAGTTCACCCGAACGCTGCGCGAGTGGTTCGCGATTCAATCCCATCCCGAGCTGGTCGAAACGCTTGACGTTCCTGCCGTGAGCCATCATGGGGTTGAGATGAAGCTGAGCGAGGTTCTGATCGAGGATAACCGGGTGTATTTTTCGTTGCTCATGACGATTGATCCGGAATCTCCGATTCGTTCAATTGGATTCCGCTCGATGCCCGATAGTCTGACGATTGGTGATATTTCCTTTGATGTTGTTGAGGATTGGCGAAGTTATTCGTCGAGTATGAATTATGACCCCTCCGAAAAGGAATCGCCATCCATGATCGTTTTCCATTCGGATATTCCGGCGCAATTCCTGGATGAAGGTTTAATCCCGATGCGGCTGGTAATTGATGGTATTTACGCCCATATGAGTGATTCATATGAAGATTTTTACGGTCCTTGGGTGTTTGATTTTATGGTCGATGGAACGAAAGCGAAAGAGCTGACGCGGGTGATTCCTCTTGATCATGAATTCCGCGACGCACAATCGACGTATCACGTATCCGAGCTCGTCTTTTCTCCGATTCGAGCGAAAATATCCGTGTTTCGAACGATAGCGAAGGAAAAAAAGCATATCAAAATTTATAATTGGGTTCTTTCTTTCGCTATCCCGCATGGAAATCTTGCCGGATTTATTATAGATGATAATCGGGGAAATCAAGTTGAAATCGCTCTCATTGAAAGCGATCTCGATACGGAGAGCCATGAAAAAATGGAAAGTGTTTTTTTCTCTGACGGCGCGAATAACGGATGGGAATGGCTCAAGGACGCGGAATCGGTGACGCTGACGCCGTATGTCATTACGCTTGCGGGACTTGAAAATGAGGCGGAAGGCATTGCGCAGTATCACGCGATGGAACCGTTTACCGTAAACCTGAAACAGGAGGAGTCAAAATGAAAATGAAAAGGAGTCTGTTAGCTTTTGGGGTGGCGCTGATTCTGTTGTGCGCCGTAACTTCGGGAATTGCTCAGGAAAATCTGGAAGACTTCATGCTGGGCTTTGAACCGGAATATGGGGATCGGGATTACGTTCTCGATACGACGAATCCGTATGTGAAGCCGATCCGTCAGCTGCAAACAACGGAAAGCGGGGTTGTACTTCTGCTCGATAAGGTGCTCGTTACGGAGGATGAAATTGCCGTGACCATCCTTTTGGGGGTTGACCCGGAAAATGAGGATTGGACGCCTCCGACCAGCTTTCAGCTCGGATACGCTGGAATGGAAGTTACACCGCACCTGCCCTATCCGCCGGGTTATTTCGGAATAATCCATGGCGGCGGCGGGGGTGGCGGGTCTATTCTGAATAAAATTCATGGAGATCCGTTTGTTGTCTATGACTGTATTTCGAGCGGCTTGATGTTCGACGATGGATACGTCTCACCGAAGGATCCGATGCACGTAAAGGTTAAAATTCTTGATTATGAGGTATGTTGGAATATGGAAGTCAGTGACATGAATTATGGGCCGAGCTGCTATCGCGAGCAGGGTCCATGGGAGTTTGAGTTCGATACGGATGGCGCGGAATTAGCCGCTAAGACGAAAGAATTCGAAGTTGGAGAAGCTCTGGATATTGAAGGAAAAGACGTTCTCCTCGATCGCTTCCGATTCAATCCGATGCATCTGATTGCGTTTACCAGCGGCGCAGGGGTGGATTATCTACATGGAACCCATCTCAGCGAACTGACGGCGTTCGTTGAAACCGACGACGGGACGACGATTCATCTTTGGTTCCACAGGAGTCCTTATATCGGTTTCGATCGAAAGATCATCGATGACGCGGTGATTCAGTCGCTGGAAGAGACGAAAAGCTTGAAGGTCCTGTTCTGCCTGGACCGGATCAACGGCGATTATCCGCAGGATTACGATCCGGAGAAGATTGAATTTTATACCTGCGATCCGGCGTGGAGCACGGTCATCGATCTCGAATAACGTCAGAACGCATCGCCAGAATTTTAAGAAAACGTTGGAACTTTTTTTACGAATGAAACGTCTATTACAATGGGGATGTTGTACGCAGGCAGGGCTCGTCCCCTAAGGACATGACGATGCGCGATCGGGCGTGAACGGGTCGCGCGCAGGTTGATCGTTCGCAAGTAAAGGAGTTGTCATGAATCGAAAAACTTATCTGTTGCTGCCGCTTTTATGGGTCATATTCGGTTGCTGTGTGCTGGCGGGCGGGGTTTTCGCGGAAGACGCGGACTACGTCCCGCTTCGGGAGTGGTTTGACTTTGAGGATCCGGAGGGACTGGTTCAGGCGATCGATCTTCCGCCGGTAACGCATCATGGGATCGGGATCGAATTGCGTGAGATCCTGATTGAAAATCATCGGGTCCACCTCTCGATCATGGTCAAATCTGATCGAATTGAGGATGTGAATTCGCTGCAGCTTGGTCATATTGAGAATGGGCTGAGGATCGGGCTGCTTGATTTTTTTGATTTGTATGGGAGTTCGTCAAGTTCAGCCGCGTACGCGCTTTTCCCGGACGGAAAACGGGACGGCGCGGTTCAGGTCGTGCTGACGGCTGTCGTCCCGGAATCGTTATTGAGCGGCGATAAAGTCCCGATGCATCTGGCGATTGATAAGATCTATATCCCGGATGAGGGAGGCTTGCTGGGCGTCGATTTACACGGGTTTTGGTCGTTCGATTTTACGGCGGACATGACGAAACCGAGAGAGCTGACGCGCGAATTTGAACTCGATTACCCGTTCGTTGGAGACGGGGAATTATTTACGGCGCTTACGCTGACTTGTTCGCCGATGCGCGCGCGGATCAGCGTCGAACGAATGCTTCCGAAAGAAGTTCTTGAACGAGACGACTTCGAGAAAGGCTCCTGGCTTTATTCGACGCCGGGGAATTTACACGGTTTTATCGTTACGGATGAAAACGGGAATCGGATCGAAGCGGCGTATCCCGAATATGACTATCTTTCGGAACAACCGAAACCGGTCGTCGAGATCGATTATTTTTCGACGGCCGGGAATAACGGTTGGGCATGGCTTAAAGAGGCGAAAGAAATTACGGTGACGCCGGTCATGACGTCCCTTGCCGGGCCGCAGAATATGGAAGCGGACGGCATCGACCGCTACCTGCCGCTGGAACCGATTCAGGTAAAAACCGCGTCGGAACCGACCGAAATCGAAACGTTTATGGAGGATTTTGAGCCGGATTACACGTTATACGGGGGGCTCGACACGCGGAACGCGTATGTTAAACCGGTGCGTCTGATGCAGACGACGAAAAACGGGCTGACGGTCATGCTCGATAAAGTTCTTGTCACGGAGGACAATATTTATATATCTGTCCTGATGGGAATCGCGGAGAAGAACGGGAAGAATCTCGTTGTTCCGTCCGATTTCCAAATCAACGGATATGATATCGACGTTTCGCCGGTCGTTCCTTACCCGCCGGATTTTTTTGAAATCAAACTCGGCGGGGGAGGCGGCGGAGGTCCGTATATCAACGTTCTCCATGAAGATCCGCTGGTCGTTTACGACGGAATCGGCAAGGGACTGATGTATACCGACGGGTACGTTTCCGTGAAAGATCCGATGCATGTCAAAGTCCGGATACTGCGGGTGGAAGTCTGCTGGGATGAAGAAATAGCCCCTCAACGGTATACGTCGGCCTGTTATACTGAAACGGAACCTTTGACGTTTGAGTTTGATACCGACGGCGCGGAATTGGCGAAATTGACCAGCGAAATGGAACTGAACGAGACGGTTGACGTGAAAGGAACGGAAATCGTTCTGAACCGGCTGCGCTTTAATCCGATGGAGCTGATCCTTTTTACCGGTGATTTAAAGTGGGACGGATCCTATAGCGATTTTTCGAACGCGTATGTTGAGACGGATAACGGGACGCGGCTGCGATTGAATCCGCGTTCCTATCCGTTTTCAGGTTTTTCCTTAAAAACGGTTGATCCGGACGAAATCGCGGCATTGGAAAAAACGGAGAAGCTGAAAATCGGCTTCTGCGTCCCCGACCCGGAAAAGGTTCCTGCCGGTTATTATTACTCCGATCTGGATTACTATATCTGCGATCCGGCGTGGAGCACGGTTATCGATCTCAACTGAATCAGGATCAGCGGGCGGTTCATTCGGGCCGCCCGCATGTTCTTTTAAGTCAGGGATAAGGAGAAAACGAATGAAAATAAAATTGAACGTTTATCTGGTATTGCTGCTGGTTCTGGCGGCGCTGATCGCCGTTCCGACGGCGGGCTACGCCGAAGACGGGGAACCGTATCAGCCGTTGGCAAAGTGGTTTGGGGTTGAGGACGGGGACGACGCGGGCATGATTCAGCAACTCGATCTCCCGGCGCAGGTTCACTACGGAATTGAAATTCAGCTTCGAGAAGCCCTGCTCGACGGAAATCAGCTTTATTTATCGACGTACGTCGTCTCGGACCGGATTGAAGACCTGTACGATTTACAATTCGGATCTGATGTAAACCTGCTTTGGCTGGGGATGGAATCTTTTCCGCTGGAAGGGTTTGACCGATACGATTCGGCGCTGTCCGACGAATCGGAGATCCTGCGCCCCGGCGCGATGCAGCTGGTCCTGACGGCGGAGATTCCGGACGAATTCATTCATGGCGACGAACTGGATCTGTCGCTCAGTATTTCAAAAATAAGCGCCAGGACGGAAGAAGGATGGATTGAATTCGGCGGAAGCTGGTATTTTAATTTTTTGCTGGATCTCGACGCGAGATGGAAGTCGGTACGGAAAATCGCGGTCGATCGTCCGATCCTGGTCGACGATCGATTGATCGTGATCGATACGCTGACGCTGACGCCGTTCGGAGCCCGGGCAGCGTTGACGCTGCCGATCGTGCTGCAGGGAGAGGCTGGGACGGATTCGGACCGGCGCCAGGACCTGTATAACAGCTCGCTGCTGGGATTCGTCCTGTCGGACGACGAGGGGAACCGGACGCATTTGGACACGGAGGTTTATACGTATTGGGGCGCCCCGCCGGAAGAGGATACGCCGCTTCATCGGGGCTTCAGGACCGACGCGGAGGCTAACGGCTGGAGCTGGCTGAAGGACGCGGAATATGTAACGCTGACGCCGTATGTCGCGACGTCCGCGGGGCCGAGCCAGGGCGGCGAAGGGATCGAACGGTATATGGCGCTGGAGCCGATCCGGTTGGCGGCCGGAGATTTCCCGACCGAACTGGATCGGTTCATGTTCTCGTTCGAGCCGGAGTATATCGTCGAAGATCCGCTGCTTGGTTCGCTCGATACGTCGAGCCCATACGTGAAGCCGGTTCGTCATCTGCATGAGACGAAGGCTGGAACGGCGCTGATGCTGGATAAGGTTCTGGTGACGGAGAACGATTTATTCGTCACGGTTTTAATGGGGCTTCCGGAGGCCCTGGATCAGGAGCCGTCCGATTTTCAGATCGGTTCGTACACGATCGAAGTTGGGCCGCGGATCCCGTATCCCGAAAATTATTTCAAGCCGCGCTATGGAGGCGGCGGGGGCGGCGGTCCATATCTGCATAAGCTCAACGACGACCCGTTTGTGGCGGTGGACAGCGTCCGGAGCGACCTGATGTTCTTAGACGATTACGTTTCGGCCAGCGATCCGATTCAGGTCAGGCTGACGATTCAAAATTATCAGGTTTGCTGGGGCAAGTCCGAGGCGGAAGAGGACCTGTACTTTGATTCGCATTGTTTCCGGGAAAACGGCGAATGGACGTTTGAGTTCGAGACCGACGGGGCGGAGCTGGCGGCGAAGACGGAAGAGTTTGATTTGGACGAGACGCTGACGGTTGGGCAGGGTGAATTGTCGCTGTACCGGCTGCGCTTTAATCCGATGCAGCTGATTTTCTTTGTCGAGATTGAAAATTCGAACTGGGCAGACGATGGAATGGATGCGATTTTCGCGAGGACGGATGATGGGAAGACGATGCGCCTGGGCTATGATTTTTCACCGTTCAGGCGGTTATCCAGGAAAATCGTCGATCCCGAGCTGATCGCGTCGCTGGAGAAGACGGAGACGCTGACGCTGTTCGGCTGCGGCTATCCGGAGTTCTCGGACTACACGGAGTTCCCAGAGGATTTTGATCCGGAGGATCCGAAGTTTTACGACTGCGAGGGCGCGCAGGACGTCGTGATCGCGCTTCCGTAACGTTCCACGGAAAAGCGGGCCCGTTTCCTGACGCCGATTGCCGGCGAGGCCGGGCCCGCTCTAATCATCGATAAGGAGGAATTCAATGAAAATAAAGACGATGGTTTATCCGGTATTGCTGCTGGTTCTGGCGGCGATGATCGCCGTTCCGACGGTGGGCCGCGCCGAAGACGGAGCGTTGCCGACGCTGGCCGACTGGTTCGGGATTGAGGATGATCAGGGGCTTATTCAGAAGCTGGACGTTCCCGCCGTGAGCGATCAGGGCGTCGAAATGAAGCTTAACGAGATCCTGATCGAGGGTTCCCGCGTTTATCTGGGGCTGACAATGATTTCGGATAGAATTGTCGCGAGCCACTCGCTGCAAATTGGCGAAATGAAGGATGGGCTGAGAATTGGAGACGAGACGTTTACGCTTCAGGAAGGGACTTTCAGCGCGCTGACCGACGTTTATTCCGATGGGGCGTATGATGGAAAAGCGAGTATCGTTTTGTTTGCGGACGTTTCGAGCGAACTTCTGGCCGCCGACGAAATATCGATGACGTTGACGATTGATAAAATTCATTATTCAAGCGATTCAGGCTTCCCGGAGGAACTGAATGGCGAATGGGCGTTCGATTTTCTGGCGGATGGGACGATCGCGAAAGAGTTGACCCGGCGGGCAACGCTGGATCATGAGTTCGTCGGGAACCGGAAGCCTTATACTGCAACGGAAATGATCGTTTCTCCAATTCAGACGCGAATTGGGATCCGGCGAAACGTGCCGGGAGAATATGAATTTAAAAATGTGGACGTAACAAGCGGGCACTTGATTTACTATGAAGAAGGAGATTTGTTAGGATTTATCATCGAGGACACGCATGGAAATCGGATCGAGGCTTCGGAGCCTGATAATAATCGGCGAAAGACTGACCCCGATGTGATTGAGTTTGATTTCTTCACGAAACCAGGGCATAGCGGTTGGGAGTGGCTCAAGGACGCGAAGGTCGTCAAAGTGACGCCGTATGTCGCGACGCTTGCCGGGCCGGAGAATGACGCCGAGGGAATTGCGCGGTACCATGCCCTGGAATCGTTTCGGGTGAAGATGAATCCGTCGGAAAACGAGCTTGAAAAATTCATGGCAGATTTTGAGCCTGATTACCAGATTGAAGACGTTATCGATACTGCGAATCCATATGTTAAACCGGTGCGCATGATGCAGACGACGGAGAGTGGGATCGCTATCCTTCTGGATAAAGTTCTGATCACGGAGGATAGGCTTTATGTATCTGTATTATTGGGTCTGGATCAGGAAGGCGATCCCCCGACGAAGCCGGCATCGTTCAAAATCAATGGCGCGGGGATCGAGGTCGGACCGATCGTACCGTATCCGGAGGATTATTTTGAAGTCCAGCATGGCGGAGGGGGTGGAGGCGGTCCTTACATCCATGTTCTCCATGACGCGCCGCTTGTCGCGTTGAGCGGGGTCGGCAGCCCGCTTTTATTCAGCGACGGTTACGTCTCAACGAAGAACCCGATTCAGGTTAAAGTTGAAATCATCAGCCTGGAAGTGTGCTGGAATGATGATCCGGAAGCTGAGTATGCGGCGGATTTGAGCTGCTTTACTGAAAACGGCTCCTGGTTTTTCGAGTTTGAGGCGGACGGTACGGAGTTGGCCGCGAAGACGAAGGAGATTGAGCTGGGTGAGACGCTGGAAGTGAGCGGACAGGCTGTCACGCTGAACCGGCTGCGCTTTAATCCGATGGAACTGATCCTGTTCACGGAGGGTACCGAAGTTCAAATGAGAGCGGAAACGAATCTGATCGATCTTGCGGCTTATTTTGAGACGGATGATGGGACGCGGCTCCGTTTTTGGGAAAATTCTTTCCCATACGCCGGCTTTCGCCGAACCTTTATGGACCCGGCGGTTATTCAATCGCTGGAAGAGACGGAGCGCTTGAAAATCGGTTTCTGCGTGGCTGATCCGGAAAAGGTCGAACCGCATCATTCGTATTTTGATCTGGATTACTATATCTGCGACCCGGCCTGGAGCACGGTCGTTGACGTCAGGTAGCCTGGCTTAGCTGAACCCGGCGCGGGCCGCGGCGGCCTTGTATGCGGTTCCGCGCCGGAAAACGGCAAAATATATCCATTTCAGGCTATCATTACAGGCAAGAATATCAAGGAGGATACTTATGTCAGACAAGAATCAGGCGGCTGCGTTCGTTCGGGAGCTGGTATCGGCGGAGTCCTGCTATCCGCCGCTGCGGGAGCTCGGAGAGGAATGGCTCGCGGCGGTTGGGACGGATCGCGAAAGCGATTTGTCCGCGAAGCTGATCGCGGCTTTGGAGGAGGATGTCAATACGATCGATGATTCGCTGAGCTTTTTCGCTTCTGAAGCGGGAATGCGGCATTTTGGTAAGGAAAAAGCGAAGGAAATGATTGCCGCTTTTACGGAGGCGAAGGCCAATGGCAGCCGGTACTGCTTATGTCCGGCGTGCAGCGCGGGGGCCGCGATCCTGGCGCATCGGGAGCTGTTCGGGTAAGGGAATGTCATTTGTCAATGTAAATGGAACTGAGCTTCAGCTTTTCTGCCTGATCAGGTTATATTTGCTTTGACAATTCGCAGTCCTCTCCCCATGTCAGGAAAATCGAAAAACCGGTTGACAGCGGCAATTCTTTGGACTATGATTTTTTCGGTGACAGCATGAATCCGGCGCGCAGCAGCGCCAGTCGGGGGAGAAAACAGATGAAAAAACCTGCAAAAAACGGTTCGTTATCTTTTCTCAAATTGTTGATCGGTAAGAATTAAACCTCCTGAGGATGGAGGTTTTTTTTTGCAAAAAGCTCGGAATCGGGCGATTACGAAAGGTAGGAAACGATTATGCTGAAAGGCAGCGACTTGCTTGAACCGATGGACTTCAGTGTGGACGAAATGGGAGAGATTTTCGATCTCGCCCGGAAAATTATCGCCGATCCGCGCAGCTATGCCCATGCGTTAGACGGATATTTATTAGCAACGTTATTTTATGAACCATCGACGCGAACGCGTTTCAGCTTTGAAGCGGCGATGCTCCGATTGGGCGGGCAGGTCATCGGCTTCTCGGAAGCGAATTCTTCGTCGGCGGCGAAAGGCGAATCGATCGCCGATACGCTTCGGACCGTCGCCTGCTACGCCGATATCGCCGTCATGCGTCACCCCAAGGAAGGAGCCCCGCGGATCGGCGCGAACGCAGCCGATATTCCCGTTATCAACGCCGGCGACGGCGGTCATCATCATCCGACCCAGACGCTGACCGACCTGCTGACGATTCTTCAGGAAAAAGGAACGCTTGAAAACCTGACGGTCGGGATCTGTGGCGATTTAAAATTCGGCCGCACGGTTCATTCGCTGATCAAGGCGTTATCCCGCTATCAGGGGATCAGATTCGCTCTGATTTCCCCGGACGAGCTCGTCGTCCCCGATTACGTTCGGGAAGGGATCCTGATCAGGAACGGGATCGCGTTTGAAGAGGTCCGGAAGCTGACCCCGGTCTTATCGGAGCTGGATATCCTGTACATGACGCGGGTCCAGAAAGAGCGGTTTTTTAATGAAGAGGATTACGTCCGGCTCAAGGACCGTTATATTCTCGACGCGGCGAAGATGGAAAGCGCGAAATCGGACATGATCGTCATGCATCCGCTCCCGCGCGTCAACGAAATCGCGGTCGAAATCGACAGCGACCCGCGCGCCGCGTATTTCCGTCAGGCCAGGTACGGCATGTTCGTTCGCATGGCGTTACTCATGAAAATTCTCGGAGCGGAGGAATAAACTATGTTAGTTGTCAACAGTATTGAACGCGGCATCGTCATCGATCATATCACCGCCGGCGTCGGCGCGAAAATTCTGTCCTGCCTGAATATCGATACCTCGAATCATACGGTCGCCTTCCTCATGAACGCGGATTCAACGATTCTCGGGCGCAAAGACGTTATCAAAATTAAAGATGTCGTCGATCTCGACCTGAGCGAGCTGGGACTTCTTGACCCGAACGCGACCGTGAATATTATCGAGAATCATAAAGTCGTCAGGAAAATTAAACTGGCGCTTCCGGATAAAGTTGTCGATATTATTCATTGCCGGAACCCGCGCTGCGTTACCTCGATCGAGGCGAACGCGCCGCATATTTTCCACCTTGTCGATCCGGAACGGCGCGTTTATCGCTGTGAATATTGCGACGATAGGGTCAGTATGGAAAAGGACGGAGTAGATGAACTTATTTATAAAAAACGTCAGCCTTCCAAATAGCGCTTTGGGCGAAAAGGCGAACGTGCTCGTCGAAAACGGGCGGCTCCGTTCGCTCGCCGCGCCAGAGAGCGCGGGATTAGACATGGAAACGATCGATGGAAGCGGGCTGACCGTCCTTCCCGGGCTTATCGACCTGCATGTACATTTCCGGGATCCCGGCTTTCCGGAAAAAGAGACGACCGAAAGCGGGTGCCTCGCGGCGGCGCGGGGGGGCGTGACGACGGTTTGTCCGATGCCGAATACGAAACCGACGATCGACACGGTCGAGACGCTGGAACGGATCGAACGCGCCGCGGCCGCGGCGAACGGGGTTCACGTTCTTCCGCTGGGGACGATTACCCGGGGCGAGCGGGGCGAGGATCTGACCGATTATGCGGCGCTGAACGCCGTTCAGAACGAATGCTTCCGGCTGATGGGGCGGGGGCTTTCCGCCGTCAGCGAAGACGGGAAATCCGTGATGAACCCGCGCCGGATGCGCGAGGCGATGATCGCGATTCATGCGAACGGGTTGAAAATTTTTTCGCATGCCGAAGAAATCGGCCTGTGCGGCGGCTGCATGCGGCTGGGCGCGGCGTCGGAGCGGCTGGGCGTTATCGGGATTCCGGCGGAAGCCGAATCGATTATCGTTGCCCGCGATATTCTGCTGTCGGAAGCCACCGGCTGTCCAGTGCATTTCTGCCACATCAGCACGGCGTCGTCGGTGTCGCTGATCCGTTGGGCGAAAGCGCGCGGGATCGCGGTTACGGCGGAAACCGGGCCGCATTATCTGACGCTGTCGGAAAACGACGTTCTCGCGGAAAACGGAAAGTTCAAAATGAACCCGCCGCTGGGAAACGAGACCGACCGCGCGGCGCTGATCGAGGGGCTGCTCGACGGGACGATCGACGCGATCGCGACGGATCATGCGCCGCACACCGCCGAAGAGAAAAATCGCCCGGTCTCGGAAGCGCCTTTCGGCGTGACCGGACTGGAGACCTCCTTCTGCGTCAGCTATACCGCGCTGGTCAAAAGCGGGCTGACGACGCTTTCACGGCTGATTGAGATGATGGCCGCGAGGCCGGCCCGGATCCTCGGGCTGGACCGCGGGGAGCTTCGCGTGGGTGCTGCGGCGGACCTGACGCTCGTCGACCTGAACGAGACCTTCGTCGTCGATCCGGCGAAGTCGCTTTCGAAAGCCAGGCATTCACCTTTCGCCGGACGGCCGTTTACCGGGAAAGTAAAATGGACGATTATAGACGGAAAGGTTATCTATCATGATTGAGCAACTGATTCGCGCAATCCGCGAAAAAGCGAATCCGACCGTCGTCGGACTTGATCCGGCGATGAACATGATTCCGGAGGGTTTGAAGCTCGAGGCTTTCGATCGATACGGAAAAACGCCGAAGGCGGCCGCGGAAAGCTTCCTCGCCTTTAATCGCGCGATTATTGACGCTGTCGCGGATATCGTTCCCGCCGTCAAGCCGCAAATCGCCATGTACGAGCGCTACGGGCTTGACGGACTCGACGCATACCTGCGAACGGTCGCATACGCCAGAGAGAAGGGCCTTATCGTAATTGGCGATGTCAAGCGCGGCGATATTTCCTCGACCGCCGAAGCCTACGCCGCGCACCTGGGCGGAACGCAGGTCGAGGGCGAAACCTACGATCTTTGGAAAGAGGATTTTATTACGGTCAATCCTTACTTCGGAACCGACGGGATCGCGCCGTTCGTCAAGGCGGCCGCTGCTATGAATCGCGGGCTTTTCGTTTTGGTCAAGACGTCGAACCCGTCAAGCTCAGAGCTTCAGGATCTTCTCGTCGACGGGCGGCCGGTTTATCGCCTTGTCGCCGACCTGGTTCATCGCTGGGGGCAGGACCATATCGGCGCGTTCGGGTACAGTCTCGTCGGCGCGGTCGTCGGCGCGACCCATCCGATTCAGGGCGTCGAACTCCGCGCGCAGCTTCCGCATACGTTTTTCCTCGTTCCGGGTTACGGCGCACAGGGGGGAAAAGGCGCTGACCTGAAAGGCTTTTTCGATAAGGACGGCGTCGGCTGTATCGTAAATTCATCGCGCGGGATTATCGCCGCCTGGCGGAAGGATCCGGAATTCGCCGACGCGCCGAAGCTGGGGCTTGAATTCGCCGCCGCTTCGCGGAAAGCCGCGCTGGCGATGCGCGACGATCTGCGTTCGGCGTTTTAGAGAAATAAAAATGAGCGCGGAGGTTCGCGCCCGGTCTGCAAATGGTCAAAGCCCAACGAATCCAAACACGTTGGGCTCTTTAATTCACACAATCTTTTCCCCTTCTTTTCCGAATCCGGAAATCAGGAGGAAAACCAGGTCGACAGCGCCGAACACGATCAGCGTCAGCGCGGTAACGGTCCAAAGCACGGCGGTCGCGAAGAACGGGTTCAGGATAATGACACATCCCAACAGGATTGAGAGGACCGCGCTGATCGCGGCGATCCACCATCGTTCCATCTTCAGCCGGAACATGTCCGCCGCCCATTGGACCCTGAAGAGGCCGACAAGAAGAATGAAAATCCCGTAAAGAACGGTCAGGATCGGGAATGTCGCAAGGAACCAGTTCGGCCCCGTGAAGCAGACAATCCCGAGAATTATGAAAGCAAGCGCTTTAAACAACTTCAATCCGTGCATTGCGCTTCTGGGGTCCGATCGGACATAGCCGTAGCCGGAAAAAATACCGCTGATGATCAGCGCGATGCCGAAAATCTGGATGCTCAGGTTCGCGAATCCGATCGGGTTAATCAGCAGCACGATCCCGATCAGGATCTCGCAGACAAACAGGAACACCAGCTCTAAATTGAGATTCAACTTTTTCATTTTGTCCTCGCTTTCAATCTTATCCCTTGATTCTATTTATATAAAGTCCGCCGTCAGGCGACAGCGGGACTCAACCCGTTTATTTCGGACCGTCCACGCTCGTTTCCGTCCCGAAGATTTTAACGATTTCTCCGATATACATCGTATGATAATCACGCTGCGGATAGTTTCCGTCGATAATGGATCGGTCGATAAAACCGCTTTCCAGAATCGGCGCGGCGTATACCTTCCGGCAGACCAGTACGATCTTCGCTTCCGCAAAATAAGTAAACCCATCGTCGAAAACGGGTGTCAGCCCTGAATTAGCAACCTTATCCTCGTCGCGGCCTGATCGGCTGCCCAGGTAGAGGAGCTCTTTCCGGTAATCGGCGGAAAGGTAGGAAATCGTGAAAAGCGGTTCGCGATCGACGAATTCCTTCGTGTACCGCTGCGGACGGATATAAATCGTCGCGGTCGGCATTCCCTGATTTGCGCCCCAGATCGCGCCGACATGCCGCCAGCTGACCGTCATCGTGTTAAACCCGGTTTCTTTCGTTCCCGCTGTGACCAGCGCCCATTCATCCGCGAAAAGCGGGATCGGGCTGATATTTATGTCCTGAATCGTTAAATCTTTCATGGTGGATCGTCTCTTTCGTTTAGGTCTGCGACGTTTTTTGTTGATTTTCCCGTTTTCATCGGCCGCCATATCCGGGAAATTGAAAGCTTTTCTACTGAGCGGAGGATTTCATAACAGTTAATGAATTTTATCATGCCGCGGGTCACGGTCCTCGGCGAAACGTTACGGTCAAGCCTGAACGTCCGAGAGATCTTCAGATGATTCCAATATTAAAACGGCAGGGAAAAGCGCCTGCCGCTCCGTCCTCCCTGCCGTTTTATCGTTAATGGTTGGCTTCGACTTACTTCATCTGGCTGATCCGGCGGTTCATCTCTTTTGCCAGCTTCTTCTGATGCAGATAGATAATGAACCAGATGACGAGAGCGATGGCAATTTCCCCAAGGATCGTCCAGAGGACAGCGCCGATTCCCCGATCAGTCGGAATCCAGCCGACAGCGAACGCGGCGATCGTCATCACGACGCAGCCGATTCCCATATGGATCAGCCCCTGAACCAGAAGCGGCATCTTTTCATTCTTGTAAACGAACGTTGGAACGCCGAATCCAAGCCCGATGACGAACATGCCGGCCGCCATTCTGGTGTACGTATAGTTTTCCATCACCAGATTGCCTTTGAAGGTCAGGTCAAAAATGACCCCAACGACACAGAATATGACAGCGGCGTACCCGATCGACTGAAACGTGTTGGATAACACTTCTTTAACAGTTTTGTTCATGATTATTTCTCCTCAGATTCCCAGATATTTTTTTAATTCCGGCAGGTATTTTCTTGACACGTAGTCGGAAAGGCCATTCTTCAGCTTGAGAAGAAGCGTCCCGCTGAAGCCGGCTTCCACGCTTTTTATATAAGAAAGATTAATAATAGTTTGCTTCGAAATCTGCATAAATCCGCGCCCAAGCGGGCGGACCGTTTCATAAAGCCGTTTTCCGGAGTAATACTTTCCCGTTTCAGTATGGATTATCGTTTCCCCACTCTCTATCCGGATCATGTAAACCTCTTCCGGTTTGATAACGACCAGTCGTTCATCTAACTGACCGATCAGCGGCGTATCGTTCTGCCCTAACCAATCGACGATCTTTCGGATTTCCTCCGTCATTGCGTCGGCGTATATGACCGCGCGGGGCGGTTTATAATCATCGGAGATTTCAACGCTGACTTTCATAAAGCTTTACCTCCTCTTTCCTGTATGCTTGATGCTGTCATCATACACGAAATCAAAGCGCCTGTCTTCGTTTTTTCGGTAAGGCGCGAAAACCGGCGGGCGAAACGCGAAATATGCGTTATGAAAATCGTCAACTCAGGGGGGGGAAATCATGATTCGCGGCAGGCCGAAACGGATCTTTGATCGATCGCGCGCTGACATGCGCAAAAGGGAGGTAACGCACATTCCGCGAATCGTTCCGCGGCGTTCGGTATTGGCGGTAATATTCTATATATTTACCCCGAAGCGGATTCGGAAAAGCGAACGGAGGCATGGTTAAATGAGGTCCATCCTGCATCACCCGATTTGTAAATGGCTGCTGATCGGAGCCGCGCTGGCTGGAATTGCGCTGACGGCTTTTACGACGATGGCGAGGGTCCCGATCAATTCTGATTTCGCGAATCATGTCCTCGAAGGCCAGGACTGGATCGGCGGGAACTTTTTCCTGAAGGATTGGGTCCTGACAGGGATCAGCTTCCTGACGACGGAGCTCCCGTTTTATGGGCTGAGCGCCGCGCTTCTCGGGGTTCAGCCATTTGCGTACGTTCTGGCGGAGGCGATGATCCTGACGATGTTCCTCTTGTTCGGACTGCTGCTGCTCCGCGATCGGGTCGACGCGCTGACGCCGTTGGACGTCCTACTGTATTTTGGGATCGCGGTTGTCGCGACGGTCGAAAAAACGGGTCATTTTCGCGGTCATACGGCCGCGTTCGCGGCTGCGCTCGTTGTCATGGCGATTGCGGCGCGAATCCTCAGGGATGAGAAAATGCCCCGGGGATGGGAGGCAGCGCTGTTGATCGTGACCGCGATCGGGATTACCGGCGATTTCCTGATCGTCATGATCGCCGTGCTGCCGGTCGTTCTGCTTTGCGGATGGGAGCTGATGAGCGAAACGCCGCGCTTCGGGCGGATGCGCTGCGCCCGCGTCATTGCGCTGACCCTGATCGGAAGCGGAGCCGGCGTTGGGCTGGATTGGCTGTACTTCAGCGTCGGCGGCGCGGTTAAAAATCAGGTCTTATCCAGGAAACACTTCGCCGCATTGGATCAGATTGGAACGAATTGGAATCGGTTCGCCCAGGGCGTCGTCGAGCTCATGAACGGAACGACGCGGCAGACGCCGATCACGGCGCTCAGTACGCTGCGCTGGATCGCGACCGCTGTCCTGATCATTGGAATGACGCTGGCTGTTATTGAGACGATTCATGATTATTTAAAGCGGCGGCATCAGGATCTTTTCGCGGTCCTGTTAGCGCTGTCGATGGCGGGCATGGCGGCGGTCTGCGTCTTTACCGACGTATTGGTGACGTCCGAGTTCACCCGTTATATTTCGTTCCTGCCTGTTTTTACCGCGATCCTGATCGTTCGCCGGGTGAATCGCTGCGATATGCTGCCGCGGCGGATCGGCGGCTGGCTGCCCATGCGGGTTGGGTTGGCGCTTGTCGCCGCGCTCCTGATCGCAGTGAATTTTCCGCCGCTTATCTTCGGGCGGCCGGATACGCGCTTTGACCGGGTCGCGGCGTATCTGTCGGAAAATGGCTACCGTTTTGGCCTCGCGCACTATTGGAATGCGTCGAGCGTGACGGTCTCGTCGCGGGATCAGGTTAAAATCCGCGCGATCACGGTGCATCGCGATTCAGACCTGGTTCCGGTTTACGCTGAAGAGCAGCGCTGGTTCTACAAGCCGGACTGGTTTTCAGAAGCGCCGTATACGTTCTTTCTTCTGGACGATTGGGGCTATCTGGACGTTTCGAAGGATTCGATTGTTGCGCTTTTCGGCGAGCCGGAGAAGGTCGATCGTTTTGAGGGCTATGAAATCCTCGTGTATGAGGAAAACCTGGTTCCGAAATTGATCGGAAGATAACGCGCGGGCTGAGAAGAAGGCGGCGATCCTCCGCATGATATAATGCAGGCATGGACTGGGCGCGCGCATTGAACCTGAATATCGATGTAATTTCCGGCGTAAACGCCGCGCTGTTTCTGGCGCTTTTCGGATCGGTTCTGGCGTTCCTGCTGGGGGTCAGTACGCTTCGCCGGGGTTTGCGGCTCGTTTTTTTTCGAAAGCGTCAGGAGGCGATCGCGCGCGGCTGGAAGCTGATTTTTATGTCGCTCGTATTAGCCGGGGCGTCCTGGGCGCTGAATAATTACGCTGAGCCGGCGTTCTATACCGTTTTTCCGCCGTCGCCGACGATCACGCTGACGCCGACGATTACTGAAACCGCGACGATAACGCTCCCGCCGACGATGACGCTTTCTCCGACCGTTTCCGAAACGCCGTCGATTACGAATACGCCCGCGCTCCCGGATTCGCTTCGAGCGATGGCGACCAGCCAGGTCGACCCGGGAACGGAGGTTCTTTTCAGCCCGATTCAATTCGCCGAGGAGATTGGCGAGGACGGTTTCCCGATCGATCCTTCAATCCGGTTCATGAACCCGCTGCGAACGCTGAACGGATTTTATTCTTACGATAAGCTCGTTCTGGGGACGCAGATCTCATTCGTATGGATGCGGCTGGATGATCAGGTTGCGCTTTGCGAATCGACCGTCGTCTGGGAAATTTCGACCGGCGGATATAATTATGTAAGCTGCGAGCCGGAGGATCCGGACGATTGGCTTCCTGGCGCGTATGAATTGCAGGTTTTCTTAGGATCGGAATGGTTCATGAGCGAGGGGTTCGTTATTGAGGGAATGCCGCTGACGCCGACCTCGACCGCGACCGGGACCTGGACGCCATCGGCAACGCCGACCGCGACAGCGACAGGAACGGCGACTTGGACAGCGACAATTACGCCGACCGGAACGGATACGCTGACGCCGACCGTGACCCGAACCCCGACGATAACGGGGACGCCAACGAATACGCCGACGAATACGGCGACGCCGACCTCGACGCGGACGCCGCGCCCGACCGATACGCGCCAGCCGACGCCAACGCTGACCTCAACGCCGACGCTCGTTCCGACCCGAACGCCGCGTCCGACCGACACGGTGAATCCGGTTCGGTAGCGATTTATCAGGAGAACAATAAATTGAAAATTTTAGTTGATTTTCACGTGCATAGCGAGTTTTCGCCCGATTCGGTCACGAAGCTCAGCGCGTTAATTGAGCGGGCGCATGAACTGAATTTGGGAAAGCTGGTTATCACAGATCATAATTCGATTCAAGGAGCGATCCGGCTGCGGAAACGGTATCCGGATTTTGTGATCGTCGGCGAGGAAATATTGACGACGCGCGGCGAGATTTTAGCTTTTTTCGTTGAAGAGGAGGTTCCGGCTGGATTGGAGCCGGACGAAGCCTTCCGGCGTCTCCGTGATCAGGGGGCGTTTATCTCGCTTTCTCATCCGTATTCGTTCAGCCGGCACGGCTGGACTGAGGACGAGATGATCCGGTATCAGGGATATTTAGATGCAATCGAGATTGCGAATGGGCGGAATACGAGGGACGCGAACGAAAAAGCGACGAACTTCGCGAAGGCGCGGGGCCTCTCCGGAACGGCGGGCTCGGACGCGCATGGACTCTTTGAACTGGGGCGGATGGCGCTGCGGCTGGCGCCGTTTTCAACGGCGGAGGAGCTGCGCGCCGCGATTCAGGACGCCGAAGTGGTTGGAACGCCGTCGCCAAAATGGGTCCGGATCGTCTCGCGGTCGGCGGTCCTTCGGAAGAAATTCGGGCTATATCGGGAGAGCAGCGATCCGGAGGATCGTAATTCGGAGGCAAACGCATGAATAAAATTCGAGTTGTCTGCTATGGCGATTCAAATACGTATGGAGCCGACCCGCGAACCGGCGGACGGTTCGACGACGACGTCCGCTGGACGACGCGGCTGGGAGCGCTCCTGGGCGATCGATACGAGGTTATCCCTGAGGGACTCTCGGGTCGGACGACGGTTTTTGACGATCCGCTCTGCGAAGGATTGAGCGGATTGACGACGCTGCGTCCGGTTTTATCGACGCATTCGCCGATTGACCTGCTGATTCTCATGCTGGGAACGAACGACTGTAAAGCGCGATTCGCCGCAACAGGGTACAACATTGCCGAAGGGCTTCGGGTTCTTCTCCAGAAAGCGAAGCAGCTTCCGGTCTGGCGCGACGGACCGCGGGCCCTTGTCCTGACGCCGATGAAGATCGATCCGCGGATCGAGACGGTCCCAACCGTCTATGGACATATGGGCCCGGGCTGTGCGGAGAAATCAGCGGCGATGGTTCCCTGGATGCTGCGTTTTGCTGCGGAAGAAGGATGCGACGCGCTGGATATTAATCCGTTTGTGACGCCGAATGAACTGGACTGGATGCATATCTCTGAACCGTCGCAGCTGCCGCTGGCGAAGGCAGTTGCGGAGAAGGTGCGTTCGGTCCTGGGGGAAAACTGCGATGATTAAAACCAGACAGATTTCTTTCTTTTCACGCATATGATCTGTATTTTTTAACGGTCAGGCTTGCGTTATCAGAGAAGGCGGGACAAATTCCAGGATTATTCACTAAGCCAATATCACAATATCACAGACTGTTCACCGTGAGAAGTCACGAAAAAAGGGGGGAGACTTGACAGGGGGATGGAAGCGGATATAATACT
>CALIHP010000029.1 GCA_938020565.1 uncultured Anaerolineaceae bacterium | reverse complement strand
GTTAGAATTTTTCCTGAATCTGCGAACGCCCGGCGCGTCCGCGCCTGATCGAAGGGGTGAATAAAAACGGGCGCCGGAAATTTTCGACGCCCGCTCTGGACTTCATTCGACGGGTTAAATCTCCGCGCTCGCGTCAAGAACCTCGTTCGAATCGACGGAGACGGACGGTGCCGCCGAGCCTTCGACGACGCTTTCTGTGGCGGGGGCAGCTGGTTCGATTTCCGGGTTCTCGCCTTTTCCGATTGCGATCAGGCGGTCAAAAATCGCGTCAGAAAACGCCTGGTTCATCGCCATATCGGTCAGTCCGCTCAGGAAAGCGTCCTTCTCCTTCTTCGGCTTGATTCGCGCGTATTCGGCCGAAGCTTCGCTCTGGACCTGCCCCAGGAGGGTTTTGAACTTTTCGAAATCAAGCTTGATTTTTTCGATTCGGGCGAATTCCTGGATCGCGAGGCGGCGCTTCAGCTGGCGCTCGGCGTCAGGCTGGAGCTTTTCTTCGACGAAGGTTTCCGGGTCGCTCTTGGAAAGCTTACAGTAGAGCTCGAAGTCGATTCCATCGCGGGCTAATCGCTTTTTCAGATTATCCAGCATCGACTGCGCCTCGGCTTCGAGGGTCGCCGGCGCGTATTCAATTTTCGCGCCTTCGACGAGTTTATCGGTTAGCTTTTCGATGTATGCGTTCTGCGCTTCGGCCTGTTTGGAATGCAGAATCTGTTCCCTGACGAAATCGGTAAACGCTTCGACGGTTTCGTATTCGCCGAAATTTTTGATGAATTCAGCGTCGACTTCCGGCTTGACGGAGCGCTTGACGCTTTGGACCGTTGTCGTAAAAACGACTTCGCGTCCGACGAGGCTTTCGACCGGCGCGTCTTTTTCGGAATAGGTATGTTCCGTTGTGACGACGTCTCCGGCTTTGACGCCGAGGAGGTTTTTCGTGAAATCTGCGATCGGCCAACCGCCGTTCCCGGCGTCCTGCCCAATGACGAAATCCTGTGGCGTTTCGGCTATGAAGTCGGTTTTCCCGGTATCCGGATCGATTTCCTTATAATCCCCTTTGATCATGACGCTGACATGGTCGCCGTCTTTGGCGTCGTCGTCAGTCGGTTCGGTCGTCGCGTTCTGGTCCCTGAGTTTCTCGATCATCTCCTGAACTTCGTCGTCGGTGACGGCTGGTTCTTCAAAGTCTTCACGAATTTCGCGGTACTCGCCGAGATCGACCGTCGGCGCGAGCGGAATCCGGACCGTGAAGACGGGCGGATCGAACGCGTCTACTTTGGTTAAATTCCCCATTCCGCCGGGTTCGATTTCAGCTTCGTCGATCAGCCGGCTGTATTCTTTTTCGAGATAGAGGTCAAGCGCTTCCTGCGCGATTGCTTCGCCGCCGTACAGGCGCTGGACAATATCGTACGGCGCTTTCCCGGGCCTGAAGCCGGGAATTTTCGCCTGCGCGGCCATTTTCCGGGCAGCCTGCTGTTTATACGGTTGAAACTCTTCAGCCGTGACCGAGACTTCGAAAGTTGCTTCGTGATTTTCGGTGGATTTCGATTCAATTTTCATCCGATTTAAATTTTCCTTGTCGTCGTGTTCTTGATCCGTTTGTTTTATCAAAAAGGGAGTGCTACCGGCGGACGCTGTAGGGAAGGAGGGGGTCGAACCCTCACGCCTTACGGCACATGATCCTAAGTCATGCCTGTCTGCCTGTTCCAGCACTCCCCCATTTGATCATCAAGCACGCCTACTGAGACTCGAACTCAGGCTTTTACCTCCGGAGGGTAACGTGATATCCACTTCACTATAGGCGCAACACGATACCGATTTTACCATGTTTTTATGAATGCACAGAATCTGCGCTGATTTTTCGATGATGGCCTTGCGCCTCGTGAACTGTCAAAGTAACTGCGACCAAGGTTGGCCCCGGCGCAGCGTCTGGACGCAAACTTGCATAACAAAGCGAAGAGGATATGAAAAGTGAGGTGCGTGATCTGTATGAACGAAATCAGGTTTGCGAGGCTGCGCCCGGACGCGGCCCTTCCGACGCGGCGGCATGCGGACGACGCCGGACTGGATTTATACGCCGTGGAGGAGGCCGTTATCGAGCCGGGTGCATTCGCTGTCGTTGGAACGGGCGTCTGCTTTGATTTGGAAAAGGGCTGGGTCGGCCTGATTCTCCTGAAAAGCCGGAGCAACTATTTATTAGGCGGCGGCGTTGTCGACGCAGGGTATCAGGGCGAAATCCGGATTAAAATTGCTAACCCGACGAACGCAGCGCTGCAAATAGAAAAGTATCAGGCGATCGCGCAGCTGCTGATCCTGCCGATCGTAACGCCGGCTGTGACCGAAGTTCCGGCCGAAACGATCTACGCCGCCCGCAGCGACCGGGGCGCGAGCGGCGGGATCCATCTTTCGTTTTAGGAGTTGCGGCCGAAGACCCAAGGGCAGGAGATCGGCTCCCACTCGACGATTTCTTCCGGCATGAACCAGGTATTGATTTCGCGCTCAGCGGATTCGGGCGAGTCTGAAGCGTGGATCAGGTTCCGGTCAGTTTTCGCCGCGAAATCATGCCGGATCGTTCCCGGGGCGGATTCCGTCGGTTTGGTCGATCCGACCGTCTGGCGGACGGCCCGGATCGCGTCTTCGCCTTCCCAGACCATCGCAAAGACAGGCGCAGAGGTGATATAGTTGACGAGGCCGTTGTAGAACGGTTTGCCGGCGTGTTCTGCGTAATGTTTCTCTGCAAGCTCGCGTGGTACGGAAAGGAACTTCGCGGCGACAAGAACGAGCCCCCGGTTTTCGAACCGCTTGACGATTTCGCCGATCAGGGCGCGCTGGACGCCGTCCGGTTTAATGCAGACAAATGTTTTTTCCATGGATTCATTTCTCCTTTTCGGATCTTTATAACGGCGCTTCGAGCCGGCCGGCCAGCTCGGATAAAGCGTCAATTTCAGGGAAAATTATACTCAACGTCCGCAGGTCGGCGCGGATTTTATCAGTTTCCGTTCCGCTCTCGATCAGCGCGCGATATTTTTCGATCGCTTCTTCGCGCTGTCCCTGAACGAACGCGTTCCAGGCGTCCCGCGCAGGGTTCCGCCCGTCTTCGGTCGCTTCGCTGGCGCCGTTAGGCGTTCTTTCCGGCTCTCCGCTGACGGTGGAATTGGATCCGTCCGTCTGGCCTTTATCGGCATTTTTCGGCTCGGACTTTGTGGCCGCCGTAATTTTGCATGGCGTTTCGGTATCGGTTTTGTCCTGCGCTTCGGCATCGGGTCCGCCGCCATTTCCGATCGTGTCAGGCGTTCCCGGCGGCTCGCATGGCGACGGTTCCGCGCGAATTTCTTCCGCTGCGTACTGCGCCGTTGGGCTTTCCTTTTCTTCGCCGCGCGTCTCCGCGAAGGCAGCGTCGCCGAAGATCGATTCGATTGGGTTCAATTCTTCAGACGTGAAACCTTCGGTAACAACCTTTTCGAGAAAATCGTACGCGTCTTCGAGGATTTTTCCCGGGTTCGCGTTGGCAGGGGCGTTGGTTCCGCTTTGCGCCCGCTCGTTCCGTCGCTGGATCGCTTCCTGCGTCGACAGGCGGGCGGATTGGGTTTTGAAATAATCCTGCTGAAAAAAGAGGTCGTCCTCGACGGAGGTGGATCCGAGACTCTTCCAGCTGTCCTGCTGAAAAAGACGGCGATTTTCAGCCTCAGGCCGGGCGGCTGGCTGCGAGGGTCTGACGACGAAGTCGATCGGGATTTCGACCAGGTCGAGACACGCAGCGACGCGGTCCGGTTCGATCGCAAGGTAGCGCGATTGCGCCTGCTGCCAGATAGAACGGCCGCGGATATTCGGGAACCCGGTCCATTCAAAATAGCTCACCCGAACCGTTTTTTCTTCAATGATGAACGTGCCGTTCTCTCCGGGAAGATAAACCAGCTCCGGATCGAGTTCGCTGAGCCGGTCGGCGCAGCGCTGAAACCGGGTCAGATCATTATATTTCGCGTAGGCGTCCAGCAGCGTTCTCAACGTCTTTTTACAATAGGGGAGCTTTCGCAGCACGTTTTCGTTCGCGCTCTGAAGATTGTCGAAATGGTCCGATTCGCGACGCGATCGGAAATAGTCCGCAAGCAGTTTTAATCCACTGTCGCGGATCGGGGCGAAAGGATTTTCTCCCTTCCGGATTCCGGCGCCGGTCAGTTTCGCTCGTCCGGCGTTGAATATTTTCAGCTCTTCAATAAACGCCGCGTTAAGATACGATTTCAATCGCTGATTCATCGCGCGGACGTCGGGGATTTTCGGCTCGAGGGCAAAAGCATAGGCGGCGTAGCGGGCGGCGGACTCCGGGCGGTTATTTCCGGTAAAGATAATCCCCAGCGTAAAGAAGTTCAGCCAATCGTCGGGGAGGATCGCGGCGCGGCGCAGGTAAGCGTCCGCGGCGTCGTCGAACCGCTTCAATTCGAGCAGGATTCTGCCGAGCTGCTGGTAGAGTGCGACGGATTTCGGGAACTGTGTCAGGAGATAAGCTGCGTGATGATACGCGGGTTCGAAATGACCGTTGTCGATGAACTTATCGATGAGCTGGAAATATTCCGAAAGCGTTTTCTTTTCCACGTGGGTTGCCCTTTATTGCGGTGATGCTGAATTGCCCGTCTAATTATAGGGCATAATCGTCGAAAGCTGCGCTGGATTCGGGCGAAATCCGCACGACAATCAAAAAAAACCTGCCGCCACGGATGATCACGAGCGGCGGCAGGGGGGGCTTTCAATTCGAAATAACGCCGTTCGGCGGTGGCACGATGAGGATCAGTCTCCGAGATAGTCGCGGAGGATTTTCCGAATCTGCGGATGCCGAAGGCGGGTTAAAGCCTGCGCTTCAATCTGGCGAACGCGTTCGCGCGTCACCCCCATTTTCCGGCCGACTTCTTCGAGCGTATAGGCCTGTCCGTCGAGGAGCCCGTAGCGGAGCTGGAGAATTCGGACTTCGCGCGGGGGGAGATCTTTCAGGACGGATTCGAGATGCTCCTTGAGGAGGTTGTACGTCGCGGTTTCGGCGGGAGCCCGCGCTTCCTCATCCTCGATAAAATCGCCCAGAACGGAATCTTCTTCTTCGTCGGTCGGCGTTTCGAGCGATAGCGGCCGACGCGCAACCTGGATCATGTTTTCAACTTTTTTCGTCGGAACGTCGAGCGTTTCGGCGATTTCTTCGATCGACGGATCGCGGCCAAGCTTCTGCGTCAGCTGATGCTGAACGCGGAGG
>CALIHP010000028.1 GCA_938020565.1 uncultured Anaerolineaceae bacterium | reverse complement strand
TATAATCAGTCCTAAGGAACTTCCTTAATCCCATGGAAATTTGAAACAGACACCGGCGGGCCTGGCAATAAACGAACCGTGGGCGGCCGCCCACGGTTCGTTTATTGCTCAAAACAGGACGAGCTTAGGTTATTTCAGGTATTGATCGACGTTATCTTTGGTGACCAGGACGAACGGGATCACCGGCGCTTTATCGAATTCGCGCCCTTCGATCGACGCCTTGATAACGTCGATTCCGGCGGCGAGCTGGCCCACGCCGTCCTGAAGAACGGTCGCGCCTAATTCGCCGTTTTTGACCATCTGGAGCGGGTTCTGGTTCCCGTCAACGCCGACGCAGATGATATCGCTGCGCCCGGCGTCGTTCGCGGCGCGCTGCGCAGCGGAGGACATATCGTCATTATCCGCGATAACGGCGACGAGCTCGTCGCCATACTGGGCGATCGCGTCGGTCGTCGCGTTGGCGGCCTTATCCCCGGACCACTGGGTATCGGGTTCGCCGACCATCTCGAATTCCGGATGCTTCTCCATGACTTCCATGATCCCCTGGCCGCGTTCGATCTGCGCAGAGTTACCGAGGATACCGGTGCAGTGAATATATTTCCCGCCGTTCGGGACGTTTTGGACGACCCAGTCCGCCAGCATGCGGCCGGCTTCAACGTCATTCGAGCCGCAGTAAGCGATCGCTTTTTCGTC
Organism: uncultured Anaerolineaceae bacterium; assembly: GCA_938020565.1. Lineage (GTDB taxonomy): Bacteria > Chloroflexota > Anaerolineae > Anaerolineales > Anaerolineaceae > Flexilinea. Next base: position 6,649 of record CALIHP010000028.1, on the reverse strand, counting down.
GGTGCTGACGGTTTTGGAATTGACGACGATAACCTTGACGCCCTGATCGACGAGCTTCGTGACCGCCGGGTCGGAGGCTTCGGATTCGGCCGGGAGGATAATCACGTAATCGGCGCCCTTGGTAATGCATTCGTCCGCGCGGTCGATCTGCTTATTCGGGTCGGTTTCGCCGTCTAAAACGCCGGTCCAGTCGTCAATAATGCCGTCTTTTTTCATCTGTTCGATCGTCGTTTCAGCGTAAGCGTTGATTGGCGCATGGAACGGGTCGGTCAGGTTCTTCGAAATATAACCGACGACGATCTTTCCGTCGCCGTTGACGTCGCCCGGCTTGGCCGCAGGAGCGGCGTCAGAGCTCGCCGGCGCTGAATCTTCGGCGGGCTTATCGCCTTTTTCGCCGCAGGCAACCAGGCTGAGCGCCAGAACTAATACGAGTAAAATACCGATAAACTTCTTGAACATATGATTTGTACCTTTCTGCTTTCTGGTTTATTGATTCTTTTTATTCATCAGCATATCTAACAGCACGGCTCCGACGATGACGCTGCCCTTGACGATCGACTGATAGTAGGACGAAACGCCGATCAGGTTCATGCCGTTATAAATAAAGCCGATGATAAAAATTCCCATTAAGACGCCGGGAATCGTCGCGATTCCGCCGGCGAAAGAAGTCCCGCCGAGAACGCAGGCTGCAACGGCGTCAGTTTCGTAGCCGATACCGATGTTGGACTGGGCGGATCCGGTTTTCGCCGTGAAAATAATCGCGGCAATTCCGGCGAGGAGTCCGCTGACCGTATACACGCCGACTTTCGTCTTGAATTCGCTGACGCCGGAAGCGATCGCCGCGTGGACGTTACCGCCGACGGCGAAAATATACCGCCCGAAAACGGTCCAATGCATCAGCAGGTAGACGATGATTGTGACAACGAAGAGCATGACGATCGGGACCGGGATGCTGAAGAGTTTATTTGAGTAGATTCCCTTAAAAGTGTCGCTGGTTAACGAAATGGCTTTCCCGGAACTGATGACCTGCGACAGACCGCGAATGATCAGCTGGGTCGACAAGGTGACGACGAATGGGAACATGTTGAATTTCGCAATCAGGATTCCATTCAGGCAGCCGAACGCGGTGGAGACCAGCAGCGCGATGAAACATGCCAGCCAGATATTCATGTTCATGTTCGTGATCGTCTGTCCCAGAACGCAGCTCGTCAGCGCCAGCTGCGCCCCGACCGAAAGATCGATTCCGCCGGTTGTAATCGCCAGGCACATTCCGTAGGCGATCATGCCGTTGATCGAAACCTGCGCAGCGACGTTGATGAAATTAACCTTCGTCGCGAACCTCGGCTCCATGATGCCGATGCCGATCATCATGATCAGCAGGACGGCGCCGATCCCATAATTCCCCATGAACCGCCGAAATGCATCGTTATTCTTTTTTACCAACGTGTTTTTTTCTGTCATTTGCTTTACCCCGCAACGTCTCCAAAAGCCTTCGCTAAAATATCTTTTTCTGTAACTGATTCGGAAAGAATATCTGATCGGGAAACTTCGCCGCTGATCTTGCCTTCGTGATAGATGAGAACCCGGTCGCTCATGCTCATGACCTCCGGAAGCTCCGACGAAATCATGATAACCGCCATCCCTTTCGCCGCGAACTGGCACATCAGCGCATGGATTTCGGCCTTCGCCCCGACGTCGACGCCGCGGGTCGGCTCGTCAAGAATCAGCAGCTTCGGATTCGCCATGATCCATTTCGAGATTACGACTTTCTGCTGGTTCCCGCCGCTGAGCGAATAGGCGGTGTGCTCGATACTGGCCGCCTTAACCGTCAGCCGCTTCGCGACGTCTTCGCACTCGCGTTTTTCGCGTGTCTGATCGATGAGCAGGCCGCGTTGATGTTTCGGGAGGTTTGGAAGCGAAATATTTTCGCGAAGCGAACGAAGAAGGCAGAGACCGTAATTCTTTCGGTCCTCGTTGACCATGCAGATTCCTTTCGCGATCGCGGCGGAAGGCGATTTGATCCGGATTTCCTTCCCGTCCAGATACATCTTTCCGGATTCCAGCGGATCGAGCCCGAAAATAGCCCGCATCGTTTCGCTCCGCCCCGATCCAACCAGTCCCGCGATACCTAAAATTTCACCGGCATGAACTTTGAAGCTGATATCTGAGAAGCCTTTGCCGCTGAGGTTCTTCGCTTCAAAAACGACATCCCCGATTTCACAGTCGGCCTTTGGAAAGATATTTTCTACTTTTCGCCCGACCATCATCGCGATCAGGTCATGCTTCGTAACTTCGGCGAGCGGACGCGAATCGATAAACATGCCGTCTCGGAACACGGATACTTGATCGCAAATATCAAAAATCTCATTCATCCGGTGTGAAATGTAGATGATTGCGACGCCTTTGTCACGGAGGTTTTTAATGACGCGGAAAAGATGGTCGGTTTCTTCGCTGTCCAGCGAAGATGTCGGTTCGTCCATGATAATCAGGCGCGCATCGGAAGAAACGGCTTTGATAATCTCGATCATCTGAACCTGAGCCAGCGTCAGCTCCTTAATCAGCGTCGTGGCCTGGTACGGGAAATCGAACTGCCGAAGGATTTCGTTCGCGCGATCGTTTTGTTTCCGTTTGTTCAGGAAAATTCCGCCAACCGTGTCTTCACGCTTCAGGAAGATATTTTCCGCGATGGAAAGATGCGGCTCGGGATTGAGTTCCTGATGGATCATGGCAATTCCCGCTTTGATCGCGTCGACCGGGCCTTTCGCCTGATAAGGTTTTCCCTCGAAGAACATCTCGCCCTTATCCTGCTTATACAGCCCGATCACGATTTTCATCAGTGTCGATTTACCCGCTCCATTCTCGCCCATTAACGCATGAACCTCGCCGGGCCGGACTTGAAGCTGGACGTCTTTAAGCGCCTGCGTTCCGCCAAACGCTTTGCTGATACCTTTGCAGTTGAGAATGAATTCCTGTTCTTTTATCGCCAACTTATGTCCTCCTTCATGAGTGAACGTCCAAATCGCTGGCGCGCGGACATCTCTTCTTTCACTTTCAATGCCTCTGCGCGCCGGATGGGTTTGAGAAAACGTTTCCCTATTTTTTTAAGCATTTTCCTGATGTTGTTTTCTTTCGGTCCTGTCCTTTCGGCTTTATGGTGTCTTTTTCTGCACGCAAAACAAAACTAACTCGGCAGGATGCTTATTTCACTGCGTCAACTTACGAATATTCTCTTTGAGATCTTCATTCTTAAGTGTAGAGGCTAACTGCAGGTTTGTCAAGGCTCAATTCAGTTTTAATATGAATCATTTTAAATCATTTAAAATGATAAAATATATCTCCGTATGACTGTCGTTATCGGACGTTGGATCCGGCTCTTTCCATTTCCGCCGGCGATGGGTATACTAAGCGTATCAACAGGCGGGAATGGCGATCCCGCGATCAGAAAGGAATTTGGCCATGCGAACCTCTGAATTTCCTGATATGTTTCTCCCGGAGCCGTCCGGCGGAGCGGAAAAAGCGACGGGATCGATCGACGCCGTTGTCGCAGGATTGATCTGTCTGGATTTTACCCCGGTCTTCGACAATCCGCCGGTAAGCCGGATGTCGGAGATTTTTCGACCCGCCAGTACGGTAATCGTCAGACAGGCGGTTATGAATCCCGGCGGCTGCGTTTCGAATACGGGCCTCGCCATGTCTTATTTCGGCGCGAAAACCGCGCTGATCGCGAAGATCGGAAAGGACGCGTTCGGCGACCGGATTTTCAGCCATATCGCGCGGTACACGTCGACGGATTATTTGCTGTATTCGGAAGAAGGGACGGCGTATTCGGTCGTTCTCGCGCCGCGTGGAATCGACCGCATGTTTCTGCACTGCCCTGCAGGAAACGATACGTTTTCCGCGGACGATATCGATTACAGCCTGGTATCCCGGGCCAGGCTTTTTCACTTCGGTTATCCGACGATTATGAAGCGGATGTATGAGCGGGATGGCGAAGAATTGAAGCGCATGTACGCCCGGGTGAAAGCGCTTGGCGTTACGACGTCGCTTGACAGCTGCGGTATCGATCCTCTGTCGCCGGTTGGGCGGCTTAATTGGGAAGAGATTTTGAAACGAACGATTCCATATGTCGACATTTTCATGCCGAGCGCGGAAGAGCTCTGTTACATGCTTGACCGGGAGCGGCTGTCAGATTGGAAGGAACGCGCCGGGAGCGGGGACGTCTGTATGATCCTTAGAGAAGACGACGTTCGACCGTTGGCGGAGCGGATGCTTGCTTTTGGCGCAGGGGTTGTTTGCGTAAAATGCGGCGCCCGCGGATACTACGTTGCGGCCGGGACGGAAGAGCGGCTGGCGTCGGTTGGGAAAGAACTCGCCGCTGCGCTGCGGCCCTGGAATGGCCTGAGGCATTTTGAGCCAAGCTATAAGCCCGATTGCGTGCTGTCTTCGCTGGGCGCGGGAGACGTCAGTATTGCGGCGTTTCTGACGTCGCTGCTCGACGGCTGCGATTGGAGGACTTGCGTTCGCCGTGCGGTAGCGGCCGGCGCTGCCTGCGTCGAGTCGTACGCGGTATTAGACGGTCTTCCGACGCTGTCGGCTTTGGAAGACCGGATCGCGGCGGGCTGGGAAAAGAACGACGTGTAAATACATCCGCGATCCGGTCAAAAAATTGGAAAATGTCAGACGCAGGTGTAGCAGCCGTCGACGATAACGTCGCTTCCGCTCGTGTACCCCGAAGCCGGACTCGCAAGGTACAGGACCGGCGGAATGAGTTCTTCCGGATTGCCCATTCGGTGCATCGGGATCAGCGGCATCCAGGCGTCTTTGAGCTCCTGCGGCGTGTCAACGGACATCGGCGTTGCGATATAACCGGGACTGAGACTGTTGACGCGAACGCCGCTTTCCGCCCATTCTGCGGCCAGCGATCGCGTCATGTGAATTACGGCGGCTTTGGACGCGTTATAGGAACACTGCCATTGCGGCACGTTGCAGATCGATCCGGACATCGACGCCATGTTGATGATACTGCCTTTAATTCCGTTGTCGATCATGATTTTTCCCGCCGCGCGGCACATGATAAATTCGCCGGTCAGGTTGCAGTCGATTACCTGACGGAATTCTTCGATCGTCGCTTCGAACGTTCCCTGATGCATGCAGATTCCCGCATTGTTGAAAACGATGTCGATCGATCCCGACCGTTTCATAATTTCGGCGAGCGCCGCGTCGACGTCTGCCTCGACCGTCACGTCGCAGCGAAGGTCATAGGCTTTTCCGCCGATCTCTTTGATCTTTTTGACCGTGTCACCGGCGCCGCTTCGGCTTAAAATAACGATTTCAGCGCCTGCCCTGGCCAAGCCGAGCGCGACGACCTGCCCGATTCCTCGCCCGCCGCCGGTGACGATCGCGACTTTTCCGTCTAATCCGAATAACTCATCTAAATATGACATTTATGAACCTTTCTGTTTCCGGGAATTGATCTGTGGTTATTCCTGAACGTTGATAATAACTTTCAGAGTCGAATCCCGGTTCTCATCGATAAATTGATACGCGTCCGTGAACTGCCTGAACGGGAAAGTTTTTGATACCAGCGGAAACAGGCTGACTTTTTTCGCTTCGACAAGCTCGATCGCGGTAAGGTAATCCTCGCGCCGGTACATCATACTGGAATTGATATCCAGCTCATGATCGTTGGCGACCGCCAGATCGATTGTCGCCATCGAAGCGAAAACGGCGACCAGAATGATGACGCTGCCTTTTCGGGCATAGCGGATCGCCTGGCCCATCGTTTCGTTATTCCCGGCGCAGTCGTAAATCACGTCGGCCTTATCCGGCCCGTAGACTTTCGCGATCGCGTCGCCGAGGTTTTCGACGGCAGTATTGACACAGTGATCCACGCCGCATTCAGCGGCCTTCCCCAGTCGGAAAGCGCTGATATCGGTGATCATGACCTCCGCCGCGCCCAGGCCTTTGGCCGTCTGCGCTACGAGATTTCCGATTGGACCCGCGCCTAAAACGACGATCTTCTTCCCGGCAACGTCGCCCGCCTGCCGAATTGCATGGACGGCGACCGCTAACGGCTCGATCATCGCGCCTTCAACCAGGCTTACGGCGTCGGGAAGCGCGACGACTTTTTCGGCGTCTGCTGCGAAGAAGTGCGACGCCATGCCGGTCGTCTGGAATCCCATGACTTTCAGCTCTTCGCAGAGGTTATATTTCCCGTTGCGGCAGGGGTAACATTTCCCACAGACAACCTGCGGCTGGACGGTTACTTTCTGCCCGGGCTTGAAATCCTTGACTCCGGAGCCGATTTTGACGATTTCGCCCGAGACTTCGTGTCCCTGCGTAACCGGGTAGGAGGTGAACGGGTGTTTTCCGTGATTGACGTGGATATCCGAACCGCAGATTCCAATATGCATCATTTTAATCAGGACCTGATTTGCGTTGATCTCAGGAACCGGGATTTCGCGGAACTCGATTTTTCCCGGAGCCGTCATAACTTGCTGAAGCATGTGATTGACTTCCTTTCTTCTTTCTTTCAGTATTTTTATTAAATCGCAGCGCGGGACCATATCAGTTCGCGAGGCTGATTCGATTCGCAGGAATCGCCGCTTTTGCCTTTTTAAGGAACGTCGAATGAGTCCATTATATTTAG
>CALIHP010000027.1 GCA_938020565.1 uncultured Anaerolineaceae bacterium | reverse complement strand
TGTTCTAATCATTGTAAAGAGGATTAGAACAAATAGAATCCATCAGGCAATGGTTCAGAATTAGGATTATGTTTCTCGTACACATGCTCCACGATAAAAGAAGCATATCCATCACGATATTTCGGATCATACTTTTTAACGAACTCGACAGCTTCATCAAAGTCCATGTTTTCAATTGCGTCCGCGATTTCTTGATTGTATATCACTTTAACCACCCCAACTTGCTAAATAAATCGTCAAATGCCTTTTCTATTCCGTGAAAATCATCCGGCTTCCACTGCAAATCTAATGCTAATTTAAGCATGTCGTTCAATTCACCTTTTAACGTCTGGTGTGTAGATTTGGTCGCGATGTATTGCGCATAACTCCGTGCCCAAAGCTCATCCGGATTCAGCAAATAATCTATATATTTTACTCTTGCGCAATCGTGCGCACTGGCAATTTTTGCCCCCTTAAGCCCTTTATATGAGGCACTTTCCGTTATCGCTTTCCACCAATCTTTTAGTGTTGTTCCGATCTTATTTTCCGCGAATTCTCCGATTTTGTCAATTCCAGAAATATCAATAAAATGTCCGGCCTCGTGAAGCGCGGTCATTATCGGATGATCCCCATTCGGTCTAAGTTCAATGGCTGTTGGTCTATTCCCTATGTAATTCAAACGCCCTAATGCGAACATTCTTTCGTTATCCGTGACCGGAATACTATGTTGGCACAAACAACGATGAACTTTATTTATTTCAGCATACGCTTCGCGAACCTCGGCTTTTGTCCCTGTATAGCTCAAATACGTTTCTATATCCGAACCAACAGAAGTCGGCTTGTTTTGCGCTTGTTTTGCGGTCGAGATCGCAGCTTGTCCGCGAGCAGGCTGCGACGGTGACGCGTTCGCCGTCTTCATGGTTATCGCCCTCACGTTCACGCCCGCGACCTGCTCGCGGAATCGGTCCCGTACCAGCCCCGTCTGCTCGATAAAATCGCGCATTTTCGCCTGATGAAGCCCTAAGCGAACGCGCTCTGCCGTGTTATCCATCCCCGCCGCTTCCAGTGCCCCAGCTTCCCGCTTTGCCTTACGAATCGCTCGCTCGATTGCCCGCTGCTTCTGCGTCACGTCGTAGTACGTCAGCTCCTCGCCGTTGTACGTTACCTTCCGCTCCTTCATCTCGCGCAGCTCGCCATTAGAATAGCTCGGCTCGCTGATACCCTCGAAAAACGGGTACATTCCATGCCTGCAATTTACACCGTATAACCCAACAATAGTCCCGTAACCCGTCGTCTCAATCAGAGACGGATAGCGCCGGTCGGTCCCGGAAATACTGTAAATCTTCCCCTGCCAGCTTTCGTGGTTCATCGGGCCGGTTCCGTGATTCCTTGCGCCGAAATGCGCGTCGACCTCGACCAGATCGCAGCCCATCTCCTGTGCTAATTCCAACTGCATGACGCCCGTCGTCTGCGCGACCCCCGTCAGGACCGTCCGCCGCATGGCGACGTCAGCCTGGTCGATCCGACCGGATGGAAAACTGATCACCGTCAGCCCGCGCCGCGCCAGCGATAAAACGCCCTCACGGATCGCCGACTGGTACGTCATTGTCCCGGTGCTGACCTGCATGTACGCCAGATCGGCCGCGTCGATAAACGCCTGCTGAGTAGTTACCGCCGTCGTCATCGTCAGATTATTTGCAACCATCCCCGTTTTGCGCAGTCCCGCTTCCAGCGCGTTCAACATTGCCGGCGACTGACGCAGCGGGACCGGATCGAGCCCCGCCTTGCGGTAAATCGCCTCGTCCTTTTCCGTGAACCTTACGCCGTACCTCTCGAAAGCCCGCCTCAGCTCGCGCGTCGTTAGCCCTGTCAGCTTCGATAACCGCGCCAGCAGCTCGTCATACAGCAGCCCCGATTCCCTCAACCGCCACGCCTGATACGCCGTCGCATTGCTCATGTCAATTCGAGCCAGACGACGCGCCATGTCCTCAATGACAGATTGATAAAACCGCTCGAATAGCACTTCAAGCGGTTCGGTCAGCTCGTCCAGCTGCTGGGCGGTCAGCGGCATGATTAACCGCCCTGGAATAAGTCGGTCGGCGTCTCCGCCTGAACGCTGGCGATCATCTTCTTAGCTGTCGCCTCGTCCTCGCGCATGTTCCGCATCCGGAACTCAACCTTACTCATCAGCCCAGCCTGGACAAGCCGCAAATCCTGCGAAAACTGCGCTTCCCGGTCCACAACGACCGAATCATCAAAATCAAACGAAAGCCGGAAAACGCCCGCCGGAGCCATGCTGTAGAGCGTCGCGTACACGTCCATTGCCCATGTCAGCTGATTCAACGTCTGCTCAAGCGCCTTCTGGCTGTCGACAATCGTCGAATAAGACCGCTGACGCGTCGTAACGATCTCCGTCGCCGTCTTCGCCTCGATATTCGGATCACTGATCGTACCGTACGCCAGCCCGCAGGTAAACTCGATCCGCTTCAGGATTGCGTCCAACCCGTTCAGGATATTCGCCTCGCGAAGCGTCGGCGTCCATTCATGGAAGCCGAGCTCGTCGCCGATACTCTTGCTCGCGTCCAGATTCAGCGCTCGGTAAAGCCGCTTATTCGGGAGAATAAATGAACCGTCTTTCTCACGCTGAAACGCCGTAATATCCGCGTACAGCGCCCGCTGTCCCGATTCAAATTCCCAGAGCAGGTTCGACCACTGCTTATCCGCGTCCTCAATCAGCTTCACCGCGCGCGCATAGCAGGAAACCCCCAACGGCGATGACGGATCGATGTTATTCGCAAACGGCGCGCGGAAGTAAGCGAAAAGCGGACGGTCGATATTCTCGATCGTCGCGTCGTCTGCCAGTCCCGCCCAGTCATCCACGCTCGTCAGCGCGACCGGCGTTCCCAGCGTTGACTCGCTGTCGGACCGGTACGCCCGGTTCGTAATCCGATAGCCGGTCCCCGTCGGTTCATGCCGTTCCAGCCGCGTATAGTAATCCTTCCCGATCTTGCGCCGGTCGATAAAAACCACGTCGGTAATATTCCCTTCGCCGTCAAAAGCGATCGGGAAAAACGCGTCCGCCTGAACCACGTCGACGCTGATTCGTCCGTCGCTCGGATATGGCTTGAGAATGACGCCGCCGTGCGCTTCGCCGTACTCAACCGTCTGCCGGATTGTCCGCATGACTGGTTCAAGCTGCACCGACAGATAGTCTGCACGCGACGACCCCATACAACGATAGCGCAGCTCCAGCGTCACCGCCCGCGCAATCTCGCCCGCGATCGCCGCCGGAAGATTCAGTCCGCGAACGTCCTGATTCAGCCATGGCGCGCGGTTCAGGTATAAATCCGACCACGTCCGAATACTCTCCTGCATTTCCTGCGACGTCGCCGTCTCGACCGCGAAAACGTCTTTGATTGTCTTTGCGCCGATCATCTTATTCCATATTCCTTTCAGCCAATCGATAGCCGCTGTAAAAACGTTCATTACTGTCCCCGCTTGCGCCAGATCAGATTCGTCGCGTACCGTACCGCGTCGATTGCATGATTATTCTTATCCGGGAACGCGCTGATAACCTCGCCGTCCTTCGTCCGCTCATACTCGTAATCAAGAAATTCTGTCAGCGTCTCCGGCGCGCGCTTCGGATCGATCACAATCGCCGCCAACGATTGCAGCCATTTGATAGAGTATGTCACGCTGTCTGCGCCCTTCTCCGCGCGCCGCGCGTTCGCCCCGTAAGAAATAAAGTCTTCGACGCTCTTAGGCTCTGCGTTGTCGCAGATCAGCATGTCGGCCGGATTGTACCCATAAGCCGTCAGCGCCTTGAAAAGCTCCTCGTTCCTCGTCTTATAGCGCCGAACCTCGCCGTAAACGTACAGCGTCAGCCTCGCCGCGTCGTAGTGCACGCGTGCATAATGCGCCGGGTCCGGATAATACCCGAAGTCAAGCCCGTGCTCGACGCGATCAAACTGCGCGATCTCCGCGTCGGTAATCTCCCTCGCGATAACATTCTCGAAAACCTGCCCGCCGGTAGCGTTTGCAATCCCCATGTACTCGTGTTCATACGCCCGCGGGTTCACCAATTTCAGATGCTCCGCCTCGTCGTAAAAAACCTGTCCCAGCCATTTTTTAGGAACGTCCAGATAGTTCGAGAAATGAAGGAGCTGCTTCGCCTTCGGAATCTGGACATACTTATTCGCCCAGTTATTTGCCGTTGGCGGCGGATTGAACGATTTGAAAATGTACGCGCTGTCCGTCCCGCGAATCGCCGACTGCTCGATCTTCCGTATCGCGTTTGCGCCGTCGTACTGGTCAAGCTCCTCGAACCAGAGAATACCGATCGCGCCGAATTCCGGCTTGATCGATTTAATCTTGTTCGGGTCGTCAGCGCCGCGAAAATAAATCTTCTGCCCCGTCGGAAGATAGGTAATCTCCAGCGGGCTGAGCGTAAACTTGAAGCGATCCCCGTGCCCGATCTGATGAATTGCCCAGCTGATTTGAGAATAAACCGAATCCCGAAGCGTATTCCCGACCTGCCTCAGGACAAGAGCGTGCCAGGTCGGATTGTTCTCAAGCAAACTGATCAGCTCCAGCGAGATAAACGAAGACTTCGTCGACCCTCGCCCGCCGGTAAGCACGTACTCCGTATGCGCGTGATCCAGAATATCCAGATGCAAATTCGAGAACGATCCCGCGATCATGTCCGCCGTAAGCCGGGTCGGCGAGCGCTGGAATACCTCATGTTCAGCTTCCGCTTCCGGCTTTTCTTCATAATCATCCGGAAAAAACTTACGAAGCGTCTTTTCAGCCCATATCGGATCAATATTTTTTGCTTTGTCGATTGTATTTAAACACTCGATAACGCAGGCATCCGTCGCTTCACAGAATTCATCCCATAATTTCAAACAGGCTTTGTGTTCTTTCGTCAGAGCTCCGTTGCTAATAGAAAGCTCGCGCTCTAAATCGCGCAACCAAACAACAGCAGTTTTAGCCCAAGAATAAGATTCAGCCGCGTTGAAATTTCCGCCGTTATGAAGATAATCCGAAAGAAGTTCGCCGCGTTTAAGCCATCGATCGAAAGTAGAATGAGCCACCTTTGCGTGGTTTGCGCACATCTTAACAGAACCGCCAACAGCCCGCATTTCGCAAGCTTTTGAAATTAATCTGGGCGTAAGACGCAAAGGCGGCATTGTTAATTATCCCCCTCTTCCGGCGCCGGAAGCCGCATAGCGGACGCTGTTTCGCACGCTGCTGAGAAAGCTACTCCCACGAGCACGAGAAGCGCGATACGAACGAGCCGCGCCGCCTGCGCGACGCCGAACATCATCGACAAATTCCCTTAATCGTCTCATTAGATCACCTCGATTCCTCTCATAGACTTCGGAGCTAAGCGGCTCTTTTTAGCTTCGAGAAATATCGGCTCAACCGGAATATTCAGAAGTGCCGCTAATTCCAAACCAGAAACATACTTATCACCGAAAGAAGCGTTGCCCGGATTAAACCTGTCCAGAAACTTCGCAAGGAACTCTTCTTTTTGACTGCGCGACTGAAAGCAGACGCAAAACCAGAATTCACCGGCCTCAATATCCCGGAAACGCTCAGCATTACTTTTGCGATTCTCGCGAATTTGCGTCATCATGTCATCAACTTCCTGCGCGGCTGTTTCTTCGGCGCTGGACACTTCGCGTTCCGGTAAACCATCCATACCGTAAGGCAAAAGCATAGAATCAAAATCTGGCGCGTTGAACCCGCTGTTTTTTTTGTTCAGCTTTGCTGCCTTTTTTTCAAGCTTTACCGTTTTCTTTTCCATTTGCTAACCTCTCGTATCGATAAAATTCCGCCTCAAGAAGCGGGAACCATTCGAGAATCCGCTCATAGTCATCCGGATAATGTTTGCGGAACGGTTTCATATAGAAATAATCCAGCGCCGCGATCGTACGTCCCGAAAATTGATACACCTTTGGGATTTTGCATTTGCGCTGTCGAATGATCTCGCCGACTTGATCGACATTCCAATCCCAGATCGCATAATAAAAACGTCGCGCTTTGGAACCAAGAACGCCGTTCTGATACATCATCATACGCCGGTCGAGATTATCCGCCATGCGCATACCCATAGCTGAATAATACGAATCCAGATTTTTATCAACCGCAATGATGTCGTCAATGTCCGCGAACCGGTAATTCGGTAAATCCCATGAAAGAACCGTCGCGACACGTTCGGGCGGTTGATATACGAGATCATTCAGCATCTGATAAAAAAGCGGATGCGGAAGTCTCATAATATGTTGCCCGAAATAATCCTCGTAGTACGAAAGATTTTCGTCGTCTGACCGAAGATCCGGAACCGTATAAAGATAAACCGGAATAATATTGAACCCCTTGTCCTGCAAATACAACCACATCGCAATACTGTCCTTACCACAGGAAAAATAAAGAATAAGATTCTCTGTTTCCTTCCTGACGATTGGAATCAGGTCCTCGGATGAAAGTAATTCGAGCCTTTCTTTTTTCATCTTTTATCCATATCTCATTGGTAGTTTTTGATAGCCTTGAAGCGGTATAATGCCAGAGGAAAGGAAACTTATAAAATGAAAGCGCTCAGCATTCGCCAACCGTGGGCATGGCTTATCGCGCACGGCGTGAAAACCGTCGAAAATCGGACCTGGAAAACCGATTATCGCGGACGCTTTTATGTACACGCGTCGGAAAAATTCGGCATGCCGGTCAAAAATTACACCGAATTTAAACGCGAACTTGAAAAAGGCGCGAGAGAGGACGGCATTGATCTTACCCTGCCTGCGTCGCCATCCGACTTTGAAAAAGGCGGGGTCGTCGGCGCGGTTGATCTCGTCGATTGCGTCACGGAGTGCGAAGATGAATACGATCAGATTTGGCATATTCCCGGAAACTACGCCTTTCTTCTTGATAATGCAGAGCCGCTCCCGTTCCGTCCGATAAAAGGGAAACTGAACTTCTTCGAGGTTAGCTAATCTCATCATTCGCCCGAACGACGATCCTAAGCGGGATTCCCGCCCGTTTCGTTTCCATCAGCATAGCCGCCTGCGGGATCGCCGTCTCCGGCAAATCAAGTGTGATTCGAATCCCCATGTCCGCCAACGTCTGAACCTTGTACACCGTCGCGTCAAATTCGATCTTCTCGTTCATGCCTGCTTCCTTTCTAAAATCCTCGTCCCGTCCCAGTCCCGTTCCGCAATCCAGATCGGAAACAGCAGCTCCCGCCAGAGTAGGCCTGCCGCCGCATGAGTGCGTCCCGTCGCCAGCACCTCCGCGCCCGCCTTCGCCTGGAACAGCACCTCCCCGCCCGGCGTACGGCGCGCGTTCGGCGCGACCTTGCTGACGATCCTCAGATATCCCGGAATAGACGGGATCGTATCGTTATCAGGAACGCTGATACCGTTAGCCGCTTCCTCCTGCGCGATTTCTTCTGTGCTCCAGCGCACGTATTCCAACGGATCGACGTACCCGCCGTAGCCGTCCTTCTCGTTGCATAGTGCTGGGCGTAAACCAAAATGCAGATGCGTACCCTCTGGCCCCCGTGGGACAACGTTCCCGCTGTAGCCCATCTCACCGATCTGGTCGCCCGCCCGGACGCGGTCCCCGATCCGGACCATATCCCGTTTCAGGTGCGCGTACAGCGTCGTCGCCCCCTCGTGGCGCAGAACGATATAGTTCCCGTAACCTTTTGGATCGTAGGCGATCTTCTCGACCGTTCCGTCTGCCGCCGCGAAAACCGGATCGCCGAGGTTTCCGGCATAGTCGACCCCGTTATGACCCTTCAAACCGAAGCGGGAATAATCGACCGCCGTATCTCCGAAGCCGTTCGTAATGACCGCCGGACTTTTAACCGGCTGCTTCAGCGTAATATTCATTCAACCTCTCCTCCTGAGCTGTACGGTTTCACCTCCTGCCGCCCGCGAAGCTCGTTTTCCAGCGTCTGGACCCGCTCGCGCAGCCGCTCGATCTCCTGTTCGCGCTCCGCCAGCTCGCGCTTCAGTTTTGCGATTTCCTCTGCCTGCGCCGTGATCTTCGTTTCCTTTCCTGATACCTCGCTTTGGAGCTGCCGAACCTCAGACCGTAAAGCGATCAGCTCCTGTGTTTGCGCCTTTTCACGCTCTTCCAATTCGTGAACGCGCTTGAACAGTTCGCCGACCTGCTCCGCTGATGTTTTGGCCAGCGTCGCCGCTGACTGGCTGATACTCTCGTACACGTCTGCTGTTACGCTGTGGCGGTTGGCAATCGCGTTAACGATCGCCGTAAATCCGCCGCCCGTCACCACTGCAATTGCCAACTGCCACCAATCCATAAATTACCTTACCCGTTCGTCGCGCTGCGTACCGCGTCATACAATTTACAAGCCGTCAGCCCGAGCGCAAGTCCGAACAGGATCGCACCGAACCAATCAGCCGCCGTCGCAGGAATCGCGACCGAGAACTGATAGAAAATCCCGAGCGCGGCGCCGATCACAAAGCTGATCCCCGTCAACGTTCGCCCAGACGCGCCGAACGATTTCGCGAGTTCAACCAATCCGAGAATTACCGCAACCAGCGGAATTCCGTTCACAACATAAGTAGCCATTTCCATGTTTTCACCTCGTTTATAAAATCAAAAGAAGGCGGCGACATTCGCGCAGAACTCCTGCGTTTCAGTGTCAACCGCCTTCTTTAGGGTCTGGTTTACGCTTTTATTTTACCATATTCTGAACAGATTTACTATCATTATCCCTCGCGTCATCCAGCCGTACAGTCAGGTCGTTGATAGTTACGTGTTTATATTTCCCTTTCGCGACGATAATAACAATCTTTCCGTAGCCGTCTCCTCGGATATCGATATCAGCTTTCGCGATTCGGACTTTCTTGATCATTTCCTGTTCTATCATCTTCCGTAAACCTCCATGCTCGTCACCACAATAAAATAAACATCCGGGTACAGTGGCCGCACCAGGTCCCATTTCAATCGGAACATCGGCGTCTGGACGCCCTTCGTGTCCTCGCAGATTCGTCGTCCCCGCTCATCCGTATATTCAAAATCGCCCTCGTAGAATCGCGCTCCGATCGTCTTCCCCGTATGCGGATCGCGCGTCTTTTCCGCAATTTTGTATCGCGGATGAACGACCAGATCGCGGATCAAACCCGCCTGCGCCAGCTGTTTGAGCTGCTCGTAGCGCGTCGCTTCCAGACGGGACGGGAAATGAATCCCGTCGATGTCCATCGCGAAAGCGTGATACTTCGTTTCGCGCCCGAAACCATAGTCATACGTCGCCATCTCGTACGATCCAACCCAGCGCAATCACGATCACCAGCGTCACCAGCAGATCAATCATCATCTCGTTCATTTCCCTCCTCCGTCACGCTTACGCCGTCCAATGGCCTGTAACATTCGCAATAACCGTGCTTCGTATCGCCCCACCAATATATCGTCGGGTGCTTATCAGGATTTAGATGCGCGTCCATTTCCGGCGTTGCGCCTGCGATACACGCCCATCCGATCTGGATATGGCAGATACAGCCGTCCTTGCTCGTCGCGTATCCTTTTTCGCGCTGCTTCGAGCATTGCAGATTTATCTTCGCCAGATACCTGCAGCTGCAGCAGCAGCCGCCCCAACGTTCCTGCTGGCAATCGTTCATCTCTTCGCCCTGCGCCATTGCATTTTCCCGCATTTACGGCATTCCCGCTTCATTGCGCCTCTTTTCCTCGTCATACGCTTCCTGATACGCCTCTGTTAATCCGCAATTTACAGCGACGTGAACAGATCGATGAATGTCGCGGAAAGGACTGCCGTCATCGATCATACATTTCGCAAAATTTTGAATAATAGCAGATAGGACACGCTCCGTTGTTTCCATATCCATAAACGGCAATATTAATTCACAGTTCTCGGTTTTCTCGTCGACCGTAATAAGCAGGAAAGGTTTCTCGAATCCTTCTTCTTTTCCGTCCGTCGGTATGTACGTCTTTTTGAAAATCTCGTCCTTGCAGGGATATAGCTCACCCTCGACCCCGCGGATCAGCCAGTCGCCGGCATTCCCCTTCATCGTCCCTTCCAGCGTCTCGATATGCTTCTCTTCCGTCAGTCGCTCCGCCTCGATAACCACCGGCTTCTTCATGTATCGTTTCATTCTTCTTCTCCCTCATCGTCCAGATTCACAATCTCGTAAATCCATTCAACCATCTGACAAATCATCCGGTCAACCTTACCCCGTGGCAAGTTCTGTTTCATCACGTGAAACCCGAAACCGAGAAACTGCGCCGCTGAAGCCATAACCGCCAACCAACCCTTTGCGTCCAGCTTCTCCTCCCCCGAGAAAAAGATGTCGCCCTCCTCGTCCCGGTAAAACCCTAAAACCAGTTCGTCCTTCTTTTCGCTCATCCCTCGTTCTCTCCCTCTCCTGCCTTCTGATTCCTATAGCTTTGTAATCGGTCACACAATTCAGCGCGCTTCTCGTCGCTCATCTCGATCTTCCGCTTCGGAACAATCCGCATCCAGCTTACCGGGAAATCTGCGATCAAACTTCCGTCAGCGTTTGTCACTGTTATTTCAACCTCATCGGGGTACTTTGTGGCTAAACGTTTGACCATATTGATTGACCATCGTTCATTTGCCGTAACAGAGAACTTCTTACCCCCCGCTTCATGGTCGTACACCGTCTCGCGTATTTCGCTCATTTCTCCTCCACTTTCTCTTCGCCGTCTAACCATGCAATCGCCTTTCGCAAATCGTCGAACTCCTCGACATAAAAATCCCCGGCCGAATTATCCGCCGCAATGTATACCCCCTTATCCTGCGTCAGATACCGCGCCCGCGGCGCGTCGCCGTTTTGCGCCTGCCATCGGAGAAGCTTCCCTGTCAGCTTCTTTTTCGACACAATTTTTATCTTCTCGTTCATGTCCTTACTCCTCCTCATCCACTTTGAGATAATTCCGTTCAAGACGAATCATCCGATCCAGCACATCCTTAATCGCCATAAGCTTATCCATCGGTATATCCGCAACGACATTGAAATGAAAACCGTCGAATTCATAAACCGAAGACACCTTCCAACTTCCCGGCTTGCAAAAATTACTCACAGCTTCAAGCGAATTCAAAAAGTCAGACGCTCTTTGATAAATATCTGTCAAGGGAAAATAAAATTTTCCATTATGCTCGTAAACCCGTACCTTCCCCAATTCCTCATATTCAAAAATCCCAGCTTCTCTCATTCCTGCTCCTTCCGCGTGTCAATCCTTATCTCTGCTTTACGCCTCAATATTCGCCCACTCGTTCCACTGCCTAAGCGCTTCTTCTTTCGTTTCGTACCAGTCGCACGGGTACTCGCCGCATTGACATCCGTAGCAATATATGCCTTTCCCTTCGCTGTTGATGTCCGAAAAGAGCTGCGCGGGCCCCTCGCAAAACGGGCATGGCCTGACCCTTTCAAACTTTGGGCAGCCTGCGTACTGGCTTACCACCACATCCGCCGCAATCCTCAATCGTTCAGGCAACGCGTCTTCGCAGGTCTTAAAAAACTTACAGTCGCGCGCTATGCAGAAACTGCGGTCTCGATAAACAATCATGCTTCACCGCCTTTCAACAGCTCCGGATTATCGTAAATGTTCCCGACTACAGTACAATTTACATCGCCCTCTCTCGTTAACCAAACCAAGCCATTGTATTCAGTAAAATCGTCTGACCTATCGAAGTCGAAAGCTGAATATCCACTGTCTCCAAACCATCCAACCGCCCGCCGATATCTTTTTCTTTCGTACTCGAATTCGAGAATATCGCCTTCAAAAATTTTTGTATCCTTAAAATCAACTAATCCCGTCCATTGTCCAACCGTCTCAGGAATGACAGATATCTCCCAGGGATAATCTGCATTTGAAATAAAAGACATAGATTCGCCGGGTTTATGTCCCGTAATCAATCCATGTACCCACTCGCCAGTTTTTTTACATTTTCCCCGGAATAAAATCTCTCTCATTGCTCCTCACTTTCCACAATCCGTTTCCCAATCCACTCCGCGACATTTACACAAACAGCATTCCCCATTTGTTTGTATCGCTGCGTGTCGCTGACGTTGTCGTTCCAATCGTCAGGAAACCCCTGTAACCTGCAGCATTCGACAGGCGTCAGCCGCCGCACATCAACAAAAGCCGTATTGTTCCCGCCGGAGCCATAATGCGACGTCAGCGTCGGCGTCGTACCGTTTTCCTGTAATCGGACTTCGCCGTAATGGAAATCCCATACGATGGGCGGTTTATCCGTCTGCTTATGTCCGTATTCCATCATTACCGGGATCAGCGTTTCAACCGTTTCGTTCATCCGTTGTCCCTCGCGCGCTGTAATGCAGTTCGCAATGGATCTGGGATATTTCTCCCCTTCTCCGCCGCTCGGCGCAATATCCCCGCGCAGCCTTTTGCGCTCAAAAAGTATTTCCGCGGCGCGTCCGTTTCCAAAACTTCCGACAATGAAGACGCGACGGCGTCGCTGGGGAACTCCGAAGAATTGAGCGTCAAGAATCCGCCAGGAAATGCCATACCCGAATTCAACCAGCGTGCCGGGGACGGTTTCAAAATCCCGTCCCCGATTCGAGGAAAGAAGACCGGGGACGTTTTCGATAACGACCCATCGAGGCTTAAGTTCGCTAATAACTCGCGCAAACTCGAACCATAATCCTGACCGCTCTCCAGCAAAGCCCGCCCGTCGGCCGGCAACGCTGACATCCTGGCATGGAAATCCGCCGGCAATAACGTCAACTGATTCAGCGTCGTTTCCTGTAACGTCTCTGACATCCTCAAATTTCCTTACTTCCGCCCAACGGCGGTCTAATACTTTTCGCGCATGGCTGTCGATCTCGCACTGCCAGGCGCATTTCATTCCCGCGCGTTCGAATCCGAGATCGAATCCGCCCACGCCAGTGAACAGGCTCCCGAACGTCAGCATGATTCACCGCCTTTCACCCGCCTCGAAGAGGGCATGGACACTCCCAGTCGTAGTCGTCGAAAGTTATTTCGTTGTTTTTGGTAATCTCGCCTTGAATTATTTCGATATCCAAATTAAAATGACATCCATTTTCAAATGCCAATATTCGGAAATCTATCTGATATTTTTTTGAATATTCAGCTAATTCATTAGCGTCTATAAACCATGCTTGATCTACCGGAATACCCATCGTAAGTATTTTTTCTGGGTTTTCGTACAAAACTTCCGGTTCGTATTCCTTTATAAATAGGCGACGTGATCCTTTTAGGAAGATCGAATGTTCTTTCGGGTTTACAAGTTGGAAACAATCACCTATTCGTCTCCATTTGATTGGAAACTTGTCCATATCGCGAGTGCGTATTTCTTTTACTAAAAATTTAACGATATTCTTCGCCTTTCCGCGAATTCGCAGATCCCCGCTACACCAGTTAGGCATTGTTTGCTCCTTTCAGATTCTCGATATTCTCATTCCGTTTCATTCATTCATTCCCTTCATGAAGCACATCCAGTGCGTCTTGCTCACCTTCCCGCTCATGCCGTCGCTCCAATTACAGGCTGGTATTCGTCCAAGTCTGACATCCGAAAATACTGTGGTTCCATCAGCATATCAAACGCACCAGTTGGGCCCATCGTATTTTTGTCGATAAGAATATGCACGCGGTCGCTGTAACCGTTTTCCGTCCGGTCGCGCCCCATCATGATCACCAGATTCGACTTGTCGCTTTTCTCGCCCGCGCCGCGAATTCCTGTTCGGTCAACGTTCTCGAACTCGGATTTCTTTCCTCCCTTATTCATCTGCGCGATCATCAATACCGGAACCCCGGTCGATTCTGCGAAATTCTTGATCTGCTCGACGTTATCCGCTTCGCGTTGGAACGCGTTCGCCCCAAACATCTGTAACTGTCTGCGGCTTGGGGCAATCTTTTCGAGGTAATCCAGGACAACGGCGTCAAGCTCGTCCTGCGCATGCAGCTTCCGCAGCTCGTCAAGCGTCCTGTCGACGGTCCATCCGGGCGTATGCAGGTAGTTGATGCATCCGTCCCACGCCGTCAAAGCAGGGCGCATTTCCGCGATAATGGATTTTTCCATCGCGTTCAGGTTCCCCATCTTCACCGCGCCAACCGAGATGCTTGTATGCCGCGCTAATCTCCGCAGCATCATCAGATTCCGGCTCAGCTCGTAGTGGACAAACGCGATTTTGTTCTTGTGCTTTGCCCAGTGCTCGGCAACGGATTCCGCAATGATCGACTTTCCCAGCCCGTCTGGCGCTGTCACAACTGCCAACATTCCGGGTTCCAGCGGATCGATCAGCTTGTTCCATGATCGCCATGGGAACGTCAGCCGTTTTTGATCCTTGACCGGAATTTGCGCCTGCCGCTCATACTCGGCAATAATCTGATCAGTCAAATCAAAAGATTCCTCCCATGTCATCAGCGCGTTCGAATCACCGCCGCCGCCGAGGCGGTTCGCTGTCTCTATAATCCACCTGCGGATTTCCGCCGGGTCTTCATCCGCCAAACAGCGGCGCAATATCTCTTTTGCCATTGCCTCAAGCGGCGCCAATTCCACTTCGTTCATCCGTCGATTTCACCTTTCGCCTTGATCTCCAACAGCCGTTTTCGTCCAGCCATGTCTCGTATTCGACCTTTTCCTGCGGCTCTGCCGTATGGCTGATTGTTTTTAGTTTTCCTCTCGCCAACATGTCGCGTCCGATTTTTAGCAGCGATTCCGGCCCGCCAATCGTCAGCTCGCTCCGGCGCATTTCTGCCACAATCCGCGGGATATGCTCCGCCAGAATTCCGACTTCTGCGAGCGCGTTAAGCGCTTTATTCCATTTGCCGTACTCCTTGCCGACCGGCTTGATTCCGCTCGATTCGGAAAACTTAATTGCCATCTCTCGGTTCTTCCCGAAATGCGTCCATTCGTCTGCCGTCTTTTTCGGTTCTGCCTTTTTAGATTTTTTACCAGTCTGTGATTCCGGTCCAGTTTTTTCAGCCGACGAATTTTCCGCCTGCGTTTCAAATTCGTTAGAATTTGAAACCAATGGATTAATATCTGGGTTAATATCTGGGTTAATATCTGGTATAGGTTCGCCCTCATGGGCAAATTGATTTTTCCTAATTGGCAAATTGAATTGCCCGTTTGGGAAACTCGATATGACTTTTTTGTCTTTTTCTTCGTCCAATTCGTCTATTTCGGAATGGTTGTTTTCTTCTGATTCCATGCCGAGCGGAGCGATCGAGCTGTCGTCCGTAGTCGTGTACCACTTCGTACGATCATATCGGTTTTGATTAAAATCGCCGGTGATGACCAGTCCTGCGTCGATCAGCTTGTCAATCGCGTTCCGTATCTGCTTCGGCGAGGCGTAATCGAAAATCTTTCCGAATGCTGCGATCGATGAATAAGTCCAATAACGCCCCTCATGGGCGTGCCGCTCATTTGCAGCGTTTTTCTCTACCCAGAATGCGATATGCTGGTAAATTGCAGCCGCAAGAATTCCGCACTTTCGAGCAATAGTTTTGCTGAATGAGTGGATATCTGTAACGTTTGTTGTCTTATCTGTCATTTGCGCGTCTCCATCCGTTCCTTTTGGCGATCACGAACAGCGTTCCGATAGTAACTGCTCCCGCGGCGTTTCCGCCCGCTTTGAATCCTTTCCACTTCTGCGATACCTCGTTCTTCTTTCCCTGCGCCCAGCTGTCCGCGAGAGATAAGCCTGCGTCTCCAAAAGCTGAGTGGATCGCCATCAGAACAGCAAGCCACTCATCATAGCTGATTCCCCACGCCGGAATAAAGCGGAGCGCGTCCGCGACTTCCTGCTGGTCCGCTGGCGCTTTATATTCCTGCGTTGCAAGCTTCATCTCCTTAGCGCCAGATTCCTGATAGCGCTTGACAATGCCCTTTACAACGTCTAAGGGCAGGAAACCGCCAATGAACTCGAAATCGCACCCTGGCGCGCCGTAGAAGAAGCGGACAGCGTCCTTGCATTGCGGATCAGCCGTCCCAAACAGCCATATAAGCGCGGAAGCCGCGAGCGTGTAATTCTTAGCCTGATGAATCGGCTGGTCGAGAATGAAAAAGACCCTTGCTCGCGGAGCTTCCGGCTTATGACTGATCGTCGTATGAATAAATGTTCCATATTTATCAATGAATTTATCTTTAATAAGATAATCAATCGTGCTGGTCTTATCCTCATTGTCGAAGTCCAGCGCCAAATGCTGGCCCATCAGGTAGTTTTCGGAAGTCCGCCATGGCGCTTTGAGCTGTGTCGTAACCGGATAGCCGTTGTAGATCGCGTCCATAACCTGCGCTACGGAGCAATCGGCATTCTGAAAACTGGCGTTGAACTCCCGCCAGACGTTAGCGCCGGGCTCGATTTTGCGCATGCATTGAATCGATGAGATCGCGATCTTTGTCATGGCTATTTCGGTATCTCAATATTAGTCTTTTCGAAGAGCGCATTGCTGATAATGCCAAAAGCATACGCCGCTTGCTGTTCAGATACATAATCTCTGGTATAAATCGGGTCAGGAATTCCAGATTGATAAATGCTGATTGATTTACGACGTTGCCGTATTTCGTCAATTTTTTTAGCATTGATAATCCGTCCCCGTTCTGTATCTTTAATCCACATCCTTAATCTCCCTTTCAGGGCGGGTCTCCCCGCCCATCTCTATTTCACTTCCCGGATCGCGACCGTCGGCTCTGAGACCTTCCGCGCCGTATCCAGCTGCGGAATCAGCGCGCGCATACCGTCAAGCTTCTTTCCGTCCCAGCTGACCCGTCCCTTGTTCCAGACGGCCATCAGCTTGTTGCCCTTGACCGTTTCGCCGCAGGACAATACATCCGCCTTGATATCGGCCTCCAGCTCCGCAATCTCAGCCGTCATGCTCTCCGCCGTGTCGGCCCATTTCTTTCGGATTTCTTCAACCTGCGCGAGAATCTCCGGCGTCAGGATCGTATCGATCTCCGCCTGTTTCCGTTCTTCCGTCTCTATCATTACAGTTTTTAACTCGTACAACTTATTCAATTTTTCTTCTGTGTTCATTTCGTTTCTCCCCGCGCCGGGCGGCGGTAAAGGAGATTCAAACCCGCCGCCCGTCCGCTATGATGTGTGCTAAACCTCGTCCGTGTCGTCGTCGTCCGACTGGAAATCCTGAATCCTCTCCGGATCGATCCCTCGAATCGCCTCTGCCAGCTTCGCGAAGTCCCCGGGGTAGCAGATAAAACCCCGCTGCGGTTCCCCGTTCTGCCAGCGCCGGATATCGATAACCAGAAGCTTCTGGAACCAGCTGACAATATTGATCTCGACCAATCCCTTTTCGTCCTCGTACGAAGCGATCTTCGCAATAATCTGATAATTCGTCCGTTGAATATAATGCTTGTCTTTCGTTCGTCCCCATGCCATAAATTCAATCTCCTAAAACGGGATTTCTCCCTGTACTGCTTCCGCCTCAGCGTACTGGATCATGCGCAGCTTCGTCGCCGTAACGTCGAACGTCGCGCCCCAGGTCAGGTCCTTCCGCTTGAACATCCGCGGCCCGCCCGTCTCCGGGTCAGAATCCAGCTCGCCCTGAATCGCGACCAGCGCCCCCTTCTTGCAGTGCTCCGCCGCGAAGTCCGCCAGCGCTCCCCACGTGTTGATACGGAACCACGTCGTCAGCTCCTTCGTCCCGTTTTCGGTCTTCTTCTTCTTGCTCGTCGCCAGCGAGAACGCCGCGACCGATTGACCGCCCGGCGTGTACCGAAGCTCCGCGTCGCGTCCGATCCGCCCGATAAGCGTCACCTCCGCCAGCATTACAGCCCCTTAAACGCTTTCGAGTTGGCGAAAATCACATTACTCATTGCAATATTCCTTTCCGTGCGGGGTCGGAAAAAGGAGTAATCCCGGCCCCGCGCCGCGTGACATATTCCATCTAAAAGAACTTTTCCATTTTGAGATCAAGTCCGCGGGCTTCTTTTTCCGCATTCAAGATCGTCAGTATCGCGTTCCGGCGCATTTCAAGGCTTTGTCTTACCTCGACATCGGAGGCTTCCAAAATCGCCTTGTCGATCTTTGGCAGGAAATTAGCCAGCTGGGCGATCGTTTTTTCCCCATATGTATTTCCTTTGACATCCTTATATGCTTTAGCTTCGTCTAAATCCATAATGATTTCAGGACGCACAACGCTTTTCAGATAGCTTTCTTCCCAGTCCTCGTCGAACTCGATCTGTTTAAATTCAGCCTTCGGTAATGACGTGACGTCAATCGCTTCGCCGTCCAATGCCTCGGCGTTTTCGATGCAGGTTTCTATTTCTTCGCCCGGATCGTCTTCGGACATCAGCAGCCTGTTCACCATCGGGTCTAAATACCCCCAGCGCGTCAAAAGCAGGCGCAGGACAGTCTTTTTTTCCATTGCCTCAGGATTCGTCTTCCAGACCCCGTCTTTTTTTTCATAACCGCGGCTGTACTTCTTTGCGTGGTCGTGGATTTCCTTAATCGTCATATATATACCCTTTGAATATCCATCAATCAGCTGAAAGTAGCCGAGAATGCCGATCTGGATCAGTTTCATCGGGCGTCCGGTAACCTTGATATCGCCCGTCACGTAGTCCATTTCAACGTTCTGTCCCTCATAGATAACGGAGACGTTGACCGTTTTGTAAGTATTGGATCGCAACGCAATCTGATAAAGTCCCTTATATCCAATAATTAACTCTGCTTGCGCAACCCCGTTTCGCTTAAACGGAACGAGATACGCATGTCCAAGCGATGGATCGCAGCTCAGCTTTACCGATGCGGCGCGAAGTGCCGCCGAAAAAATCGATTCCGGCGTACAAGCCAGCAGCGCCGGCGACATCTGTACTGCCAATAACGCCGATCCGATATAACCGGGCGCGTCCTTGCCGACGAGATTGGCAAACTGCGCCAAATTCGCCGGCGCGTTTCCGTATGACCTGATCGCGTCGATTTTCCGCGAAGTCTGATTGACGGGCGTAATCGCCCTTGTCACTGTTTGGTTTTCCATGATATACTCCTCTCAGTTGATTTGTATGGGCTTCGGCCCGCGGAAGGCTCGCTTCTCCTTGCGGGCCTTTTCGTTTAACCGCGCCCATACCATTCAAATAATCCCATTCCCGAGATACGCGAGCGCGATCAGAATCCCCGCGACAAGAACCGTAACCACCATCCCGGAGATAAACCCGCTCTCGAACTCGCTTCGGGCCTCTTCTGTTTTCCATCCATGGTCATTCAACGTTTTCATGGTTCGCCTCCTCGTTTGCGATTGCGTACGCCTTCAAAAGCGCGTTGGACATATAATTCGCGGCGCAGCAAAGCGCGTCGCTAACCGCCTGATACTTCATATCCCCCGCGATCTTCACCATAATCGACCGGTTCAACTCGGCCAGCGCGTCGACGCTTTCCGCCAGCTCGACCGCGAAATCCGTCTTACGCATAGCCCATCTCCTTTGCGTACGCCCGCATCTCGCTGATCGCCTCGCGCTCCTGCGCCTCGAACATTGCAATCAGCCGCGGCGCGTCCTCGATGATTTTTCGCGCCTCTTCGAGGTCCCGCTTCCAGTGCGACGCCAGCAGCCGCGCCGTCTCCGCCCGCGCCTCGTACTCGCTGATTCGCTCGATATACTCGTCCTTCATCTTTGCTCCTTTCAAAACGCGATATCGTCCGCCGTCCGGTCCGTCTCGCCCAGCAGCGCGGCAACCTCCGCCTCCGCCTCGGACATCATCCGTTCCCGCCGACGGTCCGCGTCATACTCTTCGCTTCCCCGATACCCGTCGTAATCCGGGTACTGCGACCAGATATCGCCGATCATGCAGCCTCCGATTCTTCCGTCCAACGGAGCTTGCCTTCGTAGCGATCCTCAAAATCGACCACGAATCCGCGTCGCCAGAGCGCTTCCTTGACGTGCTTGGCTTCATCTTCCGATTTGACTTCGTAGACTGGAACAGGGATTACCTTCGGGAAAAATAAGCCGATAACTTCGTACAGGTTGTTCCCGATAAACACATACCGATGCCCGGGAACGAGCTCCCGATAAAAACGGTGCACGCCGAGTTGGAAGCTCATAATCCAACCTCAACAACCTTGCAGTCATCCAGCAACGTTGGATATTTCTCGTCCATCGCAAGAATGAACCGTTTGATTTCGTCCCAGCTCACCGGGCAGGCGTCGTCGACGTCGCGAATCTGCTCGAACGTTACCGCGATCATTCTTGCACCCCGTTTTTTGCTTCGACTGCTTCTGGATGCCGCCGTTCCCATTCCTGTTCGATGAGGACTTCAACTGTTGCGCGTAAGGTGCGTTTATCTTCATCTGCAATCAGTGCGAGCTTTCGCGTCGATCCCGAATTGCTCACGTGAATTACTTTCTTTGTCTCTGGGTTATGCATTTTTCCGTATCCTCTGTTGATCATATTGTATTTTACAATTGACAGTATACGGCTATTCGCCATATTTGTCAAGGGAGAAATACATAGTGATTACCAAAAAATACACGCCTTATGTAATAATGTCAGCTATGGAAAGTAGTTTTTCAAATTGGTTATTAGAAGAACTTGATAAGCGCCAATGGTCTCAATCAGATTTGTCCCGGTCAAGTGGGCTAACCAGAGGTGCTATTAGCAACATAATCAATGAGAAAAATGATTTGGGGTTGGATAGTGTTATTGGGATAGCAAAAGCTTTCCGAATACCTGTGTCGAAAGTCCTATCGGCAGCTGGCATTATACCGAAAATGTCAAAAGAAACAGAAGCAGAGGAGCAGCTTCTGCATATGTTCCGGCAGCTGTCTAAGTATGACCAGGAAGCTATTCTCGACTTTGTCGAATTCAAACTAAACAAGTAAGATAAATTATCCGTCGTTAAATTTCGGGAAAAATTCTATAATATGAGTAAACCGCAATCGAAACAGTGTGATTTCAAATATATATCGGTTTTTTTGACAGCGTTTGAATTTAATCTGCATGATTGCCTCCATCAAATGATATTGAATTCGTGTTCTACGGGGCCTATTTTAGAACGATATTTCTAATCTGTCAAGGCTAAGAAAGGAGCAGTTCCCAACATGCAAGATTACGTCAGTTGCCCATATTGCGGAAGTTCGAATCCTGCCGGAAGTACCGAATGTCTTTTCTGTGGCTTGCGAATCGCAGCGCCGCGCGCGCGAACGACAAAAGCACAGTCCGGTAGAATAGAGACACCGAAATCAGGCAGACCCCGGGCTCCTCGACGGACGGCTAAAAACTCATTGATGGAATATCTCCTCATTACCAAAACCTTTCTTTTGGAGCTTTGCAATGGATTGCTTTGGGTGTTAATTTGTCCAATTATGTTGACGATAAGGCTGAATCGAACCAATGCTCCGGGCTGGCAGCATGCATTGTCATTTCTCGTATATATCGTGTGGGCGATTATCTGGTTATTCGCTATCGCTATC
>CALIHP010000026.1 GCA_938020565.1 uncultured Anaerolineaceae bacterium | reverse complement strand
CATTCGTCAAACCGAATTCATCGCCGAGATAGAGAAGCGGAATTCCGCCAATTGTCAACGCAACTCCGAAAAGAACGGTCATTCGCCCAACCGCCAAATCAATTTGCGCTGGGTCATGCTCCTTGACCGCCTTTTCCAGTCCGCAAAGGGACGCCATCATCCCACTGATCCGGCAATCGCCCGTTTTCGGATTTTCCTGGAAAGGGAGCCCGTTAGCGAATGAACCGGGGAAGCGCCCCGTATAGAACCGGTTCAGAAAGGCACGGTGCCCCTGAGGATCAATCCCAACCGACCAGGCGTCTTCGTCCGAGAACGTCCAGCCAATATCATCGTGGCAGCGCGTGTAGTTGACCCAAGCCGTGTGATCCGGAAGCGCAAACCGCGTCGCCATCGAAAGCGCCAACAACTTTGTGTCGCGCGTCGCAAGCGCCTCCCATGACAATGCCATCAGCAACGGATTGTAGGACAACTGACAACGCTGAGGAGAGATGAACTGGATGACTTGATCCGGATGGACAATGGCTTCCGATTTGAAGAGCATCGAGGGTGCGGCAATACGCGCGGTCAGATTAAACGCTTCAATCAGTTTCATCGCGTTCGGGCGCGTTTCGCAGGTCGTTCCCATTTCTTTCCAGATAAAGGCAACCGCGTCAAGCCGAAGAACGTCAACGCCGAGGTTCGCAATAAACAACATTTCTTCCATCATGCGGACGAAAACTTCGGGATTCTGATAATTCAAATCCCACTGGTATGAATGAAACGTCGTCCAGACCCAGCGCCCCATCTCCGGGAAATAGGTAAATGCGCCCGGATGCTCATCTGGAAAAATTTCGCGGAGCGTCGCTTCGAACTGATCCGGGATCGTCCGGTCTTCGAAAATCCAGTAATAATTCGCGTACCGCTGGTCGCCCGCCTTCGCTTTCAAAGCCCATTCATGTTCGTCGGAGGTATGATTAAAAACGAAATCCATGACAAGAATAATTCCGGCGTCCGCGAGCGCTTCGGCTAATTTCGCGACGTCGCGGGTCGATCCCAGCCGCGGATTGACCTCGCGATACGAACTGATCGCGTATCCGCCGTCGTTTTCGCCGGCAGGGCAGCGGAAAATCGGCATCAGGTGCAGGTAGGTCAGCCCCAATTCTTTAAAATACGGGATCCGCTTGATAAGCTGTTTCAGCGTTCCGGCGTACAAATCGACGTAGCAGACCCCGCCGACCATCTCGTTCGAACGGAACCAGTCCGCCGATTTTTCGCGGGCGTGATCCCGTTTTTTTAACGTCTCCGGACGCTCCATCCAGCTGTCAATCAGCGACGAAACCAGCGTCCGGAAAATCGGATACGCCTCGGCGCAGTCATGATAAATTTCGAAATACTTAATCGCCAGCGGCGGAAGATACGTTTGGATCCGTTCGACGAACTCGCGCCAATACCGCTCGTTTTGCTTGACGAATCGCTTGCGCGCCTGCGGGAAGGCGGCGACAATCGACTCGAAAACCGCAGCCGCAGTTTCCCGCCCGTCGTACTGATCGAATTGATGGTACCGGTAGATCATTTATCCAACCTTTCTAAGCCAATAAAACTGGCGCGGACCCAGCGTCAGCCGAAGCTTTCCGCTCTCCGCGGTGACGGCCATGCCTGAATCCAATAAATCCTGATAAACCCCGTCCTCCGCTTCCAGCTCGGAAGGCCGCGATTCTCCCGTCAGGTTATGAACCGCGATCACGGTATCGCCGCCGGTCGTCCGCCGATAAGCCAGAACCGGAAGCGGCGCCCCGCTCGTAAGCCATTCCAGCTTTCCCCATCCCAGCGCTTCCGAAGCCCGACGAGCCTCGATCATGCGCTTCAGGCGGTTCAGGTTCGAATCCGGATCGCCGGACTGTGCCGCGACGTTGACGCTCCGGTAGCCGTAACGTCCGTCGCGGATCGCCGGAAGATACGTCGTATCCGCCGTCGAGAAACCGCCGTTCTTCGTCGCGTCCCATTGCATCGGCGTCCGCACGCCGTTCCGATCGAACTGGGTAATATCGTCCCCCATCCCGATTTCGTCGCCATAATACAGGACCGGCGACCCCGGAAGCGTGAAGATCAGCGAATACGCCAACTCAACACGCCGCCGATCGTTCTCCATCAACGGATACAGACGCCGCCGTATCCCCAGATTCATCCGCATCGCCGGATCCGGCGCATAAAAATTCCACATCCACTGCCGGTCTTCCTCGCTGACCATTTCCAACGTCAGCTCGTCATGATTGCGCAGGAAGGTACACCACTGGCAATTCGCCGGGATCGCCGGCGTCGCGTTCAGAATCTCGACCAGCGACGACACGTCCTCCTTCCCGATCGACA
The DNA here is from genome assembly GCA_938020565.1 of uncultured Anaerolineaceae bacterium. Classification (GTDB taxonomy): domain Bacteria; phylum Chloroflexota; class Anaerolineae; order Anaerolineales; family Anaerolineaceae; genus Flexilinea. Next base: position 10,840 of record CALIHP010000026.1, on the reverse strand, counting down.
TGAAGACGCGCGGCATCAGCGGGAAATGGAAACCGAGCTGAAATTCGTCGCCGTCGCCGAAATACGCGCGGACGTCCCGGGGCCATTGGTTCGCTTCGCAAAGCAGGATCGTCCCCGGATACTCCTCGTCCATCAGCTTCCGGAGCTCCTTCAGGTATGCGTGCGTTTCCGGAAGGTTCTCTCCGTTCGTTCCTTCGCGTTCATAAAGGTACGGGACCGCGTCGGCGCGAAAACCGTCGATCCCAAGATCCAGCCAGAACCGCAGCACGTCCTTCATCTCCTCGCGGACCGCGGGATTATCGAAGTTCAGGTCCGGCTGCGTCGGATAGAAACGGTGCCAGTAGTATTTTCCGACCTTTTCGTCATACGCCCAGTTGGACGACTGCGAATCGACGAAAATAATCCGCGCCTCGGCGTATTTTTTCGGATTGTCGCTCCAGACAAAATAATCGAAATACTTCGATGACGGGTCGTTTCGCGCCGCCTGGAACCATGGATGATCGCTGGAACAGTGATTGATCACCAAATCGGAAATCAGTCGCATCCCGCGCGCATGGACTTCATGAACCAGGCGTTTGAAATCCTGAATCGTTCCAAACGGAGCGTAGACGCCCTTATAGTCCGAGATATCGTAACCGTCGTCGCGGAGCGGACTTGGATACGTCGGCTGGAGCCAGATACAATCGACGCCCAGCCCGCGGATATAATCGAGCCGGGAGATCAGCCCTTGAAAATCGCCGTATCCGTCCCCGTTCGAATCCATAAACGAGCGGGGATAGACCTGATAAAAAATCGCGTTTTGATACCAATTCGATTCAACGCTCATAAAGCAAACCTTTCAGGGAAATACCTGACAGAAAAAGAAACAACCTTCTCCACGAACCGGATCGTCCGCGCGCAATCAACCGAATCAACAGGGCTCCCGCGAAATTCCCGAATCGCGATCGACGCGGGAACCCTTCATATTTTTTGTCGCCCGCCCCGGAGCTTTCACCCTCGGCGGAAGCGAACGATTAACTAACCCTTGACCGACCCCGCCATCATGCCGCGAACGAAGTAACGCTGAAGCGAGAGGAAAACGATCATCGGAATAACCATCGAGATAAACGCCCCCGACGTCAGCAGGTGCCAGTCGTTGCCCTTTGTCCCGACCATGTTCGCCAGCGTCTGCGTCACGACCTCATTCTTCCCGCCGCCCAATGTAACCAAGGCAACCAGATAGTCGTTCCAGACCCAAAGGAACTGAAAAATCGTAAACGAGGCGATCGACGGAATCGACAGCGGTAAAATCAACTGCGTAAAGACGGTAAAGTTCGACGCGCCGTCGATAAACGCCGATTCGAGGATATCGCGCGGGATCGTGCTGATATAGTTGAAAAGCAGGTAGATCGCCAGCGGAAGCCCGAACCCGGTATGCGACAGCCAGATTCCCAGGAACTTCCCAGTCAGGTTGACCGCGGTTAAGTCCTGAAGAACCGGAACAATCGCGATTTGGAGCGGGACGACGAGGAGCGCGACGACAACCGTGAACATCAGCTTCCGCCCGCGGAAATTCAGCCAGGCGAAGCCGTAAGCGGCGAACGCCGCGATCAGGATCGGAATAATCGTCGCCGGGATCGTAACCGTCAGCGAGTTCAGGAACGAATTGCTCAGGTCCGAACCGTTCCGCGTCAGGAGCGATCCGTCCGCGCCTTTATACTGGATCGCTTTTCCGGATAAAACGTTCCGGTAGTTTTCGAGCGTCAGGTTCAAATCGAACCCGACCCAGCGCTTTTCCATGACTTTAAGCGTCCGCGTCCGTTTCGCGCCGTGATACGTTCCACGGTAGTTCCCAACCGTGACGCCGTTTTTAAGCGACTGGTAATCGCCGGTAAACTCGGTTCCATCGTCCATCGTAAACGTCATGACATCGCCGGTCTGCTGGCCCTCCGGGAGCTTCAGCTCCATGACCTCGATCCAGGAACGATGCGGGAAGAATTCCCACCAGCCGGAATTGAAGATCGTTTCAGACTGGCGGAACGACGTCACGAAGATTCCGAAAATCGGGACAAAGAAAATCAGCGCGATCAGGATCAGGACCAGATTCACAAAGAACTGCCCCATGCGCTTCTGCGATTCATAGCTTTTCGTTTTCGCCGCCATCAGAACGCCTTCCTTTCGTTAAATTGCTTCAGGTTCATGATCATGACCGGAATAACCAGGATCAACAGAACGACCGCAATCGCCGACGCCCGTCCCTTGTTGTAATACAGGAAACGCTGATTAAAGAATTCGTTCGCGATCACGTTCGTCCCATACTGTCCGCCGGTCATCGACCGGACAATATCGAACGTCTTCAGGCTGAAGATCGCGACCGTTGTCGTCACGGCGACAATCGCCCCACTGATCACCGGAATAATAATCCGGAAAAAAATCTGAAACTCGTTCGCGCCGTCGATCCGGGCCGCTTCGAGGAGATCGTCCGAAATTCCCTTAATCGCCGACGAAAGGATGACCATGCAGTAGCCCGTCTGGAGCCAGATCATGATCACGATCAGCGCAAAATTATTCCAGAACGGGACCTGGAGCCAGGCCTGCGTCGTCCCGCCAAACAGCTCGATGATCGCGTTCAGCAGTCCGATCTGGGCGCCCTGCCCCTTATAATCGTAGATAAACTTGAAGATCACGCCCGCGCCGACGAACGAAATCGCCATCGGCATGAAAATAATCGTCTTGAAGAACTTTTCGTGATCCGTCCGGTCCGCCAGCGTCGCGATCAGCAGTCCCAGAAAAACCGAGAGGAACGTTCCGAAAATAAGCCAGAGCAGGTTATTGCGGAACACGATCAGCATCTGCAAATCGGTAAACGCGAAAACGTAATTCTCGAAGATCGGGATTACCGACAACCCGTTCGCCTCGTACACCTTTCGGATCGCCATGACGACCGGGAGAACGAAAACGACGACGATCGCTGCGACGACGACCGTGACCTTCAGCGCCTGCGAGCTGAAGAGACCTCCCTTCGCCGCCGCTCCGCCGATCTTTCGGCGTTCGACCGTCCGCCAGATCAGCCATAAAACGATCAGGATCGCGACGCTGATCAGCGCCTGAACCAGAATCGGCGTCAGACTCGCTCCGGCGGCGCTCGCCTCGTTGACCCCGATCCAATGGACCCCGTCCGCGTCTTTGACAGAATAGATCATCGTCCGGATCGTCGGAAGAGCCAGCGCCCAAAGCAGGATCGCAATCGCCGGCCCGACAAATAGATACGGCTGAATCAGTGACGTAATATGCGCCGGAAGCTGCTCAACGACCCAGTTCGTCCCGGCGAAGAAAAGCGCGACGATGCCGACGCCCCAGATAACCATAAAAATCGCGTTCGCGACTTTCATTTCCTTCGCTTCCAGGTAGTCGTTAACCTTTAGCCCGCCGATAAAAATAACGACAATCAACGCTAAAACGCCGATCATTTTAACGAGCGTTAACGGCGTTAACCTGGAAGATTGATCCTTGTATGAGACCATAGCCATCCGCAACCTCCAATCTGATCCAATCAATTCCGACGGCGCTGCCCGCCCAAACTCCCCGCCGGGGAAAAGAACCAGGTCTTTTCAACCCACGCCGATCCAGTCGCTTTGACCGCGCCCAACATAACCGATCATTTAAGTCAAAATCCGAGTCAAACGCTGACCCAACGATAATCGGGACGACATCTTCCGTCCCCGTCAAACCACTCCTCTTTTCAGTTCGGTTCCAGCCCAGCGCCCGCACCGGCAAGAGGTCGAACAGGGACGCCGGCGCTGGGCCGGCATCCCTTTCTTCTCTGTATTCCGCCGGATTACCAGGCAGAATCCATAATCCCGATCACCATGTCCAGGTCCGAACCCGTGACATAATCGGTCATCCCTTTCCAGAACGTCCCCGATCCAACCGAGGCAGGCATCAGGTCCGAGCCGTCGAAGCTGAACGAAGTCGCTTCGTCGACCATGGCGGCGATTTTCGCGTCGGTCGCGTTCGCGTACCATTCCGGATCCGCGTCACGCCCCGGGAAGAGCGCGCCGCCGTTGCTGAGCCAGACCTTCAGCGATTCGCCATGCGTAAAGAATTCAAGCGCAGCCTTGACCTCGTCGCGGTCATGACCCACGGCGACGCCGTAGATATCGCCGCCGCCCAGATACGGACGTCCGTATTCCTTGTCGATCGGCGGGAGATAGAAAACGTCGTAATCCACGCCCGGCGTCAGTCCATCCGGGAAGAAGGCGGTGACAAAGTTCCCCAGCATGTACATCATACAGCCGTCCGTCTCAAAGAAGAGCGGCTTCACCGCTTCGCCAAAGTTCGTCGCCGCGATCGCTTCACGGCCGCCGTAGACGAATCCGTCCGTGAACCAGATTTCCCCGAGCAGCTCCATCGCGCGGCGGACCTCCGGGCTGTCGAACTTCAGCTCGCCCTTCGTCCACTTATCATAGTTTTCGAGCGACGTTGTACGCAGCATGATATTTTCAATCCAGTCCGTTCCCGGCCAGCCAGTCGCCGACCCGGATTCAATCCCGGCGCACCACGGCGTTTCGCCGTCTTCAACCATCTGCTTTGACAACTCGATCATCTCGTCCCAGGTTTCCGGAATTTCGTATCCGGCGTCCGCCCAGACCGCCGGGCGATAATAAACCTGAGACTTGGCGTTGAAGCGCGCCCAGATCCCGGCCATCATCTCTTCGCCGTCAGGACCGGGCGTCATCGCCAGATCGAGCCATGCCTGCGAATAGTTTTCCTTCAGCCAATCTTCCGAAACGATTTCGCGAACGTCGACGAGATGTCCGCCTTTTGCAAGATTCGCCATCAGGCCCGGCTGAGGAAAGTCCATGATATCCGGGGCATTCCCGGACTCAACGCGCATCAGGACCGTCGATTCGAAATCTTTGTTGCCGATATAAACGATATCGATCCCGGTTTTCTCTTCGAATTCCGCGATCGATTCTTCGAAAAGAACCTGATCGCTGTCCATGAACGGACCGTCAAAAATAACTTCGGTTCCTTTGAATTCGCCGTCGTAGGCGCGTTCGAGGTACGTCTTATCCTGTGCGGATACCGCCATGATTGCGCTGAAAACCAACGCCAAGGCCAACAATACAGATAAAGATTTTTTCATATTGACTCCTTATTTTTTTCAAACAATCGCAGCCGACTGTTTCTCCCTGACGGCGAATCGGCTTCCGACTCATGTCGTCGTCCGCACGATCAGCTCCAACGGTAAATTTACGATCTGCGGAACGGTTTCCGGCGCGCTGAGCTTCTTTTTAAGAAGCTCGACCGCCAGACCGCCGCTGTGGCCAAGATGCTGCCGGATGGTCGTCAACCCGAAATACTCGGACAGCTCAATATCGTCGAACCCGACAATCGCCAGGTCGTCAGGAATCCGCACGCCGCATTCCCGCGCCGCACGGCAGATCCCGATCGCCTGGTCATCGGAAAGCGCGAAAATCGCCTCCGGGAAATCGCCGCTTTTAAAAACGTCCAGAAAACGGTCGTACGCGCTGTAAACCTTGCAGGGAACGTCGTAATCGTAGCGTGGATCGACCCGATACCCATATTCGTTCAACGCTTCCAGATAGCCGCGCCGCCTTTTTTCGTTCGGATAAACGCTGTAATCGAACTGCGTCCATTCGCCCACAACGCCGAATTTCCGACGCCCGCTCTCCCGAAGCAGATTCCCAGCCAGTTTTCCGCCGGCGACATCGTCGATTACAATACAATTAGCCGCGTTCGAATAAAATTCTACAAACGTTGCCTGGACTGCGTTCGACAGGATTTTTTCAACCTGAGCCGGTTCGATCGGAATCGAAAGGAGGATCAGCCCATCCAGACCGCGAATCGGCAGCGAATTCAGAAAACGGTCAAACTGAACCCTTGACCCGACCGAAAAAACCTGCAGTTCATAATTCGGATCCCCCTCCAGCGCTGTCGTAACCCCGCGCAGCCGGTGCACAAACGAGCTGTCGGTAAAGCGAGGAGCGCAGACGCAAATCCGGGTCACGCCCGAGCTGTTGCGCAGCCGCGCTTCGACCAGCGGCTTATACCCCAGCGCCTGAATCGTCCGCTCGACGAGCTGTCGCGTGTTGGGGTTCACCATCTCCGGCTTGTTCAGGACGCGTGAAATCGTCGTCGTGCTGACGCCGGCGATCCGGGATACGTCGTAAATAGTCGGTGTTTTCCCCATCTTTTTTCGCTGCGCTCCGGTAATTCGTCAAAGAACCTGATTGACTGACAAATTATTAACGGCTGCTCTCAACATATGACACAAGTTTCAATGAAACTGTTTTCATCATCAAATTTACTACTTTGATATCATTCCGTCAATAGGTTCAACACCGCCTCATTCGAAATCAGGAGCTTTATCATAGATATCCCTGCCATTTGTAATATGGAGATATTTCGCCAGATCACAGCAGGCGTGAATCCGCTTTTTGTAAAAATCGCGCCCAGTTCCTGATATTTCAGCAGCTTTGCGCTATTGCGCTATATTTACAAAAAGTCCTGACGTCAAATCTTTTCTCATCCCAACCCTGAATATTCATGTTTTTCGTTATAATTCAGCCGGCCCTTGCCGTTGGCGAAGTCCGCGCGGAAGGGGCGTTTACTGAAATTAAGAGTTATCCGTCGGCCGACGGACGGCCGACGAACCTGACCCTGAAGGAACCTCATTTTTGAAACCAATCGATATCGAAAAAAACTTAGACCGATTCCTCCTCACGATCGAAAAACCGGGGCGTTACGTCGGAGGCGAATATAACTCTGTCCGGAAAAATCCGGACGAAGTCCGAACGCGCGTCGCCCTCGCCTTCCCCGATATCTACGATCTCGGCGTCCCGAATTTAGGGCTGGCGATCTTCTACGACCAGCTCAACCGTGATCCGGAAATCTGGGCGGAACGCGTCTACGCCCCATGGATCGATATGGAAGCCGAAATGCGCGCGCGCGGGATCCCGCTCTACACGCTCGAAAGTAAAACGCCGATTGCCGAGCTCGACGTCATCGGCTTCACGCTTCCCTATGAATCGCTCTGCACGAACCTGCTGAACATGCTCGATTTGGCCGGACTCCCGATCCGAAGCGCAGATCGCGGCGACGGCGACCCTTTGATTATCGCCGGGGGTCACGCGACCTTTAATCCGGAACCGATGGCGCCGTTTATCGACGCTTTCGTGATCGGAGAGGGCGAAGAAGCCTTCCCGGACGTGATCCGCGCTTATCAGAGCTGGAAGTCGAGCGGCGCTCCCCGCCGCGTGCTGCTTGAACGGCTATCCGAAATCACCGGCGTCTATGTCCCGACTTTTTTTGAGCCCCAATACAACGCCGATGGGACCCTCGCCGCGATGATCCCCGCCAACGACCGCCTTCCGAAACGGATCCGGAAACGGATCGTCCCGATCCTCCCGCTCCCGCCGGAGCATTTCGTCGTTCCCTCGATCGACGTCATCCAGAACCGCGTCGCCGTCGAAATCATGCGCGGCTGCTCACGCGGCTGCCGCTTCTGCCACGCGGGGTTCGTAACCCGTCCCGTCCGCGAGCGCACCGTCGACGAGGTCCTGAACGCGATCGACCGGGCGCTGGACGAAACCGGATACGAAGAAGTCGCCCTCCTGTCGCTTTCTTCTTCTGACTATACGCAAATTCAGGAGCTCGTCGACCGGCTCCGCGATACTTACGTCGAACGCAAACTGAATATCGCGCTTCCTTCGCTTCGAATCGAATCGCTTTCGGTAGAAATCTTCGAACGGCTCCGCGGCGGACGCGCCGGCGGGTTTACCCTCGCGCCGGAAGCCGCGTCGGATAACGTCCGTTCGATTATCAATAAACCTATCAGTCAGGAGCAGCTTCTCGAAACTGTTGACGTCATCTTCACGCGCGGCTATCAGACGATCAAGCTGTATTTCATGATCGGGCTTCCCGGCGAAACGATCGAGGACGTCGAAGCTATTGCAGAAACCTGCCTCAAGGTCATCAGGATTGGACGGCGGATCCACGGGAAACGGTCGCAGCTGAACGTCGGCGTCTCCACTTTCGTCCCCAAGCCGCATACGCCATTCGAATGGGCCCCTGTCGATAACCCGGAAAATATCCGCGCAAAACAAGCCGTCCTGCGTGAAAAACTGCGCACGCCCGGCGTAAAAGTCAGCTGGTCCGATCCGAACGCGACCTTTTTCGAGGCCTGGATGTCGCGCGGGGACCGGCGCATGGCGGAGGTCATCTACGAAGCCTGGCGGAACGGCGCGAAATTCGACGCCTGGCAGGATCATTTCAAGCTCGACGTCTGGCTCGCCGCCTTTGAAACCAACGGGCTTGACCCGCTCTTCTATTCGTCCCGCCTCCGTACCCCCGACGAAGTCTTCCCCTGGGACCATATCGACGCGGGGATCACGAAACGAACGCTCCGCCGTGAATACGAACGCAGCCAACGGTTCGAGCTCCAGCCCGATTGCAGGACCGGGTGCTACGGCTGCGGCGTGAATCAGGCGTTCAGCTCGATCCAGCCGGCCGCCGCCAGCCCGCGGAAATGGTTCTGCCCCGTGATCGGCAGGCCAGCCGCCGAACCAGTCGGAGAAGCGCGATGATCCGGTATCGGATTACCTTTTCGAAATCCGGCCCCCTCCGGTACATTTCGCACCTGGAGCTTCAGCGTGTCTGGAGCCGTGTTCTGCTGCGCGCGAAAATCCCGTTGACCTACACGCAAGGCTTCCATCCTACAATTAAAATGGGCGTCGCCTGGCCGCTTCCGTTGGGCTGGACCGGAGAGGCTGAGCTGATCGACTTCTGGTTCGAGTTCCCGACCGAACGCGGCGAAAACCCTTTGCCCGAAGAGCTTCAGGCCCGGATCAATCGCGCCGCCCCGGGCGGACTCCGCGCCACCGGGCTGCGGACGCTCGAACCGTATGGGCATGCGCTGACGACCGTTATCGACACGGCGGATTATCTCGTTGAAATCGACAGCGCTGACGCTCCGTCGGATCTCAGCGGGCGCATCGAGGAACTCCTCGCCCGTCCGACGATTGAACGAACGCGGCGAAAACGCGCTTACGACCTGCGCGGGCTGATCGAAACGATCGATCCGATCGGGCCGAATTCGCTCCGGACGCGAATGGCCGCGCGCGATTCTGCGATGGGGCGGCCTGACGAGCTGCTCGACGAGCTGCGCATCCGGCCGGAAAACGCGGCGTATACGCGGCTGAAATTCAACCTTCTTCCCGGCGAATAGTCCTCGGATCCGCCTCGCGGTCGAATCGGACAGTTCGGTCAATTGCCAAAAGGTATAAGGATTGCGGACAAAAAGCCGGGCAATAATATTACAATAAACAATCAGTTAAATAAAAAACACGGGCGTGCACAGATCCATGATCAACTCGACAGCCGAATCCTTCCCAAATCTTAGTTATCCATCAATGCGTTGGGGTCGAGCTTATATCCGACCATGCGTTCGGTCAGGATGATTTTCGGTTTCGAGGGATCTTTCTCGATCGCTTTGCGGAGCCATTGAATATGGACTTCGAGCGTGCGCATGTCCTCGGTAAAGTCGGTCTCCCAGACGTTTCGGAAAATATCGCAGCGGTGAATAACCTGGCCCTGCTGCTCAAGGAAGAGCTCAAGAATTTTTGAAAGAATCGGCGTTAATCCGGTAACTTTTCCGTTAATTGAGACGGCGCGGCTTTTTGGATTATAGATCAGCCGACCGATTCCCCGTACGTTCGGATCGGTCAGCGAAAGGACCAGATTAATCTGATTCATGAGAGATTGAATTGTAAACGGAAGGATCATGACGACATCAGCCTTATTCGAGATTTTTTTATCTTTCAAAGTATCGTCGATGATCAGAATAACCCGGAGCGAGGGATCGACTTGCTTGATGCGGTAGATAATCCGATTGCTGGCCGTCCGGAGCGACGCGGCGTCGATCAGGATCAGAATCGGATTGACCTCTTCGATCTTCTGAATTGCCGCCGATCCGGTCGCCGCGATTTCTACGTCGAAACCTTTCTGGATCAGGCTCAGAAAAAAGGAAGGATGGTTTGTCTGTTTCCCTTCGATCAGGACAATTTTCCCGGGATGTTTTGTTTTTTGATCCGTCATTAGCGTTCTGTACCCTGTAGCTGCCAGGACTTGCCGCGCGAGTCCGGTTTCTTCTTCTGATCCGGGATTGGGACCGGTTCCATATCAAATCTGATCAGGGGACCGGTATGTTCGCCAAGGACAACTGTTTCGGTAATCCGTTTGCGGCGAACTCCCCGCTGAAAATCCAATCAACATTCAAATTATACATCCTATCGATAAATCTATATCACCCGGACGAGATTTAACGAAAAAAAGATGCGTCTCACAAACAATTGTACTTGAAGCCTGAACAGCTGTATATAGGGATTTAGGATAGATCGATTTGATCCTGGAGAATGAAGGCAGCTAAGCGGATCAATCCGAGCCGGTTTATGTCCGTATTGTTCAAAAGATAAAAAAATAACATAGCTTAAAAATATATATGAAATAACTTATACTATGTATACTGATATTTTTAAACATGAAGATATTCAACAAATATATTTTAATATAATACCGCAATTTTGCAAAGTTCCAATAGAAAAAGCTAATGTTACAATAAAATTTTCTGATGGTCAACCAATAACAAATGAAGAAATTAAAAAATTTGAGATCTATATAGGAAAAGCAGGAATAAACGAAAGAAATTATAAAATTTTACAGGAAAATGGAGAAATAAAATTTACAAACCAAAAACCATTAGCACCTCAAGAAGGAATTACATTTCTTTTAAATTTAAAAACAGATAAAATATCTCCAAATTTCTCTGATAAGTTAA
>CALIHP010000025.1 GCA_938020565.1 uncultured Anaerolineaceae bacterium | reverse complement strand
TCGCCGGTTTTGTGACGGTCGCCGACAGAGCCGAAGTCTCGCTCGCCGCAGGGGCAGGCGTTTCGCCATTTCCTAAGCCCGTCGGGAATTTAATCCCGAATTTTTCCTGAACGCTCGACCGGGTCATTTCATACGTCGTCGTATCGGCCGTTTTTTCCGGCGGAGCTAACGTCGCCGGAGCGTCGGTCGGGAACGGGGAAACCGTCGCTGTCGTCGTTGACACGGCGGTCAGCCGCGCCGTGACTTCCGCCGTGGAATCGGATTCACGATCCACGTCAGCGGGCTGAAGCGTCGCGCCAGCGGCTCCGCCGGGCAGCGTTCCCGGCCCGACCAAAGCGGCGGCCGAATCCGGCAAACCAGCCGGGACGAGTTCAACCGATTCCGCGTTCAGGCGGGCACGGATCGAATTGATCGTAGCTCCAGCGCTTACGAGAACGGGTCCGCGCCAGAGAAAAACCCATCCAGCCGAGAGGGCCAACAGCGTCAGGGAAAGAACGAACGCGGCCGGCTTGGCCGTAAATAACCGATGCAGGTACAGCGCAATCAGCGTCACCGCAAGATTCACCGCGAACCCCATCAAAGCGGTCCGCAGCGCGACCGTCGCCGCTTCGGCATATCCCGTTCCGAACATGAACCCCGCAACGCCTAACGGAAGCCAGACCGACGCAAACGCCGCCGTCGAAAAGGATTCGGGAATCCGCTCCTTCCAGACGACGAGCCGTGTCACCGAAAAAAAGACGCAGACAGCGCAGGTAAACAGCAGGAGCGCAGACGGCTGTAAAAATGCGCCGAAGAACGGCGATACCGAAAGATTGAATCTCTGCGCCGCTGTCCCGATCAGGAACAGCCCGGCAAAATACAGCGCCATCAGAATCAGCAGGTTCGCGAACGCCTTCAGGGCGAAGCGGAACGATCCCGCCGTCAGCCCCAGCAGGAAGCCAAAAAACGAACCCATGAACGGGAAGAAAGCGAAAACCGGAACCAGGAGAACCGGAACGTTGAACCAGATCGCAGCCGACATCAAAACCCCGCAGAACAAAATCAGCGCAAAATCGCCGATCGAAGGCGTAAGCCGATGCGCCAGTTCATTTAAATAGACTTTTTTCGGAGTATCCGGATTGCCGAAAATTCCCCTCCGGCGATAGCGTTCGCGCGCCTTGGAATCAAATTCTGTTTCGTTCAAATCAGACCCCTTTGCAGACCAAAACCCGACAGTTTCCAGCGCATGTCGGGTATCATGCCCATCAGACAGACCCGGTCGAAAGACCTGCGCTAAATTATAATACAAGATAATCGTGCAGATTGGCCGCCCCCCGAGGGCAGGTCACAGTACGATCATTACTTTCAGAGAACAGGGAATCTGCATGCAAATCGAAGAAAACCGCCGACCAAACCGCCGCGCCGCCGTCCTATTCCGCGGGATGATCGCGCTGATCGGATTGACCTTCATGACGAGCTGCAACACGCCAACCGCGCCCGACCCCGCACAGTTAGCGCAGCAGACCGTAACCGCCGAATTCGCCGCGGCGGCCGCGACCGCGGCGGCGATTACGCCCGAGCCGACCGCGACCGCCGTTCCGGAACGGCATGACCTGACTTTCGTTACCGGCGGGGTTCAAGAGGCGCTGCTGGAAAAGCTGCGCACAATATTTAATGAAGCGGATTTTCCGTTTCTTATTCACGAAACCGACGCGTTTTCCGCGTCGTCGAGCCTCAACGACAGCGATTCGCTCCTGTTTTTCCCGGTGGCGCCGGAGGGATTAGCGGATATCGCCGCCGCGCATCCGTCTCTCAAAATCGCCGTTCTTGGAAAACCCTCCGAAACGGGCGCTAACGTTTATTCGATCCGTTATGACCCGACGTTTGAAACCTACCTCGCCGGATACGCGATCGGCCTGACCGCCCGCGATTGGCGCGGGGGGGCGCTTCTCGCTTCGGACGATCCGTTCCTCGGCGAACGCAGCGCCGAAATCTTCCGGAACGGAATGCGCTACTTCTGCGGCCCATGCAAGGCGATCGTCGCGCCATATACGGTTTACCCGCTGACGATAACGCTTCCGGGCGCGGCTGCGCCGTCCGACTGGATCGGACGCTTATCCGAATTCTCCGCAGGGCCGATTAATACGCTCTTCGTTTCCGACGCCGCGAAATCGACCGAGCTCCTGACCGCGGCGAACGACCTCGGCTACAGCGTGCTGACGGCGGGCGATAAGCCTGCCGACTGGAACGGGAACTGGCTCGGCGGCGTCCGGATCGACCTGGAAACGACGCTGCGAACGGCGTTCACCGATATCAGCGCGGGAAGCGCCGCGAACGTGATCGTTCCGCCGCTGGAAATCCTGACCGGGAATCAGGGCGGGACATTTTTCGAAGGAAAAAAATACCTGATCGGACAGCTGTACGAAACGATGGCGGCGGGGATGATCCTGACGACCGATCCGGTCCCCCAACCGGCGTACGCGCAGTAAAAGGGTTCCCTGGATATCTGATATATCATTGAAATCCCGAATCCAGAAACGATCGAGGCGATCCAGGAGGTTCAGGCTGTAAATGCCGGTCCCGCGCTGGGGGAAACGTATTCAAATATGGATGAAACGACAGATCAGCGGACAGCCGATCCGCCCGTTACCAGGAGGCCCCTCCTATATATAGTCGCACCATTCAGCAGAACGGGTCCCTTTTCCGCGGATCGTCTTGATGAACGCGGCGCGCAGCTCAGCGGTAACCGGACCGATCATGCCGGAACCGATCGTCCGCCGGTCGACCGACGTGATCGCGTTGACCTCGGCCGCGGACCCGGTCAGGAAGACTTCGTCGGCGGTATAGAGCATGTCGCGGGCAATCATGCTTTCGTTTACCGAATAGCCAAAGTCCCGGGCGATCGTCATGACGCTGTCACGGGTAATCCCTTCAAGGATCGTCGCCGGCGGAGGCGTCAGGATCGCGCCTTTTTTAACGATAAAAATATTCTCCCCGGAACATTCGGAAACGTACCCCTGCCCGTCGAGAAGGACCGTTTCGTCATACCCGTTCGTCACGGCTTCATGGTGCGCGTAGAGCGAATTGACATAGTTCCCGCAGGCTTTCGCTTTTAAGAGGAAAGCGTTATGGGACATGCGCGAAAACGACGAGACGCAGACGGATAAGCCGCGGCGAATCGCCGCTTCGTCGAATAACGACGGCCAGTTCCACGCCGCAATCCCGATCTTGAGCTCACCCTGCGTAATACTCATCCCCAAATGATCGCCCTGGAAATAAGCGAGCGGTCGAATATACGCGTCCCCCAGCCGGTTCCGTCGCACGGTTTCCCGAACCGCCTCGGAAATTTCGTCTTCGCTGAAGCGGAGCGGAACGACGCCGCCGATTTTAATACTCTCGAATAAGCGGCGGATATGGTCGCGGAGGCGGAATATCTGAACGCCGCGATCGGTCTGATAAGCGCGAAGGCCTTCAAAAAAACCGATTCCGTAATGCAGCGTGTTATTTAAGAACGGGACGACCGCCCGCTCCGCCGGGACGAACTCGCCGTTCATCCAAATTTCATTATTCTCGTTCAGCATGAATCATTTTCCTCGAAAGATAATCGCGCCAGGTCCCTGCCGCCAGATCAATCATACCCTGTTCAGCTGGACTGCACTCAATCGCGGCCGCCAGCTGATGACCCGGCGCGGCATGGATGAAAATACTGTAAAATTAACCGACAGCACGGCAGAACCCGCAGACCCTGCCCCAATCCGCAGCGACAGATCATGAATCGATCGGAGGAATGACGTTCCCAACCGGCGTCGAAAACTCTTCGGACCTGATACGTCTGGCAGGAAACAATCCATGCAAAAAAACAGGAGGCAGTCAGATGGATAACGAAATTAAACACTTTGAAGGCAAGAGCATCCGTTCAGTCTGGGACCGGGAAAAAGAGGAATGGTTTTTCAGCGTCATTGATATTATTGAAATATTAACCGAAAGCGCTAATCCACAAGCTTATTGGAGAAAACTCAAACAGCGCCTCAAAAAAGAAGGGAATGAAACCGTGACAAATTGTCACGGTTTGAAAATGAGAGCGCCTGACGGAAAAATGAGGGTAACCGACGTCGCGGACATACAAGGGATCTTTCGAATCATCCAATCCATTCCCTCACCGAAAGCGGAACCCTTCAAAATGTGGCTGGCGGAGGTCGGGAAAGAACGCATCGACGAAATCACCGATCCGGAGATAACGATCGAACGGGCTTTGCAGACATATCTCGAAAAAGGTTATTCCCGGGAGTGGATCAATCAGCGGCTCCAGGCGATTCAGGTCCAGAAAGAGCTGACCGACGCATGGCAGGATCATGGCGTAAAAGAAGGCAAAGAATACGCAATCCTGACAAACGAAATATCGAGAGCCTGGAGCGGAATGACAACGAGAGAGTATAAAGAATTCAAAAACCTGAAAAAAGAAAATCTGCGGGACAATATGTCATCCACAGAGTTGATTTTGAACATGCTTGCAGAGGCCGCGACGAAAAATATCACGAACGCGGATCACCCGGAAAAAATCGAGGAACATATCCAGGTTTCGAAACGCGGCGGCAACGCAGCGAAGGCAGCGAAAGAAACGCTGGAGAAAGAAACGGGGAAACCGGTTATCACCCCCAAAACGCGGTTGACCTTTCAAGACTGATTGAGGACGTCGCCAGCAGGGCCGACGCCCGCGCCGAAGCTTCATGAACCGCGCCCACGCATTCCGCAGGCCTTCGCCGGTTCAACGCGGATTCCCACTGTTTTTCGAGTAGAATAGACTAAACTGAAACGCGCGGATCCATCCGATTCATGTGTTTTGACCCTGTAAGAAGCTGGAGTATTGTATCATGACCTATCGTGGAATCATTCATCGTTATCGAAAATATTTAGACCTTCCAACACAGATCGAGCCGGTAACACTGCTGGAGGGCGATACGCCGCTGATTCCCGTTCCTGAAATCGCCGCGCGTCTCGGCGGCGGCTTCGAGCTTTTCGTTAAATTCGACGGGATGAACCCGACCGGATCGTTCAAGGACCGCGGCATGACGGCCGCGCTGACAATGGCCAAAGCGAATGGGAAAAAGACGGTGATCTGCGCCTCGACGGGAAATACGTCCGCTTCGGCGGCGGCTTACGCGAACCGCGCCGGGCTGCGCGCGATCGTCATGATCCCCGACGGGAAGGTCGCGACCGGGAAGCTCGCCGGTGCGCTCGCTTACGGCGCGGAAATTATTCAAATTCCCGGTTCGTTCGACGACGCGCTTTCGTTCGTCGTTGAAATCAGCCAGAAAAGCGATATTGAACTCGTCAATTCGCTGAACCCATATCGGATCGAAGGTCAGAAATCATCAGCGTTTGAAATCTGCGACGCGCTGGAGAGCGCTCCGGATCTGCTCTGCCTTCCGGTCGGGAACGCAGGGAACATTACCGCATACTGGGCCGGGTTCCGGCAGTACAACGCGGAACGGAAAACCGGGCTCCCGGAAATCCTGGGGGTTCAGGCAGCCGGGGCCGCTCCGCTCGTTTTAGGCCATGTCGTCGAGGATCCGGAAACGGTCGCGACCGCGATCCGGATCGGGAATCCCGCCCGCGGAGAGCAGGCGCTCGCCGCCGCCGAAGAATCCGGCGGAAAAATTATCGCCGTCAGCGACGATCAAATTCTCTCCGCACAGAAAACGCTCGCGGCCGCCGGGATCTGGGTTGAACCCGCCTCCGCCGCCGGTTTAGCCGGGCTCAAGGCGCAGCTCGAATCCGGATCGCTGAACGTCAGCGGGAAACGCGTCGTCGTGATCTGCACGGGGCACGGCATGAAGGACCCGGATATTATCACCCAGCGCGCCCCCGCGCCGACCCGGCTCCCGGTTGACTTCAACCGGATTTACCAATTTATCATGAAGGGACTCTGACCGTGAACGGGAGAGCGTTTACCGTCCGCGCGCCGGCGACAACGGCGAATTTAGGGCCCGGCTTCGACGCTTTCGGGCTGGCGCTCGATCTCTGGAACGAGGCCGAGTTTTCGTTCGACGTCTCAGAAACGACCGTTACGCAGGAGGGGTACAGGGTTCCGCTGAGCGCGTCGCCGGAGGAGAACCTGATCCTGAAAAGCTTCAGGCTGCTTTGCGAAGAGAACGGAAAAACCGCCCCCTCCGCCGTCCGGCTCCATCTCCGGAACCGGATCCCGCCCGCGTCCGGGTTGGGATCGAGCGCGGCGGCGATCGCCTGCGGACTGGTCGCGGCGAACGAAGCGATGGGGATTCATCTTCCTCAGCCGGAACTCATCGATCTTGGGGCCCGTCTCGAAGGTCATCCGGATAATATCGCCGCGGCGCTGATAGGCGGACTGACGGTCGGCGCGGCGGGCGGCGAAGGCGAAGGGACATTGATCGTTTCATACCCGATCGAGAACTGGAAAATCGCGATATTGAAGCCGAAGATGACGATCCTGACGGAGGAGGCGCGGAACGCGCTCCCGAAGCGGGTCGAGCTTGCCGACGCCGTTTTTAACCTCCAGCGGATTCCGTTCCTGCTCTCCGCGCTTTGCGGCGGCGACGAAGAAACGCTCGAATTCGCAATGCGCGACAGGCTTCACCAGCCATACCGGCTGGCGCTGATCCCGGGGGGACGCGAAATTCTCGCCGCCGCGAAAGAGGCAGGTGCGGCCGGATGCGCCGTGTCGGGAGCGGGGCCATCCCTGGTCGCGTTCAGCATGCGGCCGATCGAGCCGATCCTCGAAGCGATGGCGGAAGCCTGCGCCAGGGGCGGAACAGAAGCCGAGACGTTTAGTTTAAGGCCGACGGCCGAAGGCGCGGCGATCGTCGCGGACAAGGAAACAAAATGAAGACACGGAAGCTGAGATGCCTCCTGATCGGACTGGCGCTCATCGGGAGCGGCTGCGGACCGGCGCCAACCCCCGACCCGATCCAATCTCTCTCCAACGCAACGCCGAATACCGAACGGCTGGTCATGTTTGAGGAGACAAAAGAGGTCTGGATCCGCTATAACGTCGCGCCTGTTCCGGGCTCCAACCCGCCCGGGATCTTTCCATCCGCGGACGAGCCGGAGCGCGAAGCGCCCGCCGTCCTTCCCACGCCCGGATCAGGCGCCGCTTCGCCAGGCTTCTATACGCTTCAGGAAGGCGAAACAGCGAAATGCATCGCCCGCCGGTATGACCTGGATTGGATCAAGCTGTATTCGATGAACGGGATCACGTATGAGAACGAAGCGCTGATCGGAGCGGGAAAGAACCTGATCCTGCCGCAGAACAGCCATTGGCTGAGCGACCGGTACGGCGAACGCGTTTCCGCGCCGCATCCGGCGCAGCACCCGGTCGTCGCGGGCGAGACGCTTTACAGTATCGCCTGCGTTTACGGCGACGTCACCCCCGAAGCGATCGCGGTTCAGAATGGACTGACCTCCGCGGATCAGGTCGTTCCGGGAATGACGCTTTCAATTCCATAGAAAAACGGACATGGAAAAGCCAACCTCCTCTATCCGCATCCTGAAAAAACCAGAAAACGTCAGGAGCGTCGAACCCTCCGCGGACGAACCCGCGGAACCGCCTTTATATCACCCGAATCATTTCAGGCCGTACGATTCATGGCCCGCCCGCTGCGGGCTCTTTGCTGTTAAAAAATATTGCTGCTAAGAAAGGAAAAAATGGAACCCACGCAGGACTTCTCCGAACTCGTCGAGCGGCTTACCCATACGAAGAATTATCGCGAGCTCGATCTCAGCTTCATCGAGCGGCTCGTCTCCAACGCGGCGAAAGCCAGCTCGGACGAAAAGGAAATCCTTAAATCGGTTAAACATGCTATTCATCAGGCCGTCAACGCGTTCCGCGTCGGGGAAGACTCGTATCGCGACCTCGCGATCCAGTTAGGCGACCACGCGATTCATGATCGCCCGGTCGAGGAACGGCAGCTTTACGCCGCCGATTTCCTCCGCCGCCACGCTTCGTCGAAAGAGCGGCTTCCGTTTATCCGCCGCTATTATCAGGAAATTTTCAGCGGCCTCCCGCCGATTCGTTCGATCCTGGATTTGGGCTGCGGCCTGAATCCGATCGCGGCCGTTTCGTTTATTCCCAACGGCCGCGATCTTCACTACACCGCGGTCGATCTTCCGCTCGATCTCGTCGATTTTCTCAACGATTTTTTCCAGTTCCTGGATCTTTCCGGAACCGCGCTGCAGGGGAACCTGCTGAACGGGGCCCCGGATATCGACGCTGATTTAACCCTGATCCAGAAGATCATTCCGGTTTTAGAGCGCTCCGAAACGGGAGCGGGACGGCGCGTCTTCGACGAAATCCGCAGCCCGTTCGCGGTCGTCTCGTTTCCAGCTCCCGCCGCGAAAGCGAAACGTTCCGGGAGCGCGGCCTCCAGCGTCGATTTCGAGACTGAGTACGACGCAATCCTGAGCGCGGCCGGCTGGGATTCGACGAAGCTCCGTTACCCAAACGAAATTGTTTACGTCCTGAAACGATAACCCGCGATCCGCATGGCTGAAAAATCGAAACGATCGTCCCGCCGCGCCGCGCCGACTGAGCCGCTTTCCGAAACGATGCTCGCGCGCTTTGAGCGGCTGATCCCGGACGACGAACGGGTGGCGGCGAGTGAAGCGGCTCAGACGCTGACGCTTCCGCCCGCGATCCGGCTGAACCCCGCGAAGAGCGCGTTCGGGACGATCGACAATCTATCCGCGCGCTATGGCTGGACCGCGGCCCCGGTTGAATTCTGCGCCTCCGGCTATCGGTTAACAGAGGCGGCGGTTGCGCCGGGAACGACCGTGGAACATCGCGCAGGAGCGTTTTATATCATGGACAGCGCGTCGATGCTTCCCGTTTCGCTCGTCGAGGATTCCGTCTTTGCGGGAAATCCGCTGATCCTGGACATGGCGGCGTCGCCGGGCGGAAAGACGACCCATCTCGTCAGCGCCAGCAGCGACCGCGGACTGATTCTCGCGAACGATTCCAGCGCGGGACGGATCGGAGCGCTCCGGAAGGTCTTAAAGAATTATGGAGCCAGGAACCAGCTGGTTACGAATTTTTCGGGCGACTGGATCGGCGAATGGTTCCCCGAGCGGTTTGATTTTATCCTGCTCGACGCCCCATGCAGCATGCAAAGCCTGATCTCGATCGATTCGCATCCGATGCGCCCGATCAGCGAACGGGAAGAAGCGGCGCTGGCGGAGCGTCAGTCCCGGCTCCTGACGGCGGCTCTGAACGCGCTTCGGCCGGGTGGACAGCTCGTTTATTCTACCTGTACGCTGTCCCCGCTGGAGGACGAGGCCGTCGTCGACAGCGCGCTCAAACGCTTCGGCAGCGCGATCGATATTCTTGACGTTCATCGCCGTCTTCCACGCCCCGCGCCGGGGATCAGCGCGTTCGGGCATACGACGCTCGATCAAAGAACGGAACGCGCCGTCCGCCTCTGGCCGCATCGCTTTAAAACGGCGGGGTTTTTCGCCGCGCTGCTGATTAAAAAGGAATCCGCGCCGGGCGCTTCGTCTCCGCCCGCGTTCCGGCCGTTTACAAAAAGCGGTTACCGCCTCCCAACGACGGCGGAAGAACGCGAGACCGCGGCGGCGTTGGAGGACCTGTTCGGATATGACGCGGCCGCCGACGTCGCGGCGAAGGAAGGCACGCTGGTTTTTCGCGATGAAGAAGTCTGGGCGGTCCCGAACCGGATCCTGAGCGAATTCGCCGAGCTGCCGGCGAAATCGATGGGAATGCGGATCGCGTCCCGACGATCGGTCGGCTGGGTCGCTGACTTCGACTGGACGACGCATGTCTGGGGACAGATCGGGGCGGAAAAAATCGCGCTCGATCCGCCGGAAGTCGAGCGCTGGCTGGGCGGACAGGAGCTTCAACGCAGCGATCGCGTCCGAACCAAGGGAACGAACCTGTTCCTGACGGATCGGAACGGCGTTCCGATCGGGATCGGCATCGTCAGCGGCGAGCGCGTCCGCAGCCTGAAATAAACTGTACAGCGCCAGGAAACGATCCGCGCTGAAAAACGATATCAGACTCCTCCTGAAACGGACCAACCCGATAAAACCCGTACGAAGAATCTCGGGAACGTTTACGGCGAATTGGCTAAACTGAAGCCATAAGGAGGTCCAATAAAAACGGAAGGAAACGCTATGAACTTGATCCAGTCCTTTAACCGAACGATCGATTACATTGACGCAGCCTTAGACGGAGAAATCGAGCCGAAAAAGATCGCGGAGCTCTCCGGCTATTCCGCCGCAATGTTCAGCAGGATTTTTTCGATCCTGACCGGGGTCCCGCTTCAGGAGTATATCCGGCGGCGGAAGATGACGATGGCCGCGCTTGATCTTCTATCCACGGATCAAAAGATCATCGATATCGCGGTTAAGTATGGATATGACGCCGCCGACGCGTTTACCGTCGCGTTCAAAGCGATCCATGGCTGCGCGCCTTCCGAAATTCGAAAAGGAAAGAACGGTAAGGTCTACTCAAAACTCAAATTATCACTGACTGTCAACGGAGGAAATGAAATGAACGTAAAAATTCAACGGAAACCCGGTTTCAAAATCGCCGGGATCGGCGCAAAAGGAATTGAATCGAGCGAATGCCCGAAAATCTGGGACCGGCTCTTCGAGAAAGCCACGGAAGAAACGCTCGAAGCGCTCGGCAGCGGCCAGAGCTACGGCGCCTGCTACGAGATTCAGGACCCGAGCAGCCTGAATTACCTGGCGGGATACGACGTTCGGGACGAGGGGCTCGCGAAAGCGCTGGGGCTGGAAATCCTCAGCGTCCCGGAGACCGAATACGCCGTCGTCGAATTGACGGGTAAAATCCCGGATTGCATCCATGCGGGCTGGGCGTTTATCATGAAGGAGTTCCTCCCGGAACATGGCTATCGTCATTCGGGCGCGCCTGATTTCGAGGTATACGGAAACGGCGACATGTACGCCGACGATTACAAAATGGAACTCTGGGTACCGATCGAGAAAGGATAAAAAGTACCCCGGGAGAGACTCGAACTCTCAACCTAAGCGTTAGGAGTGCTTTGCTCTGTCCAAATTGAGCTACCGAGGCAGGGTACGACGAAAAGATTATACCACGGCTTCCGCGCCGCCCGTCATAACCGCAACAGGAAATTCTCTAACGCCAGCTGCGGGCTGACGTTCGCGTTCAGGTTCAGCGCCGCACGGCGCAGCGCCTCCAGCCGCGCCCGATAAAACTCAGGCGTTTTCCCCGCCGCAGCGCTCCGAATCCTCTCCCGCAGCGCGATAAACGACAGCGGAACCTCCCGCTCGTCGGCATCCGCCGCGGCAAGCAACAAATCGCGCAGCGCCGTTTCCCAAACCTGGAACAGCGCGCGCAGCTCGCCCCGCCGCCGCGTATCGCGGAACGCGGCGGCAAACGCGAACCTCTCCCGCGTATTCAGCGCAAAGAGTCCCAGAAAATCGGCCGCCTCCGCCTCATACTTTTCCAGCCGTTCCGAATCCGCGATCAGCGTTCTCGCGAAGCCGACCCGTCCGCCGGAAAGATGCGCCGCGCGGCGTACGACGTCCGGATCGGCGCCGTCCGCCGTCCCGCTCAGCGCCGCCATCAGCGCGTCCACGCGCATCGGACGAACGCGGACCGGCTCGCAGCGCGACAGAACGGTCGGGAGCACGGCCGATTCCGACGACGCCGTCAAAAACAGCTTCACCCGTTCCGGCGGCTCTTCCAGCGTTTTCAACAGAGCATTCTGCGCAGCTGGATTCGCCTCCTCGAAGCGAAGCAGGATCGCGATCCGGTAACTCGCCTCGTACGGCGTTAGCGTCAGCGTATGCTGCAAATCGCGGATCGCATCGATTTTCAGGATATCGCCGGGCGTATCGGTCGAAACGACTGTCAGGTCCGGATGACGCATATCCGCAATCTGGCGGCACATCCGGCAGCTCCCGCAGCAGTCGTCCGGCGCGGGCGGGTTCAGGCAATTCAAAACCATCGCCATCCGCAGCGCCAACGTCCGGCGGCCCGTTCCCGGCGCGCCGTGAAAAAGGTAGGCATGCCGGGTTTCCCCGCGGCGGAGATGCCCGCGGAGAACGGAAAGCGCGTTATCCTGACCGTAAACGTCAAAACTCATCGTTTCATCTTCTTCTTTTTCTTTTTCAGCGCTGCCGTTGACGGCTTCTCCTCCGCGTCGCCGCCCTCCGGTTTTCCGCCCGGTTCCGGACGGGCTTCCGCTTCGTCCGCTTCAGCCTTCGTCAGGTCTTCCTCCGCCGGCAGCGCGCGTTCCTGATCCTTTCGGAGCTCGTTCAGGCTGACACGTTCGCTGGCGGTCAGCATTCCCAGCGTCGGCGCGGTAATAAAGATCCGTTCAACAACCGCGCGGCGGATATTTTTCAGCAGTTCACTGAACAGCTCCGCCGCCTGCGTCTTGTACACGACAAGCGGGTTCCGCTGTGCGTAGGCTTCCATCGAAATCCGGACCCGGAGCGATTCAATCTCGGTCAGGTAATGGACCCATTGATCGGTAATCGCGCGCAGGATAACCATCCGGCAGATTTCGTTCTGGATCCGGCCGCCTGAATGATCCTTGATTTTTTCGACGCAGTCCCCGCCGATCTCCGACGGCGGGAGCGCGGCGATTTCGCCGTAAACGTCCGCCCCGAGAAGCGTTTTGAGCTGCGCCTGCGTTTCCGCGCGGAGCTGATCCAGCGGGATCGAATGGTTCCGGAGCCGTTTCCAGTCAATTTCGCCGAAGACGGCGCGGAGCCGTTCGAGCGTCGTCAGGTAATGGTCCCAGACGAGATCGCGGATTTCCTGCCGCGATTTTCCGTCGAGAAGCGTCCCGCTGTAGTACAAAAAGTTCAGGCGCGTATAGGCGACCGACGTTTTCCGATGCGTTTTAGCGTCGAAAGCGATCCGCTTTCCCTGCCCCGCGGCGCGCAGCAGCGCGTTCCACTGCCTGTCGTTCAGCCCATACCTCAGCGCTTCACCCGGGATCGACCGCAGCGCGGCGTTCAGGTCGGCGCGGATTTGATCCTGCTCCCCGAAAAGCCGATCGGCGCGTTTCAGGAAGCCTTCTGATACGGCGTTCATCGCCGCGTCGCCGAAATCTTCCCAGTTTTCGGGGGTTTCCGCCGGCGGGACGTAATCGTCGCCCAGCCGCTTCAAAAAAGCCTGATGCGTCCGGGCGGTGAAAACCGTGAATAACGTCGATTCGATCTGCCCGCGAAGTTTATCGAGAACCGTTTCGTCCCCGTCCGTCAGCAGGCGCTGATCCTCGGAAGAAAGGCGGAAGTTGATCCGCGCGAAGCTCCCCGCCTCCGCGAGCAGGTCCTGGCCGCGCAGCGGAGTTTGAATCTCGCCGTCCCGTTCGCCCTCGGCGCGGCTCTTCAGCCGGTCCGCCAGCGCTTCGGCAAACAGTTCGAAATTGGCGCGGCGTTCGTCTGACTGCGCGTCGAAACCGGCGCGCGCGTTCGCGATCAGGGCCTCCGCCTGATCCAGGCCGATTTTATTTTCCGCCTCGAACGCCTTCCGGCTCAGCGTCAGAAGCTCCTCAAGGATCGCTTCACGGAGCGCTTCCTCGCGCTCCGGCGAGGCGGGGGCGTCCGCTTCAGGCACGTCAAACGCGATCTCCCGGTTCAGCTCGTTAATCAGGAGCTGCGTCGTAAAAGCCGGAAGGAAATTCCCGTCGATCTCGAAAGGCGGCTGAACCGAGTCAAAATACGCGGCCAGCTGCCAGTTTTCTTCTTCGCCGTATTTTTCGAGCCGCGCGTCCAGATCGGTTTCGAGAATATCGTAAATATCTTCGCTGAGATCCTTTTTCAGGAACGCCTGATCGCGCTGATCGTAGATCCGTTTCCGCTGACTGTTGAGGACGTCGTCATACTCCAGCGTATGCTTCCGGACGTCGAAGTTGGACCCTTCGACGCGTTCCTGCGACTGCTCGATGAGCCGGGAGAACATGCCATGCTCCATCGGGACGCTCTCGTCCAGAAGATTTACGCGATTGAGCAGGTTCTCCACCTGCGCGCCGCCGAAAAGACGGACGATTTCGTCCTGAAGCGAGAGGAAGAAGCGCGACGATCCCGGGTCGCCCTGGCGCGCGGCGCGGCCGCGGAGCTGATTATCGATCCGCCGCGACTCATGCCGTTCCGATCCGATCACGTGGAGCCCGCCCAGCTCGCGAACCTTATGCATGTTCTCAATATAAGTCCGGAAGCGCGCGACCGACTCCTCGTAAACGCCGAAATCGGCTTCGTCCAACCGGCTCAATTCCTCGTAGCGCCCATCGTTGGTCAGGTTATACGGATCGACGCCGCTATGAACGAGAACGCGGTTCACGTCGCGCAGCGTCGCCTCGTCCAGCTCGCCGCCGAGCTTGATATCGACGCCCCGCCCCGCCATGTTCGTCGCGATCGTCACGGCCCCGAACGCGCCCGCCTGCGCGATAATCATGCCTTCTTCGTCATGCTTGCGCGCGTTGAGAACCTGCGGACGGATCCCGCTTTCGACCGTCGCCAGGAAGCGCGGGTACTCGCTCTCGGTCAGCTCGAATTCGGCGAGAAGATACGCCTTATTTTCCGGATCGTCCGGGTTCAGCGAGACGCCCAGCTCGCGCGCGAACGGACGGATATCGTTCGCGCCGATCGTTTCGATCGCCTTGCGGAAGGGGTCGAATTGCTTAATCGGCGATTCCACGTATTCAATCTTATTTTTGATCATCCAGACCCGCCGCAGCATGTTCAGCTGGATCAGCCGGCGCAGCGGCTCCGGCTTCAGCCGCGACGCCAGATATTCAGAATGCTCAACTGAGGCCGTCCCGATCAGCTGCGGACGGCCGAGAATATAGTTACGCAGAATCTCGACCGTTATCGCGCGGAATTTCGCCTCTTCGCTCTGATAAATAACGTCCTCGTAATCCTTTCGCTTGAAATATACCGGCGTCTCCGGATCGGAACGCAGCGCGTAGAAGGTATACCTGAAGCCGGTTTCGTCTTTGGCCGTCCGCTCGATCAGCTCGGAATTCTTCTGACGCGCGCTGAATTCAAGGTTCGTCGGAACGGGAATCACGTCCAGCCCGTATATTTTATAAAACTCCTCTTTTTCGGTCAGCGCCGTCCCGGTCATTCCGCAGATTTTATTGTACATGCGGTAATAATTCTGAAGCGTGATCGTCGCGTAGGTCACGTTTTCGGGCTCGACTTTCACGCCTTCCTTGGCCTCGATCGCCTGATGCAGCCCGTTCGACCAGCGCCTCCCGGGCATGAGCCGGCCGGTAAAGCTGTCGACAATAATGACTTTCCCGCCCTGAACGAGATACTCTTTATTGCGATGATACAGGAATTCAGCCTTCAGCGCCTGGTCGATATAGCCCATGATCGCTTCCTGACGCAGCGTAATTTCCTCTGGCCGCGCCGGATCGCGGAGCGTCATTCCCAGCAGCGCCTCGACATGATCCAGCCCGGCGTCGTTGATATAGACCTGATGATCCTTTTCGCTGACCTCATATTCGTCGGGGGTCAGCTCCCGGATAATCGCCGCCATCCGATGATACATTTCAACGTCGTCGGAGGCCGGCCCGGAGATAATCAGCGGCGTCCGCGCCTCGTCGATCAGGACGTTGTCGACCTCGTCGATCAGCGCGAAAGCGTGGCCGCGCTGGACGCGGTCGTCGTAGTTCATCGTCATATTATCGCGAAGGTAATCGAACCCGAATTCAGCGTTCGTCCCATACGTAATATCGGCGAGGTACGCTTCGCGCCGCGGGACCATGCGCAGCCGGTCCTGATCTTCCTTGACCGACGAAACCGTCAGGTCGACCAGGAACGCCTTCTTCCCGTTCTCCGTCCGCGCCGCCATCTGCAAAACGCCGACGGAAAGGTTCAGGAAGTTATAAACAGGCGCCATCCAGCGCGCGTCGCGCCGCGCCAGATAATCGTTAACGGTAATCAGGTGGACCCCTTTTCCCGCCAGCGCGTTCAGGTAGACCGGAAGCGTCGCGGAGAGCGTTTTCCCCTCGCCGGTCCGCATTTCGGCGATCGATTTATCGTGCAGCGCCATACCGCCGATCAGCTGCACGTCGTAGGGGCGCATCCCGAGGACCCGCTTCGACGTTTCGCGGATCGTCGCGAACGCCTCGGGGAGCAGCTCGTCGAGCGTTTCCCCGTCCGCGAGACGCGAACGGAATTCCGCCGTTTTAGCGCTGAGCTCTTCGTCGCTCAGCCTTTCGAACGCTTCCTCCAGCGCGTTAATCGCCGGAACCTTTCCGATTAAATCGTCGAGTTTCTTCTGGATGGGGTCTAAGCCCAAAGCTGTCTTGATTTTATTGAACATGCTGCCTGTATTTCTCTCTCTCCGCGGAGGCCGCTTCCAGCCGCGGAACGGCTCCCGTCCCGCGATCGCCGCCTGAATGATCGATCGGATCCTGTCTATCGGATAGAATCTTACCACTTTGCGACCCATTTTGAGGATCCGTCACGCTGGATCGTCCGGAAATTAAAGAAATTCTGAAACGCACAGTAAGGAACGCTTTCCTGAAAATCGAACGCGAAGGACGAAAAAAGACGGCCCCGTTCATTCCGAGCCGTCTCGACACTGATTCCGATCGTTTTTTATTCCCCCCTCTCGATCCCCAGCAGCGCGCGGATCGGGGCCGCGGTTCCGGGGGTCACCGGAAGATTGGCGGCCAGCGTTCCGGACTGGAAATGGAAAACGCGGGTGCAGGCATGACAGATCAGCTCGTAATCGTGCGTCACGACGAAAACGATCTTCCCCTCGCCGGCCAGCTCGCGGATCAGCGCCGAAACCCGGCGCATGCCGTCGTAGTCCAGCCCGGCGGTCGGTTCGTCGAAGACGAGAAGCTCTTTGCGGCTGATCCGGCTGACCGCGACCGCGAGGCGCTGCTTCTGGCCGCCGGAAAGCGTATTCGGATGACGATCCTTAAAAGAAGCGAGCCCGAGCTTCTCCAGCGTCAGCGCGACCTCGGCCGCGTCGGCGTTCCGGATCCCAAAGCTGCATTCCGCTTCGACGCTCTCCGCGAACAGCTCATAATTCACATCCTGCATCACGAAAAACGAGCGTTTCAGCCGCTCGCGCTCGTCCGCCCGCCGCCCCTCCCGGAAAATACCATCGTCGCGTCCCGTCCGGAGCGGGTACAGCCCGCAAAGGCAGCGCGAGAACGTCGTTTTCCCGGCCCCGTTCTCGCCGCAGATCGCGACGATCTCGCCGCGGCCGACCTCCGCGTTAATCCGATCGAGAAGCGGACGGTCCTGAAACGAGACGCCAACGCCGCGAAGCGTCAGCGCCGCTTTTTCGCCTGCTCCCGTCCCGGTATCCTGCGGAACCGCGGCGGGACCCTCCTCGGATAAATCGACCGCGCGCAGTCCTTTTTCCGCCCGGGCCTCCGCCGAAAGCGCGCGAAAAGCGGACGGGCTGAAAATCGAGCGGATCTTTCCCTGATCGAGATAAACAATCCGATCCGCCAGATCGAGCAGGTAGAAAAGCCGATGTTCCGCGATCAGGATCGTTTTTCCCTGCGCCTTGACCCGGCGCAGCCGCTCCCTGAGCTCGTAAATCGAACGGAGATCGAGGTTGGACGACGGTTCGTCCAAAACGAAAACATCGGGATTCATCGCGTAAACCGAGGCGAACGCAATTTTCTGTTTCTCGCCGCCCGAAAGTTCAAAAATACTTCTCCCGCGAAGGGGGGAGAGCTGTAAATCCCGGCTCGTCCGTTCCAATCGCTCCCGCAGTTCCGGCCGCGCGAGCCCTTCGTTTTCCAGCCCGAAGACGATCTCGCTGTCGGTATCGACGCTGAAAAACTGCGTCCGCGGATTCTGGAAGACCGAGCCGACCCGCTTCGCCAGCTCGAACATCGGCGTCTTAAAAACCTCCCGCCCGTCGATCCGGACGCTCCCGCTGAACTCGCCGCGATAGAATCCGGGGATGACGCCGTTAACGAGCCTCGTCAGCGTCGTCTTCCCGCAGCCGCTCCTTCCGCAGAGCAGAACGCATTCGCCCGCGCCGACGGTCAGGTTAATTCGATCCAGCCCGCCTTCCCTCTGACCGGGATAAGAAAATGAAACGTTGTCAAATTCAATCATGCCGCGTTATTTCCAGACCGCCGCGACGGCGAGAACCGCGGCGAACGCGCCGATCAGCGCGATATCCGCCGCTCCCATTCGAATCTCGATCAGGCTCGTCCGCGGCGACGGGTTTTCGATCCCGCGCGTCAGCGACGCGATCGCCAGCTCGTCCGCCGCTTTCGACGCCGCCATCATGAGCGGAACATAGACGCACTGCGCCGTCAGCAGCGGCCTCGTTATCAGCCCAGCCAGAGACGGGTTCACGTCGCGCAGCCGCATCGCATCATGAATCGAGACCCAGTCCTCGCGGATCGCCGGCAGGTACCGGAGCATCACTGCGATCGGAATGACGATCTTCTTCGGAACGCGCGACCGGTTCATCGCCGCCAGGAACTCGTTGACCCTCGTCGTCCGGATCACCAGCCCGGCGATCATCCCGCAAGGGTAAACCTTATGAAGGATCCCGAAAAACGCCATCAGGAATCCGCGCGCCAGCCCCGACACGTTTCCCACGGTCCAAAGCGTCAGCGCGTAAATCAACGCGTAAGCTGCCAGCCCCGTCAGCGCCGAACGCCATTTCCCGATCAGCGCGCCGAAGACCGCGACCGCGGCCACG
The DNA here is from genome assembly GCA_938020565.1 of uncultured Anaerolineaceae bacterium. Taxonomy (GTDB): domain Bacteria; phylum Chloroflexota; class Anaerolineae; order Anaerolineales; family Anaerolineaceae; genus Flexilinea. The sequence goes on along the minus strand of CALIHP010000025.1, from coordinate 4,894 downwards.
ACCAGCAGCTCATACTTCAGCGACGGCGCAATCGTCGCGGCGATCACGCAGATCAGGATCAGGGCGAACTTCGTCCGAGGGTCCGGCCGGATCAGCCCTGACGCCCAGACCCGCCGGCTCATCCGACGATCCCGGCCTTCTCAAACTGCTTCCTGAGCAGCAGGCTCCCGAGCCAGCCGCTCAGCAGCGCGACCGCCGCCGTCCCCAGCAGGATCACCGGCAGCGTCCAGGGCTGCGCCGACGCGTTCATCGTATCGATATACGCCTGCTCCGTCCCGCCATCCAGCATGCTGCCGATCCAGGATTCGCGATTCAGGAAATAGACGACGTACGTTCCGGTATAACCGAGCGAAAAAACCGCGTACGACAGGATATCAAGCCGGATACTCCGGTAACCGCCCGCGCCGGCGACGAGATCGGCCAGAACGCCCATGACGACCGAACCGACGACCATGCCCCAGTGCATCCCTGTTACGAAAACGATCAGCGCCATCAGCAGGCCTAAAAACGTAATACACCAGCGCTTATGCACTTTGGCGACCAGCAGCATGTAAACCGGGCCGCAGAGCAGCGCGCAGCCCATCGGCAGGTAAAACGTCAGCACGGGATTGATCCCAAACGGCATCCCGCCGATCATGTTAAAGACGAAATAGAGCGCGCTGAAGATTCCGATCGTAATTAGATCCCGGATCGTTAATCCGCGCGATTCTTCATAGATATGATTCTGCATTCTTTCCTCCGCAACTGGATTCAGATTTTTTATTAGACGAATCTAACCGAGCCAATTATATCAAACCCGCGGATCGGAAATTTCCTTTTACCCCTGCAATCAGGTAAAATCGCATCATGAAGCTTCAGGGAATCGGATTTTTCTGGGTCGTTTGCGCCTTCGCCGCCTGCGTCTCGCGCGCGGCGGCCGCACGGAACGAGCCCGCCGGAACGCTGGTCCCGCCGATCGTTCCCGAAGCGGAAGATTGGCGGAGCGCGCCGCTCTTTCCGACGGAGATCAGCGCGGCGATGAAAGAGCTGTACCGCGCCGGGATCGAAAACGGGAACGACCCGGCCCGCTTTTCGAAATTCGGCGACAGCAACAGTATCCATACGTATTTCCTCGGCTGTTTCGATTCAGGCGCGGATGCGTACGACCTCGGGGCGTATCCGATCCTGGCACGGACGGTCGAGCGTTATCAGGGCTCGTTCGCGCGCAGCTCGCAGGCTGCCCGGAACGGGCTCGTTGTGGGCGACCTGATCGCGCAGAACCGGAACGGAGACGGCGAATGCCTTGAAGACGAATCGGCGGCGGCCTGCGAGCTGCGCCTGTGGCGGCCGTCGATCGTTCTGATCGCAGTGGGAACGAACGACGTTTACCGGGAACTGGCTGCGTTCGAAACGTCGCTCCGATCGACCGTCCGAACCGTCATCGACGCCGGCGCGGTCCCGATCCTGTTCACGAAGGCGGACGATCTGAATCAGGACGACCGGTTCAACCGCGCGATCGTGCAGATCGCGGCGGAGTTTGAAGCTCCGCTCGTCAACCTCTGGAAAGTTTTCCGCCTTCTTCCGAATCATGGCCTGCGCGGCGACAACGCCCATCCGAGCGCGGGCTCGCCGCGATTCTGCGACTTTGTCGCGGACGAGCTCCGAGCGTACGGCTGGCCGGTCCGGAATTTAACCGCGCTCGCCGCGCTCGATCTGACGACCCGACTGCTGAATCAGCGATAATCCGGCCATCCGGGAACTTTTTTCGCGCGGATTTCGTATTTTGAATAGAACTTTCTGTCATCCGGCGAACGCGGGGAACGGGATCTGAGTATAAAACTTGCACGAGTTAATCCATGATCCGGACCGGTCATCGGGCGGAAATCTATCAGAAAGGAGAGAAATTCTTATGACTAAGCGTTTTTTCGTTTTATTGATGCTCCTGGTATCTGTCAGTCTCATGACGGCGGGGATCGTCTCCGCGCAGAACTACTGGAACAATCCCTGGAACAATCTCCCGAGCAATACCGGGAACCCTTTCGTTAATACTTCGCCGATGTACCCCGGAACGGTTCAGGCGCCGGCGAGCTGCCAGCCCAACTGCTACGGGTGGCAGAACTGCACCGTACCGTCCTACTGCTATTCGGCGAACTGCGCGTCGTTCGTCGCCGACCTGACGATTCCGGACGGATCCTACGTCGCGCCGGGCACTTCGTTTACGAAAACCTGGCGCATCCGCAATAACGGGACGAGCGTCTGGACGACGAATTATAAGGTGATCTTTTCCGGTGGGACGCAGATGGGCGCGCCAAGCTGGTTCGCGCTTCCGCACGCAGTCGCGCCCGGCCAGACGGTCGATATCACCGTTACACTGACCGCGCCGTCGGCCTCGGGTTCATACCGCGCGAATTTCAAGCTTCAGGCGGAAAACGGCCAGACCTTCGGCGTCGGGTCGAACTGCGCCGTCGCGTTTTACGCCGATATCCGAACCTACGCCGTCGCGCAGCCGTTGTACCCGGATTATTCCTGCGGCTGGTACCCGTATGATCCATACTGCGGCTGGTATTACGGCCCATACTGGAACTGGTCGGATCCATATTGGAACTGGGGAAACGGCTGGCAGGACTTCACGCCCTGGTGGTAAAACCGTCTTCGTTGGAAGAAACGTATGAAACGAGCGTGCCGCAAATCGAATTTTATGAGGAAGAGAGTGTCCCAAAAGTCGGAATCTCTAAATTTTCATGTGAATATTGTCCAAGTGTTCTTCTGATTGGAGAATAGCCGCCGCTTTTGCGAACGGCGCAGAAAACAGAGATGAAAACAGGGGCAATTGGCGTGGAAACCGGGGAAAACCCCGGTTTCCACAAAAAAAATACCCAAAGTCAAGTGCATTGAGCCCCCCTCCCGGGCCCAGCGCAGCGAGAGACCTTTGGTCGAACGGGGGTCATTCGATGCACTGATGATTAAGCAGATGAATTTTATTATAATAAACTTCGTTTTGAGACAGCCTCTTCAACGTTCTTTCTATTCGCACCGGTCCATGCGCCGCTGAATGGGATCCACCCGGCGCGCCAATCCGGCTCATTTCTTGCACGATACCGAATGTGATAGAGCGAAAAGATTCGGACGGTTCATGGACCCGCCGAAATCAGGAGGTTGAGAATGAAACGCATGCGTCGTTTTTGGATAACAGCAGTCTTAACGCTGATTCTGGCGCTGACGATCAGCGCAGGAGCCGAAGCCGCGCCGGGCCGTCAATCGGATTGGTTCGTCCCGTTCGGCGAGCTGGGGAAAAAGCCGCCGGTAACCTGGGGCTCCTGGTATGGGACCGGATACGGGCCCGGGTGCGCGTTCAACGCATGTATCCGCGCGGAATTCGTCCGTGACGTCACGATTCCCGACGGATCGTTTATCAGCCCGGGGAAAGCGTTCACGAAAACCTGGCGAATCCGTAACGCGGGAAGCTGTACCTGGACGACGGATTTCGCGCTCGTTTACGTTTCCGGAACCGCGCTGGGTTCGGTTCAGGCGGTCCGCCTTCCGCATGCCGTCGCACCCGGAAAGTACGTTGATATCTCCGTGAGCATGGTCGCCCCAATGAGCGCGGGCGCGTTCAAATCGAATTGGATGCTGCGCTCGGCGAACGGTCAGCTCTTCGGCGTCGGCTGCAGCGGGCAGGTTCCGGTCTGGGCAAGTATTATAACGGCGACGGCGTATACGTCCTGTTCCGGCTGCTGCAATCCGGTCGCCGTTCAGCCGAACTGCCTCCCCATCTGCCAGACGGCCTGCCAGCCGGTGCAGCCGGCGTATTCTTACGGGTACGGGTCCGCGCAGAAACAGCCCTACGGGACAGGCCTGACTGTTCCGCAGGGAAACACGCGGAATCCGTACTGCAACAATAAGATCCGCTCGATCAACGACCTGACCATTCCGGACGGGACGAAATTAGCGCCGAACGAAATTTTCCGGAAAACCTGGTCGTTTAAGAACGGCGGGACCTGTATCTGGGACCAGGGATATACGCTGATTTTCACCGGTGGGGACGCGATGGGCGGAAAACGCATGGTCAATCTCCCGCGAACGGTCTATCCGGGAGAACGCGTCGAAATCAGTATCGATCTTCAGGCGCCGTCGATCCCGGGCCGCTACCGCGGCTATTACATGGTTCAGGACAGCCTCGGCTACACGTTCGGGTACGGCTCTTACGCGAACAGCGCGTTCTGGGTCGATATCGTCGTTCAGGGCGGAACGGCGTCGAAATCTGACGCGACGGTCCTGATCGAAGACGAGCCCGGGCCGCTCGCCACTTCGGGGCTTGTCTCTTCCGTGCTCGAGGCAGGCGCTGGCGAAGCGATCGAAGCGCCGCTGCTGATGGAAGAGACGGACGCGAAAACGGTCATAGTCGGGGCCCCGGGTGAGAACGCCTGCGGCGATCAGCATTCCGAAATCAACCTCATCGCCCCGGATGTCTACGAAGTCAACTGGTACCTGACGAACACGGGGACGAGCGCCTGGAACCCGGCTGCGTACGCGATCGTGAATCTGGAAAACAGTCCCAACGTCGAGTCGGTAGCCGCCGATATCGCGCTGCAGCCGACCGCGCCGGGCGAAGAAACGCGCGTCTCGTTTACGGTAAAAGTCAAAGACCCCGCTTCGCCGGAACCGATCTGGTCGAAGTTCCAGCTGGAAAATAACGGCGCGCCGTTCTGCGAAGTGTATTTCCCGCTGCGGTAGGGAAAGAGGTAAAACGAACCGCCATTCTCTCGAGGGAGGACGGCGGTTTTTTTATGGGGGGGATTCGCAGGCTATTCCGCTTTGTCGCAGACATCCCGGGAAAAATCTGCCCGCGTTTCAACCTGCAAAAAATTTTCGTCCCGCAAGCGGGATTTCCTCCCCGGCCCCTCCCTTCCGGTCG
>CALIHP010000024.1 GCA_938020565.1 uncultured Anaerolineaceae bacterium | reverse complement strand
GCAAGTATCCACAACCCCTTTGCCGCCACCCGCTCCATGCCGACAGGCACGGAGGACGAGCAAACCAAGTTCAAGGCGGGAGACGAAATCTTTGTGCACACTTTCAGCAGCCAGCGTGCCACCTATCGTTTCGATGGCTCTGCCTGGACGCCCAAAGACGGCAAGTACCTCCTTTGGAAAGACGACTACCAGCAGCATTTTAAACCGTTCTGAGGCAAAAACCGAATGCTCTTTTTCGGCGGGCATGAGGATCGACTGCCCCGCGGATAGCGGAAATTCCTGATCCTCGATCCGAATCAGGCCCACCCCGTCCAGGCAGAGAACGAAAGCGTCCCCATGGGACGAATGCGTACTGATTTCCTCGTTTTTATCGAAGGCGAATAACGTAACCGAAACGGCCGCGTTCTGCGCCAGCGTCTTGCTGACGACCTGTCCAGGCGCGTAACCGACCTCATCTTTCAACTCGACCGCCTCTGCGACCGGAAAGTTCTTAATCATCGCGTTTGTCATAGATATCTCCTCAAATCTTTCATCGCAAGTTTGTTGTTGGCGGCGCTGATTATATACCGTCAGCGCAGGATTCGCCGTTGGTTTTCCAACGGCAAACAAAAAACCGGCTTCGATCTTCAAGCTGCATCGATCGGAGCCGGTTCGCCGTACTGTCAGGATTCAGGCCGACCGCTATTTAACCTCGACAGTCCAGCCGAATTCATCCTTCACCCGGCCGTTTTGAATCGCGCTGATCTCGTTATAGAGACGCTGCGCGATCGGGCCGGTTTTCCCCCCATTGACCTCTACCGTCTCGCCTTTCCAGACAAAAGCGCCGACCGGCGAAATCACGGCGGCAGTACCAGACGCAAACGATTCATTCAGCGTTCCATTCTTCGCAGCGCTGAATACTTCGTCAATTGAAAGCTTACGTTCGGAATGCGGAACGTTCCAGGCCTCAAGCAGCCGTAGAATCGTATCCCGCGTGATTCCAGGCAGGATCATCCCATCCAGCGGGGCGGTAACGACCTCGTTATGGATCACAAAAAACGCATTCGACGTTCCAATTTCCTGGACATACTTCTTTTCGCTGCAATCCAGATACAAAACCTGACTGCAGCCGGCGGCGACGGCTTTTTCCTGCGCTTTCAGGCTGATAACATAGTTCGCGCCAATCTTCGCGAATCCAGTTCCGCCGGGCATCGCGCGCGAATATTCGTCCTCGACGAAAATTTTCGTCACCGGCAGCTCGCCATCATCCGATCGATAGTACGATCCGACCGGACTCAGGATCACCACGAACTTATATGAATGTGCCGGATGCACTCCGAGATACGGATCGTCGGCGAAAACGAACGGACGAATATACAGCGATGTGTTCTTCGCGGTCGGGATCCAATCCCGATCGATATCGACGACCGCCTTGATCGCCTCCATCATCAGTTCCGGATCGATCTGCGGAATACAGACACGGTCGGCGGTCGAATTGACGCGCTTAAAATTCATGTCTGGACGGAAGAGCAGGACACGCCCGTCCGGAGACTTGTAGGCCTTCATTCCCTCGAACATCTCGATCGCGTAATGCAGCACGGCAGCGGCGGGGTCCAGCGTAAACGGGCCGTAAGGAACGATCCGCCCGCCATGCCACCCTTTTTCACCGTTATAATCCATCACGAACATATGATCGGTAAAATATTTCCCAAATCCGAGCTTGGATCCGTCCGTCAGGTCCGGTTTCGGCTTCGGCGCAGTATTTCTGGTCACCTGAAACGTATATTTGCCCATGTCTTATCCTTAAATAAACTGTTTTTCTCCCGCGTACAACGCCTCAACGTTCTTCGGAAGCAGATCCGCCTTCGCGCCGTAGAATTCCTTCGCCAGCGCGGCTTCGACGGATTCCGCTTTCAAAAGCTTTGTTTTTCGAACGATCGCGCCCAGCATGACAATGTTCGCTGAGCGTGGAGCGCCGATATCGCTCGCGATCCGGTTAGCGTCGACCGGGATAATCTGGATATCCGTGCGTTTCGGCGTCTCGGGGATTACGGATGTATTATAAAATAGAAACATGCCCGGTTCAAGCGTTTTTTCAAACTTATGCAGCGACTGCAAATTCATCGCAGCGACCAGGTTTGGCACCGAAATGATCGGACTGCTGATCGGCTGATCCGAGACAATCGTCGAGCAATTCGCCGTACCGCCGCGCATCTCCGCGCCATATGACGGGATAAACGTTACGTCCTTGCCTTCGATCATGCCGGCATACGCCAGCATCCGGCCAATCGTCAGGACCCCCTGACCGCCGAACCCGGCGACAATAGTTTTCCAGGTCGTAATCATGCGATCGCCTCCGGTTTTTTAAACACGCCTAAAGGATAATACGGGATCATGCGCTCCCGGACCCATTCCATCGCATCTGGCGCTGTCAGCCCCCAGTTTGTCGGACAGGTCGACAGGAACTCGACCACCGACAGTCCAAGCATTTTCTGCTGTGTTTCGACAGCGCGTTCGATCGCCTTCCGGGCTTTGCGAATCTGCGCCGGGGAATCGATCGAAACCCGTTCGACGTACGCCGCGCCGTCGATCGTCGCCAGCATCTCCGCGACCCGCAGCGGGATCCCGTTTCGAGTTGCGTCGCGGCCAAGGACCGCGGTCGTCGCCCGCTGGCCGATCAGCGTCGTCGGAGCCATCTGCCCGCCGGTCATCCCGTAAATTGCGTTATTGATGAAAAAGGCGCAGATATTCTCCGCCCGAACAGCGGCATGAACAATCTCAGCCGTCCCAATCGACGCCAGGTCTCCATCGCCCTGATACGTGAAGACAAAGTGATCCGGGTGTACCCGCTTAATTCCGGTAGCGACCGCCGGCGCGCGTCCATGCGCCGCTTCGCACATTTCCACATTCATATACTGATGCGCAATCACACTGCACCCGATCGGAGAGACGCCGATCGCGCCGTCCAGCAGGCCTTTCTCGTCCAATACACCCATGATGAGTTTATGCGCAATGCCATGCCCGCAGCCCGGACAATAACTCAGCTCAGCGTCGGTCATCCCGACGGTTTTTTCATAAATCGCTTTCATTTATACTCCCCCAGAATCTTTTCAGCTTCGGCCGCAATGTCGTCCGAAGACGGGATATTCCCGCCGACCCGGCTGATCATGCGCACCGGAAATCTTCCGTGAACCGCCCGCTCGACATCGGTCAGCATCTGGCCCATGCTGAGTTCAACGGAGGCGATGACCTTCGTTTTCGGCGTAACGCGATCGAAAGCGTACGAGGGAAAGGGCCAGACGGTCCGCGGGCGGATCAGTCCTGCGCGGATACCGCGGTCTTTCAGAACGCCCAGAACCTCCGCTACGATTCGCGAGGCCGAGCCATAGGCGACGAAAACGATTTCAGCGTCCTCCACGGACGTCACCGCCGCATCAACCAGATCTTCTTCCATCGCAGCATACTTATCGAATAAATGATGCACCATCTTTTCAAGCCGAGCCGGCGTCGGCGCGTACGCGCGGATCAGGTTCCGCTCCGGCTTTCCGTTTCGTCCGACCAGCGCCCAGGGCTTTTCGCTGGCAATCTTTTCCAGCGCCTGTGGAGCGCGCGGTTCCGGAAGGACAACAGGCTCCATCATCTGGCCCATCATGCCGTCAGCCATAATAAAAACCGGGTTGCGGTATTGATTCGCGATTGCGAAACTTTTATAAATACAATCGATCGCTTCCTGCATCGTAGCGGGCGTAAACACCGGAATATGGTAATCGCCGTTTCCGCCGCCGCGCGTCATCTGATAATAATCCGATTGAGCCGGCTGGATCCCGCCGATTCCCGGCCCGGTTCGGGACACGTTGATCGCGACCATCGGAACCTCGGCCATGCAGGCAAAGCTGAACCCCTCCTGCATCAGCGCGATTCCCGGCGACGCGGACGAGATAAAAACGTCTCCGCCGGCGACGCCGATTCCATAAGCGATATTGACCGTCGCCAATTCGCTTTCGGATTGGATAAACGTCCCGCCGTACTTCGGGAGCTCCCTGGACATGTATTCGACCAACTCGTTCTGAGGCGTAATCGGATAGCCAACGTAAAAGCGGCAGCCAGCCCGGATCGCGGCCTCTCCGAAAGCTTCGTTGCCTTTCATCAATACTTTCTGTCCCATTTCACAGCCTCCTTCTAATCGACGTCGGTTCGATAGACGCTGATTACCGAATCAGGGCAGATTATCGCGCACTGCGCGCAGCCTATGCAGGCGTCCTGATCGAAGATATCCGCCGGATGAAATCCCTTCAGATTCATCTGGTCCGGATCGATTCGCAGGATCTTCTTCGGGCAGACCGAAACGCACAGGTCGCAGCTCTTGCACCGATCCTTATCAAACTTGACTAAATATTTCCCCATAGCAACTCCCTTTTCTAATCATTCAGATAAGCGCTGATCCAGCCAGGACGCCCGCATAATTTCCCGAATCGGAAGGATCGGAACTTTTTCAAAGGCGCCGCCCGAAAGCGAAGCGCGGAACGCCGGAAGGATCCGTTCCGGACAGCAATTAAACCGCAGCGGAATCCCCGTCCGCGCGGCGATCTCGGAACAAAAAAAAGCCCCTTCTATACAGTCATTCGGGGTCGTTTCCTTCAGAAAATGAGCGTTATTGACCAGTCCGCTAATTTTCAGCGTCGTCCAGGCTTCGATCCGGTTCATCATCAGGATCGCTTTTTCAACCGTTCCCGTTTCAGGCCGGTTCGGATTCACGACACAGAGAAACTCAAAATCGTGAGCCGTAAATGCGCTGAGAAATTGCACGATAACTTTCGCGCCGTCCGGATCGCCGCCCAAATCCACAATCGCGGCCGTCTCGCTGTCTTCAAGCGGAGCTCGGACGTTCGAATTCAACGCCGGTATTTCAAGCGTAACTTCTTCACTGAAAAAATTTCCGAAAATCTGGATTCCCAGCGCTTTAAAAGCGTCGATTTTTTCACGGCTCCGGAAATATGGATTGGCAATATCAAGGTCGATGACCGCGACCTTCGCGTTCTTCTTCCGCAGCTCGATCGCCAGGTTCAGGCAGAACTCAGTTTTTCCGCTCCCGTAGTGACCGCCTGCGATCATGATCCGCTTATCCATTTGTCCGATCGGCTCCCTTTTCAAATTCCAGTTACCGCGCGCTTAAAATGATTATAACCTGACCGCTTCCAGATCAGGAAAGCTTCCAGCGTCGGATTTTTTGAAAATCGCCGCCAGCCCCGTTTCAGGCGCCATCCTTGAAGCCGAAACGAAAAAAGCGACGGGCTTCGGGAGAACGCCCCGAATCTGGATTTCTTCGCCCCGCCGGCATACAAAAAAAAGACGCCGAAAAACTCCGGCGTCCTGAATAAATTCTACGTTGAATCGGTTTCGGAAATTCCTCAGCGAACCGCGATTGGATTCTCCGCGTCGGAAGCGAGATCGAAAATATGGAAATTGGTCATATCAAAGACCAGATCGATCGTCTGTCCGACGGTGTAGCTGCTGCGCGGATCGACGCGAGCGACAAACTGCGTATTTCCGGCAATACAGTACACAAAGATTTCATTCCCCATCAATTCCGTAACGTCGACCTTCGCGCTGATCGGGGCTTTCGTAATTCCCGGCGGGGCGAATTCAGGGTTATGGATATTCTCAGGCCGAACGCCGAAGACAACGTCCTTTCCGTTCATTCCCTTATAAACTTCCTTGCGCGCGTCCGGAATCTGGACCGAGAAAGCCGGATGGTCGACAAAAACGTTGCCGCCTTCCGTGCGGATTTTTGCGTTGAAGAAGTTCATGGACGGAGAACCGATAAATCCGGCGACGAATAAGTTCTTCGGCGTATTGTAAAGGTTCTGCGGCGTGTCAAGCTGCTGGACAATTCCTTTGTACATGACGGCGATACGATCCGCCATCGTCATAGCTTCAACCTGGTCATGGGTAACGTAGATGAATGTGGTCTGAAGCCGCTGGTGGAGCTTGCTGATTTCGGAGCGCGTCTGGACGCGGAGTTTCGCGTCAAGGTTCGAAAGCGGCTCGTCCAAAAGGAAGACCTGAGGATTTCGAACGATCGCGCGCCCTAAAGCTACACGTTGGCGCTGACCACCCGATAACTCACGCGGTTTACGATGAAGGAGTCGTTCGAGTCCCAGGGACGCGGCGGCTTCATTGACACGTTTCTCGATATCGGCTTTCGGCATCTTGCGAAGCTTCAGGCCAAAGGCCATGTTGTCGAAAACGGTCATATGCGGATAGAGCGCGTAAGACTGGAAAACCATCGCGATATCGCGGTCTTTCGGAGAAACGTCGTTGACGACGCGGTCGCCAATCAGGATCTCGCCTTCGCTGATTTCTTCCAAACCGGCCAGGCAACGCAGCGCCGTTGACTTACCGCAGCCGGACGGACCAACCAGAACAAGAAATTCCTTATCCTTGATTTCGAGCTGGACGTCCTTCAGGACTTCAACTTCACCATATCGTTTCCACACGTGATTATAAGTTACACTCGCCATACAAAAACCTCACTTTCTGAATGAATATCGTGCCTTTATTATACGTGAGAATACGCAAATTCTGCAAGGAAAAGAACATGGAAGTAAGTGATATCCGTCATATGACTTTCGTCATATTTCTCAAAAAAAAAGCCCCGCAGCGCCGCTCGCCGCCTGGTTTTGAACCTGCCTGAGCAGGTGGGTTGACCTGTTCCGAAACGCAGCCTTGGCCGTCGCCTATCGCATTATTTCGAAAATTAAGGAACCCGTTCAAAAAGTGTTGGCCCAAAACGGAGCGCGGCATCCCGAACGCTGCAGGGTTGATTATTTTATACCATGGTTTCAGGATGTTTACAATTATTTTCCCAACCCCGTCTACAGACCAGATTCCCGGCGTTTTGCCAGGCTGGGTCCGACCCTGCTTTGGCAGGGTAACACAATTTTCAGAAATGTCATAAGTTTCAATTTGCTTCTTTGTGTTATCGTGGTAAAGCGCTAAAATACACCCATCAATTAGAAACCAGAAGGAGAAAGTCCCATGAAAAAGTCTTATCTTATTTTCGCCGTCGCCCTCTTAGCGGCTATCGTCTCCGTTTCAGCGGTTTTCGCCGATGGAGAAAAAACGCTCGTCGTCGGCTTTGATCAGAACTTTCCCCCCTACGGCTACGTCGGGGAAGACGGCGAGTTTACCGGGTATGACCTCGATCTCGCCGCCGAAGTCGCGAAACGGCTCGACCTCGAAATCGTCTACCAGCCAATCGACTGGGACGCGAAAGACATGGAGCTTGATTCGGGAACGATCGATCTGATCTGGAACGGGTTCACGATCCAGGGCCGTGAAGACGATTATACCTGGACCGAAACGTATAAGGAAGCCGGCCAGATCGTCTTAGTCGCCGCCAAATCCGGAATTGTCGATCTGAAAGATTTAAGCGGAAAAGTCGTCGCGGTTCAAACGGACTCCGCCGGACTGGCCGCACTTGAAGACGAAGCCAACGCTGAGCTGACCGCTTCATTCAAGGACCTCACGATCGTTCCGGATTATAATCAGGCGTTCATGGACCTTGAGGCCGGCGCGGTTGACGCGATTGTCATGGACGTCGACGTCGCTCTCTTCCAGATCAAAGGAAAGGACGACGACTACCGAATCCTCGATGAATACATTCAAAAAGAAGACTACGCAGTTGGCTTCAAGCTTGGGAACGAGGAGCTCCGCGACAAGGTCCAGGAAGCCTTAAACGAGATGGCGAAGGAGGGGTTCATCTCCAAACTCTCGGAAAAGTATTTCAGCTACGATTCCTGCGCCCTGGCAGCCTGCGAAAAGAGCGCTGAGTAAACGGACTTCAATCCGACCCTTAACAGCACAAGGAGAGGGGAGCGGCGGAGCCGAGAAAAAATCCTGTTCCGCCGCTCTAAACGAAGGAAACAAGCAAACAGAGAGCGGAGCGAACGAATGACCCTTGGACTGATGATCCTGAAATTGAGCGAAGGAATGACGACGTCGTTCTTCATTTTTTCACTGACGCTGGTCTTCTCCCTGCCGTTAGGACTCGGCGTCGCGCTGGTCCGGATGAGTCAGAATCATGTCCTGAGCTCGCTGACGCGCGGCTATATCTCAGTCATGCGCGGAACGCCCCTGATGCTTCAGCTGCTTGTCGTGTATTTCAGCCCATATTACCTCTTCCGGATCAGGCTTTCTCCGGATTACCGCTTCTGGGCAGTCATTATCGCATTCGTTATGAATTATGCCGCCTATTTTGCCGAAATTTATCGCGGTGGGATTGAGGCGGTTCCGCGGGGTCAGTACGAAGCAGCGAAAATTCTTGGCTACACGAAATCGCAGGCGTTCATTCGGATCATTCTGCCTCAAGTGGTAAAAACGATCCTGCCTTCCGTTACCAATGAAATTATCACATTGATTAAAGATACGTCAATCGCGTTCGCGATCGCGGTCAGCGAAATGTTCACCGTTGCGAAAGCAATCGCGTCGTCTGAAAAGACCATGGTTTCCTACGCGATCGCCGGACTTTTCTACTACGTTTTCAATTTCATTGTAGCGGCTGTTATGGAACGGCTTGAAAAGAAGCTGAATTTTATCCGATAGCGCCAGGAAGAAAAATCAGAAAGACCGACGCATGCCCATCTTTCAAATCACCAACGCATGGAAAACCTTTGATACCTGCGCCGACGTGCTGCGCGGGATCAGCCTGTCCGTCGAAAGCGGCGAAGTCGTTTCAATCATCGGCCCCTCGGGATCGGGAAAATCGACGTTGCTGCGCTGCGCGACACTGCTGGAACGCCTAAACGCAGGCGAAATCGCATACGATTCGCGCGTAATCGCGAAAAACGACCCCACTGGGAAGACGGTTTACGAAAGTGAGGATGCGCTGCGGAGCTCCCGCCGAAAATTCGGCCTCGTCTTCCAGAATTTCAACCTCTTTCCGCATTTTACCGTTCTGCGCAATATCACAGACGCGCCGATCTGCGTCGGGGGACGGACGAAAAAAGACGCCGAAGCCGAAGCCATGGCGTTGCTGAACAAGATGGGGCTCAGCGATAAGAAAGACGCGTTCCCCTACCAGCTCTCCGGCGGCCAGCAGCAGCGCGTCTCAATCGCACGGGCGTTGGCAATGAATCCTGAGATCCTCTTTTTCGACGAACCCACCTCCGCTCTGGACCCTGAACTGACCGGTGAAATCCTGAAAGTCATTCGATCGCTTGCCGATGAAAAAATGACGATGGTGATCGTGACGCATGAAATCGAATTCGCGAAGGTCGTTTCCGACCGCGTCGTTTTTATGGATGGAGGCGTTATAATTGAAGAGGGAATGGCGGACCTGATCGCCAACCCGAATAACGAACGAACCAAAGCGTTCCTGCAGAAATTGCAGCGCTGAGAGATTCAGGCGAAGGAACAATGAACAAGCCTATGCATGATCAATCTGATGCGATCAACAATCTTTGCGACGCAATTCTGTCGCTGAAAGACCGGGAGGAATGTTTACGCTTTTTTGATGATCTCTGTACGCGTAAAGAGCTGCAATCCATTGCGCAGCGGTTCGAAGTCGCGAAGCTGCTCGCGGAAGGCAAAAAATTTAACGAAATCGTTCAGCAGACCGGCGCGTCGACCGCGACGATCGCCCGCGTAAACCGTTCGCTCATGTACGGCGCGAAAGGGTATCAGGTCGTTTTCGACCGAGCCGAAGCGTCAGAATCCTGAATCCGCCTCCCAGTACCTGCGCATCGCCTCGCGAATCAGCCTCCCCCTGTCAACCGCCCGCGCTTTCGTCGTCAGCCGCATGAAAAATTCCGTATTTCCCTTCGGTCCCTTCAGCGGCGAACGGACCAATCCGCCTACGCCCCAGCCGCTCTCCGTCGCGAACGCCAGAATCTCGTCGAGAACGCGCCGATGAACCGCCGGATCGCGAATAACCCCCGCCCCACGCGCCGCCTCTTCCCGTCCGGCTTCGAACTGCGGCTTGATCAGCGCTAAAACCATTCCGTCTCCATCCCCGAACCACTCCCGAATCACGGGCAGCATGATCTTCAAAGAAATAAACGACGCGTCGACAACCGCCAGCTGGACCGGCTCCGGAAACCCCTTAACCTCGCGCGCGTTCGTCTTCTCCATCACGACGACCCGATCGTCCTGCCGAAGCTTCCAATGCAGCAGTCCATAACCAACGTCAATCGCATAAACCTTCGCCGCGCCATGCTGCAGCAGGCAGTCGGTAAACCCGCCGGTAGACGAACCGACGTCGACGCAGGTCAGCCCGCTTAAATCGTCCAGCTGGAACGCTTCCAACGCCCCCGCTATTTTTTCTCCGCCGCGCGATACGAACCGCGGCCCGCGGTCGACCGTGACTTCATCGGTTTCAGTTACCGGAACCGACGGCTTAATGATCATGTTCCCATTGACGCGGACTTCCCCGGCCATGATGATCTTCTGCGCGGCGGTACGGCTCTCCGCCAACCCGCGTTCAACCAGAATTAAATCCAGGCGCTTCTTTTCCATATCGTATCCAGTCCTGATAAGTCTTATTTCGGCCGATTTCAAGCCGCATCGGCTCAAACGATTATAATCTGGATATGACGGTTATTAAACCATATCTGAAATTGATTCGTCCGAAACAATGGGCAAAGAACGTTTTCATCTTCATTCCCCTCGTCTTCGACGGACAACTTCGCCTGAAGAGTTCTTTCCTGAAAACGCTCGCCGGCTTCGCCTTGCTCTGCGCGCTGTACGCAGCAACGTACATCTTCAACGACCTGAACGATCTTGAAGCCGACCGGGCGCACCCGAAAAAGAAAAACCGGCCGCTCGCTAACGGCGAGGTTCCGCCCGTCAACGCCATTATCCTTGCCCTCGCGCTGACGGCAGTCTCGCTCTGCCTCGGATTCCAGCTCTCGCTCGGCTTTTTCCAAGCCGAACTGGCAATTATCACGATCAACGTCATCTACACGAAATTTCTCAAGAATGAGGTCATCGTCGATGTCATCCTGATCGGCTGTTTATTTATCCTGCGCGTGATCGCCGGATTATCGCTGATCAGCGTTAAGGTTTTCTCACCCTGGCTTTACCTGATGACGTTCATGATTGCTCTTTTCCTGGGGTTCGGGAAACGCCGGAGCGAGATGATCCGGACGGATATCGAGAAGGACGTCGTCCGTCCTGCGCTCTCGCGGTACAGCGTTACCCTGCTGGATCAGCTGATCACGATCGTTTCGTCGATTACGATCCTGTCCTATTCGCTGTACACGTTCTCAGGCCCGACGCTCCCCGGGAACAACCTGATGATGCTGACGATTCCAGTCGTCGTCTACGGGATCTTCCGCTATCAGTACCTGATCTATCAGGAGAACGAAGGCGACGCTCCGGAAGAAATCCTGCTTTCCGACCGTCCGTTTCAGGCGACGCTCCTGATCTACGCCGCAATCGTTGTTTACGCGCTGTATTTTCATGGATAAAAACCGCCTTACCCAATTCGCCTCCGCGCCGGCAAAAACGATTCTCTTCGGGGAACATGCCGTCGTCTATGGGCAGCCTGGAATCGCGA
This sequence comes from uncultured Anaerolineaceae bacterium, assembly GCA_938020565.1. Lineage (GTDB taxonomy): Bacteria > Chloroflexota > Anaerolineae > Anaerolineales > Anaerolineaceae > Flexilinea. Next base: position 55,930 of record CALIHP010000024.1, on the reverse strand, counting down.
TCCCGCTTCCCGCGCTGCGCGCGTTCGCCGCGCTGATCGACGGTCCTGAAAACCCCGGGTTCCGGATCGTTTCCAGATCGATCGGCTTGGACGCGCCGCCGGACGCGCTCCCGGAAACGCATCCGCAGCGAAAGCTTTTAGAACTGCTCTGCCTGCGGTTCGGGAAAAGCCTCCCACGGAACGGACGGCTTGAAATCGAGTCTTCAATTCCGGTCGCGGCCGGATTAGGCTCCGGCGCGGCGGTTTCCGTCGCGGTCATCCGCGCCTTTGCGCGGAGATTCGGACTGTCGCCGGACGAGGCGGAGGTATCGGCGATCGCGTTCGAAATTGAAAAGATCTATCATGGCATGCCCTCCGGGATCGACAATACGGTGATCGCCTATGAGCAGTCGATTTTCTTTACCCGCGGCCAGCCCGTCCGCCCGATCCGCTCGAACGGACAGTTGCCGATCCTGATCGCGGATACCGGGATTAAGGCCAGTACGATCGACATCGTTACAGGCGTTCGCCGGGACTATCCGCGGAATAAACCGATCATCGACGCGATCGGATCAATCTCCAAACGCGCCGCAGCCGCCCTCCGCAAGAATCGGATCGACGAAATCGGAGCGTTGATGAACGAGAATCAGCGGCTCCTGCAGGAGCTGAACGTATCCTGCGCCGAACTTGACCGGTTCCTCGCGATCGCGCGCGGCGCCGGAGCAATTGGCGCAAAACTGACCGGCGCGGGGCGCGGGGGCAATTTCGTCGTATTAGCGCGTAACGACACCGAAAAGAAAACGATTGCCGAAGAGCTCACGCGCGCAGGGGCCATCATCCGCCTATGATCCAGCTGCTGAAACTGGGGGGCTCCCTGATTACCGAGAAAGCGAAAGCGAAAACGCTGCGCCGTGAAACGCTCAGCCGGATTGCGCTTGAAATCGCCGCCTGCCGCCGGAACGCCGGAACGGACTGCCGGCTGATCCTCGGTCATGGCTCCGGATCGTTCGGTCATATTCCAGCCAAAAAATACCAGACCCGATCCGGCGTTCACAGCGTCGAAGAATGGCGCGGCTTCGCCGAGGTGCATTCAGACGCGACGGCGCTGAACCGCCTCGTCCTGGACGCGCTGCGCGAGGTTGGGCTCCCGGTTCTCTCGTTTACCGCAATGGACGGGATCCGCTGCACCGACGGGAGAATCGTCGAATGGGATCTGGGGCCATTAATTCGCGCGTTCGACAACGGGCTGATCCCGCTCGTCTTCGGCGATACAGCTTTCGATTCTGTCCGCGGCGGAACGATCGTTTCGACAGAAGACCTTTTCGGCGCGATACTCGAACGACTCCAGGAACCGTCGCGCGTCCTTCTGGCCGGAATCGAAGATGGAATATATTCAGACTTTCCAATCCGGGAAAAACCGATCCGCGAAATTTCCCTTCCGCTTAATCAGGATTACGAATTACAATATGTAAAAGAATCGATTTATCCCGACGTAACCGGAGGCATGAAGTCAAAAATCGACGCTGTCGCCGGTTTTCTCCGCAGCGGAACCGTGAAAGAAGCCCTGATTTTTTCCGGGGACAAGCCGGGGGCAATCGAACGGGCCCTGTCGGGTGAGCGGGCCGGAACGATCATAACCGCTGCCTGAGATTGACGAACGCCGGAACCAGCATGAATAAGGAGGAATTAAGATGAACTACGCATCCGCACTCGCATTTCGCCGCCGCGAAGAAATCACAGTCGCGCCATACGGCTTCCGATCAAAAGACACAAAAGGTCGGAAGCATTTTGAAAATGAGCATGAGTTTCGCAGCCCGTTCCAACGCGATAAAGACCGCATCATCCACACCACATCGTTCCGAAGGCTTGAATATAAAACGCAGGTTTTCGTCAACGACGAGGGCGATTATTACCGGACGCGCCTGACGCATACGCTCGAAGTCGCGCAGATCGGCCGGACGCTCGCGCGCGCCCTCGGCGCAAACGAGGACCTGGTCGAATCGATCTGTCTGGCGCATGATCTCGGTCATCCGCCGTTCGGCCACGCGGGCGAAGCTACGCTGGCGAACCTCATGATCGATTTCGGCTCGTTCGATCATAACGAACAGACGCTCCGGATCGTTACCTTCCTCGAACGCCGATATGAGGCATTCCCGGGCCTGAATCTCTGCTACGAGACGCTCGAAGGAATCGCGAAGCATGAGACCGAGTACGATAAAGCCGCAATCGCTGAATACTCGCCCGACCTGCGCGGCGGACTCGAAGCGCAGATCGCAAACGCCGCGGACGAAATCGCCTACTCAGCGCACGACCTCGACGACGGGCTCCGATCCGGTATTCTGTCGCCGGATCAGTGCCGCGATCTGCTGATCTGGCGGGAGCTGGTCAACCAGGTCGGCTGGGTCGGTCCGGAGTTTACCGATCTCGACCGGCATCGCCTCATCAACGCACTGACGAATAATATCGTTTCTGACGTTTTTTACTCGACCGAATCGAGAATTAAAGAAGCCCATATCCAATCAGTAGACGAGTTACAGAGACTGCCTTATAATGTAATCTGTAACAGCGAAACGCAGCGGCTTCAGAACCGGGAACTGAAGGACTTCCTGTTCGCAAATTTTTACCGTCATTACCGGGTCATGCGCATGTCACATAAGGCGGAACAGATGATCACCCGGCTTTTCCAGACGTTTCAAAAAGAACCGCGCCTGCTGCCGACGCATATCCAGAAGAATATCGAAGAAAGAGGACTTGAACGAACGATTTGCGACTATATCGCCGGAATGACCGATCGCTACGCCTTAAGTCAGGTTCGAAAACTGTTCGATCCTTCGTTTATTCCATAACGCAAGCAAGAGGAGAGACGTATCATGACGCAGGAGCCAACTTATTTAACTTATCAAGGTCAGCAGGATCTGCAGGCGGAATTAGACGATTTAACGAATAATCGTCGTCCCGCGATCGCGAAGCGGCTGCGTTTCGCGATCGAACAGGGCGACCTTTCAGAAAACGCGGATTACACCGCAGCCAAAGAAGAACAAGCCTTCACCGAAGGGCGGATCCGCGAACTCGAAACGCTTCTCGGGAACGTCGTTCTGATCGACGACGTTCAGCGCGAAAAAGGCGCGGTCAATATCGGCTCGACCGTCCTGATCGCCGAGGACGGGGAAGACCCGGAGGAATACCGGATTGTCGGCTCACAGGAATCCGACCCTGCTCAGGGGGAGATCTCTTTCCGTTCGCCGATCGGCGCCGCGCTCTTCGGAAAGAAAGTCGGGGACGTTGTCACTGCTCAGGCGCCAAACGGAGAAATCAAATTCAAGATTCTTGAAATCCGCGAAAGCTAAACCACTCCTTTTCAAGATTAAAAAAATAAAATCGCCCTCCGACGCCGGACGTAAAGCCTGACAATCGGAGGGCGCATCGTTTCCCCGCGTCACTATGATTTCAAGGCTGTTTCCTACCGACGGACGACCTCCACGTCGAACACGACGCGGTCAAAATAACTTTTCGGGTCGGACGATTCGGTTCCATAAACAATTTCCAGAATCGTCAGCGTCATTTTCAATGCAAACGTTTCGATCACGTACGACTGTCCAACCTCCATCAAGCCGTACTGCCCCTTGTTTTTCAGCCGCTCTAACATCTCCGGCTGCTGATAGGCGTATTCGCTCAACATGAAGAACGTCGGCGTCATCGTATCCTGACGATCAAAAAGCCACGCCTCGAACGCAGTAACCGCCTTGGGTTCGGTCGAGTTTATCGTCTCCGCGATTCCAATCCCGCATTCGCCGATAAACTCATCGTCCATTTCATCAATCGAAAACGTCTCATCAAACAAATCATCGCCCAACCGATAGACCGCTTTATAGTGCACCAGCGGAAGATTCAGGTTATCCGAGCGCACGACATGGATCGGCTCCGGAACGGACTCTGGGAGGCTTTCGCCGCCGTCATGCTGAAGCGAATCGTCCTCCGAACCGACCGACGGCGCCGGCTCCACCGGATCAGACTTCGCTTCCAGCGCTGGTTCGCGCCCATCCGCAGCTCCGCTCTCACGATTTTCAAGCTTAAATTCAATCGCGTCGATCGCCTGCGCTCCGGCAGTCGGCGAATCTTCCCAGGGCGGGAGATCCTCGTCCCTCCCAGCCTCGCGCTGCATATCCGCTGCGAACGGTTCAGCTTCATCGCCGCTGCCTGCGTCTTCCAGGAAATCGTCGTTCGGAACATCGCTGACCGGGTTGTCATCGTCGGCTATCTGATCATCGATCATAGCATCGTTACAGGCAGGGCTGAACCCGGCGTCCGCTTCGTCGCCCGATTCCGGCTCAGGCTCCGGCGCGCCCGCCAAAACCGGACGCGGCGGCTCATAAAACGCGAATGACTCGCGGTCCGGCTTCGAATGGAGCTGATCCGCTGGAAGCCGGTCCTCCGCGTAAAAAACGGGGTCGTCGGCCGCAGCAGTCTCCGGTTCGGAAAGCGCCGCATCTTCGCCCTTCAGGAACTCGGGGATGTCCGGGGAAGCGGACGAAGACCCCACGGAGGTCACCGATCCATTGTCTGTCCGGCGCGCCGCACGCCGTTCCTCGCGAACATCCTGAAAAAAAGCTGCCGACGCGCCAGCGGTGGACCTCACAGCCGTCTCAGCCGTCTGGGACGCCAAAGTATCCGTTACATCCGTCAGTTCCGGCATTGCGTCCTCCGGCAGCGACGCCGCAGCAGACCGTGAGCCGCCTCGCGGTGATGGCTCCTCGGCGACGACGGAAGCCGCGTTCTTCACGGGCGGAATGCCCTGCGCTGCCGTGGATGGCGTCGGCGGATAATCCTGAAGTTTAAACGGGTTCTCCCGGTAATTAATCGACGGCGCCTCAGGATCAGGCCGCCGGTCGCCGTGCGGCGCGGACTTCCGATAAAACCGGGAAAAGACTTTTTCCAGCTTCGCTCGCAGCGCGTCCGCCGATGCCTTCCGTTTCGGATCGGTCAGGAACAGGTAAACGAACCCCGCGGCCAGGATCAGCACGAGCAGCGTCAGGATCCAACCGATAACCGAGAATCCGCCGTCCGCCGGACGCGGCGCTGCCGCCGGTTCCGCAGCAATCAGGACGTCGTCTCCCACCGCGCGCGCAAAATTCAAAAGTGTCGCAGGATCGGTCAGCAGATCATTTTTCAAAAGCGTCAGCAGGCCCGGCCCTTCGCTCCCAAGTCGTTCGTAGCGCCAGCGGGCACGCGCACCATCGCCGCTCTGTGCGAATTCATCGATCGCCAGCCGCAGGTAGTCCTCCTTAAGAATCGTTGCCGCGCTCCCAAATTCAGTCCTCGGGCCGGTCAGGAGCGATCCGATCAGGAACAGGATCCCGACGGCGACCGCCCCGATCAGGGCTCCGGCGATTAACGGCGATTTACGTGCGAAAGATTTGAATGATTCGATCATGCATCCCTCCAATCAGCTCGGCTAAGCCCGTTACCCTTTTTCAAGGATTTCCTTATCAAAATCGCTTCCGCAATCCAGGCATTTCAGCTTCGACTGGGACTGGTCGACCAACAGCCCGCCGCAATTCGGGCATTTCAGCTGAACCGGGCGTTTCCAGGTCGTAAAGTCGCAGTCCGGATATCCGGAACAGCCGTAAAACGTCCGCCCGTTTCGAGAACGGCGAACGATTAAATCCTTACCGCATTTCGGGCAGGCGACGTCGATCTTCTCCAGGATCTGTTCCGTGTACCGGCAGCCGGGGAACCCGCTGCACGAAATGAACTTTCCGAATCGTCCGTTTCGGATCACCAGATCCTTTCCGCATTCAGGACAGGCGCGCCCGATCTTCTCCGGTTCGATCTTCGTCTTCGGTAAATTATTCAGCGCAGCGGTCAGCGCAGGCTCAAATTCACGGTAAAATTCCGCGACGACCTTTTGCCATTGCTCCTCTCCTCCGGCGATCGAATCCAATTCGTCTTCCATCTCAGACGTGAACCCAACGTTCATAACGTCCGGAAACGCTCCGACGAGTAAATCCGTAACGAGCGTACCGGTTTCGGTCGGATAAAGCCGCTTCGCCTCGCGAACGACGTATCCGCGCGCCTGAATCGTCGTTAATATCGACGCATAGGTTGAAGGACGGCCGATCCCGTTTTCTTCGAGCGCTTTAACGAGCGTCGCTTCCGTGTACCGCGCCGGCGGCTGTGTGAAATGCTGTTCAGGGAGAAGCCGGATCAGCTTAAGCGCGGTCCCAACGTCAAGGCCCTCAATAAACTGTTTCGCGTCGATATCCTCTTTTTTCGCGTCTTCGTCGAGACTCTCCTCGTAAACCGCTAAAAATCCCTGGAACTTCAGTCTGGAACCGGACGAGCGAAATAAATACGCGCGCGCCTCGCTTTTCCCAAGCACGTCGACAGTCACAGTGTCGTAAACGGCGTCTTCCATCTGCGACGAGACGAACCGCTGCCAGACGAGCTGGTACAGGCGGTGCTGATCGCGCTGCAGGCTATCCTTGATCTCGTCCGGATGCCGGAGGCAGCTCGTCGGACGAATCGCTTCATGCGCCTCCTGCGCCCGCTGCGACCGGGTCCTGTACTCCGGCGATTTCGCCGGTAAATAAGCGGACCCGAAACGAGACTCGATCAGCGTCCGCGCTTCGCGCTGCGCCTCCGTTGAAATATTCGTCGAATCGGTACGCATGTACGTAATCAGACCGACCGAACCTTCCCCGGGAATATCTACTCCCTCGTAGAGCTGCTGTGCAACGGCCATCGTTTTCTTCGCGGTAAAGCCCAGCTTCCTGGAGGCTTCCTGCTGAAGCGTTGACGTCGTGAACGGGGGGGACGGCCTGCGCCGGCGAACGCCGCGCTTAACCGAATCGACCGTAAACGCCGCCGATCGGAGCTTTGAAAGATGCTCCTCGACGTCGGCCTCGGTCGATAAAACCGGGTCCGCACCGTCGATCTTAACCAGGCGGGAGAAAAAGGTCTTCTTTTCCGAGCCTTCGGGGCAAAGCTCCGCCGTAATCGACCAGTATTCAACCGGAACGAATCCTTCAATTTCACGCTCCCGGTCGACGACAAGCCGAACCGCGACCGATTGAACCCGCCCGGCTGAGAGCTTTCGCTGGACCTTGCTCCAAAGCAGCGGGCTCAGCTTATAACCAACGAGCCGATCAAGGATCCGGCGCGCCTGCTGCGCGTCGACAAGATTCATATCAATTTCCCGTGGGTTCGCGAACGCGTCCGCAATCGCAGGCTTCGTAATCTCGTGGAAAACGACCCGCTCGATCGCGCCCGGGTCCATTTCCGTCGACTCTTTCAGGTGCCACGCGATTGCTTCACCCTCGCGATCCGGATCGGTCGCCAGAAAAATTTTATCCGCGCTCGCGGCTAACGATTTAAGCTCCTTAACCAGCGCCCGTTTTTCGTTCGGGACACGGTACGTCGGCTCGAAATCATGGTCGACATCGACCGATAGCGTCGACCGGAGCAGGTCGCGAACATGCCCGATCGACGCCTTGACAACGTACTCCTTCCCTAAAAAATTACCGACGGTTTTCGCTTTCGCCGGCGATTCAACAATAACGAGCTTTTTTCCCTTCGCCGACGCAGAGCGTTTTCCGGCAGTGGAAGCGGATCCCTTCGTTCCCGCTTTCGCTTTCACATTTTTTTTCGAGCCGGGTTTCATGCCCGTCTTCGCTTTAGCCGCCGGCTTCGATTCCTTCGGCGCAACGACCGGACGCTCCAGCCCCGCATGTGCGTCAGTCAGCCCCACCAGGTTCATTCTGGAGCCACAGACCGAACATGTACCTTTCGTTACCGGCGCTCCGTTTTTCATGAATCCGGCGACCGGATCGTTCATTTCTCGCTTTTGTTTACATTTCAGACAATAAGCTTCCAACTCTACCCCTCGGTTTTTCTTCGTCTTTGTACCAAAGGCACTGCGCGCCTAAAGGCGCTCGGCTTTACCTGCGGCCTTTAATTGATCGACAGCCTGTCGGACCCGCTGTGCCTCCGCGCGTGAACAGACTAAAATCGCGTTCCCGCTTTCATATACGATCATGTCCTTTACCCCGATCGTCACAATCATTTTTCCCGGATCGTCCGTCCCGGTCAGCGTTCCGGACGAATCGATCGACAGCCGCTCGCCGCCGAGCTGGATATTCCCGTCCGCGTCCGCGTCCAAAACGTCAAAAAGCGAATCCCAGGAGCCAATATCGTTCCAGCCTAATCCCCGGGCCGGAAGAAAGACAATATCCCGGGCCTTTTCAAGAACCCCGTAATCGATTGTCATCGGCGTAATCGCGTCCCAGTTCTTCTGGAAACATCGTTCATATCCATCACTGCCAATCGATTCCGCGATCGCGGTCAGCTTCGCCGACAGGTCGGGTAAATGGAGCCCGATTTCGTCCAGGATTCGCCGCGCAGTCCAGATAAACATCCCGCCGTTCCACCAGAATTTTCCGCTGTCGAAAAAAGCCCTGGCCGTCGCCGCGTCCGGCTTTTCGCGGAAGCGCCGGACCGAATGAATCGGGAAGTCATAATCGAGCCGATCACCCTCTTCAATATAGCCATACCCGGTCGAGGGGAACGTCGGCTCAATCCCGATCGTGACAATATGCCGGTCTTTCGCCGCGACGTACGCCTGATCCAGCAGCTCGGTAAACAGCCTGCCGTTCTTAATAAAATGATCCGAGGGCAGGACCGCCAGAACCGCGTCAGGATCGCGGCGGATAAGATGAACCGCGCCTAAACCAATAACGCTCGCCGTTCCCTTCGGCTTTGATTCCAGAATAAAATTCTCTTCAGGGATTTCCGGAACCTGCGCGGACAGCTCGACGCTTTGAGCCGCCGTCGTCAGGACGTACACGTTCTCGATCGGAAGCGACTCGGTCAAACGGTCTACCGTCAGTTGGAACATGCTCCGCTCGCCGCCAATTTTTTGCATCTGTTTCGGTTTCGATCCGCGTGATAACGGCCATAAGCGCGAACCCCCGCCGCCCGCTAAAATCATCGCATAATAATGTTCATTCATGCTTCCTCCTCGCCCTTGTCCCTGAACTATCCTTGCAGAATCTGAGCCACATTGATCAATCCTGCCATGAGCCGCAAAATTAATCAAGGCAATTGATAAAAATTCGGACGAACGCGCGGCCCTTGCAGCTCAAAAAAGCGATAAGTTCTTCTGATATACGTTTGGAGCAACCTGATCGATGAAGCCCTTAAGCTCCAGGAGCGTCATTTTCGCGCCCAAAACGCCGCTGGGAATTTTCAAAATACGCGCGATCTCGTCGACATGCAGCGGTTCGTTCTGAATTAATTCAATAATCTCCCGTTCCATCGGCTCTTCAAACGCGATCTGCTGCTGCCTGGGTAAAAACGGCCTGTCCGTGCCCGATGGCGACGCCGTCTCCAGGTAACTCAGGACGTCCTCAATCGACAGCATCGATCTCGCGCCATCGCGAATCAGCCGGTTGGTCCCGACCGACTGCGGCGCACGCAGGTTGCCAGGAACGACGAAAACTTCCCGTCCCTGCTCGGCGGCGAAGCGCGCGGTAATCAGCGACCCTGATTTTTCACCGGCTTCAATAACGATCGTGCAGACAGACAAACCGGAGATGATCCGATTGCGTGGGGGAAAATTCTGACGTTCGGGCTGCGTTCCCGGCGGGTAATCGCTGACGAGCGCGCCATGACGAACGATCTGAGCGGCTAAATGAGTATGATCCGCGGGATAAATAACGTCGACGCCCGACCCTAAAACGGCGATCGTATCGCCGCCCGAAGCGACCGCCGACGCATGCGCCGCGCCGTCGACGCCGCGCGCCAGACCGGAAACGACGACGACCCCGCTCTCAGCCATCGCCTTCGCAGTTTCCGACGCAACCGCCTTCCCATAACTGGTCATCATCCGCGTACCGACGATCGCGACCGCCTTCCGGGCGAAAACCTCGCGCATGCCCCGGACGTATAAGATCGGAGGCGGGGCGGCGATCTCTTTCAAGAGCGCGGGATACATCGGATCGTCGATGCAGATAACATTGATTCCTTTACGTTCGATCGCAGCGACTAACGCGTCGGGATCGGTCTTTTTCCGCTCCGTCAGCACGGCCTGAACCAGCGAATCGGGAAGACCCGCTTCTTTCAGCGCCCGAAGATCGGCGCGCCAGGCCTCCTCGTAGGAACCGAACCGTTCGGCTAAAAGCTTAAATCGAACCGCGCCGATCCCACGAATATGGGAAAACGCGATCCGATATTTCAAATCAGGAAACACGCCCGTTTTTTACTCCGCGGAATATGCTTCCGGAACGCGGACCCAAATCGTCCGGGCGCTGAGATCGACCCGCAGTACGTTTTCCGGAATCGCGGCAATCAGCTTTTCGCTTCCATCGCCGGCACGCAGAACGTAAACGTCGTTCGCCCCGGTTTCAAGAATTTCGCTGAGAACGCCGACCGGTTCGCCCCGCTCGTCTACAGCGTCCAACCCGATCAGCTGATGAAAATAGTATTCGCCGTCGGGGAGCGGCGGAAGCCCGGCGACAGGAACAAAGACGAACTGGTTCCGGAATTCGTTCGCTTCCTCCGAGCTCGTGAGTTCGTTGAATCGAACGAGCAGGTACGGTGGCTTTTGCCGGACTGTCCGAACGGTCAGCGGCCGCTTCAGCTCTCCGGCGAAAAGAATTTTTCCACGGCGAATCCTCTCCGGGAAATCGGTCATCGGATTTAAAACGACCTCGCCCTCAATTCCATGCGCGCGATGAATCTTCCCAACGCAAACAAACTCAGGCTCACCGTTGATCGATGAGCCTGATTCCCTGTCAAATGTTCCGTTTCGTGAATCTGCCATGTTCCGGTTCAGGAAACTCAGTGATTCGGCTCCAAAACGTCGAGCGTGACGTTCCGATCGCTCCGGTTCGAAGCAACTCGCAGCAAAACCCGAATCGAGTTCGCAACCTTGCCGGACTTTCCAATAATCCGCCCCATGTCCTCTTTCGCGACCTGAAGCTCCAACCGGATCCGATTCCCGCTGCGCTGCTGCGTAACTTTTACGCTGCTCGGGTCATCCACAAGCGAAAGGGCAATATATTCAACTAACGATTTCGTCGGATCGGTTTTGCCGGATGTGTTTCGCTGCAATGTCCCCCCCTTTTCAGATACCATTGTTAACTTAAGCGGTCTTGATATGCCGAGTCTTCGGATTGACCGTTCGGTTGGCGTAATATTCCGCCGCTTCCGCGAGAACGGTTTCCAAAGCTTCTCCGGCCTTATACCGCGCGAAGCGCTCGTCCAAGCCGACGCTCTTGAATAACTTCGCGACGGACTCGCTCGGCTGCGCCCCGTTTTTCATCCAATAATAGACCCGTTCTTCCTTGACTTTGAAATCGAACGGTTCGGTACGCGGGTTGTAGCTGCCCAAAATCTCGAGAAAACGACCGTCGCGCGGGCTTTCCTTATCCGCCGCAATAATCCGATAAGAAGCCTGACCTTTTAAGCCGTTACGGCGCAAACGAATACGAACCATAATTGAGTTAATTCTCCATTTCCTTCTAACTTATTCTATTACTTTTAAAATTCGCTGTTTTTAGCCCGAGTACGAGGGTTGCGCTGAAGGAATTGCGCAGGGTCTAAGTCTCTAAGCTGTACATATCAGCGAAACAGATTGGAAAGACCCTTTCCACCTGTTTTTTGTAACGTTTTCATCATCTTCTGCGACTCACGGAACTGCTTGAGCAGTCGATTGACGTCCTGAACCTCAGTTCCAGACCCCGCCGCAATCCGTCGTTTCCGTCCTGCGTTCAGGATATCTGGATTGCGCCGTTCCTTTTTCGTCATCGAAGATAGAATCGCCTCGGTCATCTTCAGGCTTTTATCGGCGGCTTTCGGATCGATCTGCTTCGCCGCCTGGCCCAACTGCCCGGGAAGCATCCCTAAAATCTGCTGAATCGGGCCCATCTTCTTAACCTGGCGCAGCTGGTCGGCGAAGTCCTCGAGTGTAAACCGCCCGGACATCATCCGTCCGGCCTGTTCCATGGATTTTTCCGAATAAGCGGATTCCGCCTTTTCGATTAATCCAATAATATCACCCATTCCCAGGATCCGGGAAGATAACCGGCCGGGATCGTATACCTCGAGCGCGTCGACGCTTTCGCCGGTTCCCAAAAACTTAATCGGGACACCGGTTACCGAGCGGATCGAGATCGCGGCCCCGCCGCGCGAATCGCCGTCCATCTTCGTCAGGATCAAGCCGGTAATCGAGACCGTATCACGGAATCCCTCGGCGACATGAAGCGCTTCCTGCCCAATCATGGAATCCACGACAAGGAGAACATCTTTCGGATTGGCGGCCTTCTGAATCGCACGCAGCTCGTCCATCAGCTGCTGATCCAGCTGCGAACGCCCCGCCGTATCGATCAGGATCACCGAAAAGCCCCCTTTGAGGCCGTATTCGATCGCACGCCTGGAAAGCTCCGGCGGCTTAACGCCTTCCTGATAGAAGGCTTCAACGCCTATCCGCTCGCCTAATGTCTGAAGCTGTTTAACCGCCGCCGGACGATACGGATCGGCAGCAACCATGAGAACGCGCTCGCCCTGCGAACGGAGCTTCTTCGCGACCTTCGCGGTGTGCGTCGTCTTCCCGGAGCCCTGAAGCCCCACGAGCATCACAACGCGCGGCTTTTCGCCCGTCAGGTTGAGTTTTTCCGCCGGGCCGAGCGTTTTAATCAGCTCCTCATTGACGATCTTGATAACCATCTGCCCCGGGTTCAGCGCAGCCGAAACCTCGGCGCCAATCGCACGCTCCTTAACCGAGGCCACAAAAGTTTTGACAACCGAATAATGCACGTCCGCCTCTAATAAAGCCAGACGCACCTCGCGCATTGCGGCGTTAACATCCTCCTCGGATAGCTTTCCCCGCCGAGTCAGTCCTGCAAAAATCGTATTCAGTCGTTCGGTTAAACTTTCAAACATACCCGCTCTCAAGCGTTTTTAATCACTGCACTTAACACTTTTATTCTACTAAAGAATATCGTGAGTGTAAAGACTGATTTCGATAAAATCATGCTAAGCGAACAGCAGGTGCAGCCGCTGCCGCCTTCCCCGGCTGCACCTGCGCTGTCCAGTTTCAACAGACTCCTACAAATCGCTATCTTCGCTCAGGGAGCTGTCAGTCTCATTTTCGACAGACTCCGGAACCAACTCGATATCCTCCGGCTTCACGCCCTGCAGCAGCAGCTCAACCGCTTTATTGTACTGAGTATCAATCTCATTCTTATAGTCTTCTTCCGTCAGCTCGACGACAATATCGGGCGTAATCCCCGCGTCATGGATCGAATCGCCGCCGGACGTCAGCCAGCGCGCGATCGTCACCGACACAGCCCCGCCGTTGGAAAGCTCCGGCTGAATCTGTATCGTACCCTTCCCGTACGTCTGCGTTCCGACAAAAATCGCGCGGTTATAATACTGCAGCGCGCCGATCAGGATTTCTGAAGCAGAGGCCGTTCCTTCGTTCCCCAGGACGACCATCGGGATATCCTGCGCCTGTCCGGCAAAACGCGTCTTATAGTCAACCAACGTTCCATCGCCGTTTTTCTCAGTCAATACGAGCGACCCTTTCGGGAGGAACTCCTCCGCGACCGAAACGCAGGCTTCAACATAGCCCCCGCCATTGTTCCGTAAGTCGAGAACGATGCCCTTCGGATTCTGCGGAAGGAGCTCGTCGATCGCTTTTTCCAATTCTTCGACCGTCATTTCGCCAAACTGCGTCAGCTCGATATACGCAATATCATCGTCCCGCATCTCCCAGATCACCATAGGCGTCGTCATCCGCGCGCGAATAATCTCAACGTCGAACGGCTCTTCCTCGCCGCGCTTGATGGTCAAAACGACCTTGGTTCCTTCCGGTCCTTTAATCTTCGATAACGAAAGATTCAGATCCTCGCCAGTCTGATCCTCGCCGTCGATCGCGATAACGAGGTCGCGCGGACGCAGTCCCGCCGCCTCGGCCGGGCTCCCGCGCATCGGCGACGTCACGCGCACATAATCGCCGGATAAGTCAACCCAGGCGCCAATTCCTTCATACTCTTCGCCTTCCATGTAGGCAAGCTCAGCCTGATAACTCTCGGCGTCGGAATAACGCGTATGCGGATCGCCTAACGATTTAACCATCCCCTCAATCGCCCCTTCGACGAGCGCGTCGTTATCCAGCGGCTGGTCCACGTAAAACTCTTTCAGAATATCGTACGCCTCCCAAAACGGCTCCATATTCATTTCATCCGGTCCAGCCGTCCCCGTATCCTCCGAGCCGTCCACATTTCCGGTATTGCCCAGCTCGCCGAAATCAATCTGCGCCAAAACGCCGTTCCCCGCCGCCGAAACCTCCACCGGCGCGCGCCCAACTAACGAACCGATAATTACGCCGGAACTGAACCCGATGGCCAAAAAACTGACCGTAATAACTACTATTGCAACTATTTTTATCGATTTATCTTTCATTGTTTCTCCAAACCTTCTGATTGCGTAACGAATCAGGCTAATCACGATTCGCCGTCTCCCGCTCCTGATACAGTCCCAGCTTCGGCAGATCGATCAGCCGACCGATCTGTGCGTCCGCTTTTTCCGAAAGCCGCTTCGGCCCGACCTGAACCGCAAAAAAACCGATCTCATGCGCAGCCGAAATATTATAATCCTTATCATCAACAAAAATACATTCTTTCGGATCCGCCTGTTTCGTAATCCGAAGCGCGAATTCAAAAGCAAACGGCGAGGGCTTAATTTCCGGGAACAGGTCGATCGAATCGATCATACCGTCGAAGCAGTCGGACAGGTTCAGCGCGCGGAGAACACGGTTGGCATGAAACCGATCGGCATTCGTCAACAGATACCGATTCATCGGGATCCGTAAAATCATCTCCCGAACCGTCGGATCAGGGTATAAATATTCGTTGATCGGAAAATCGTTGACATAGTGCATAAAATCAAACGTATCAATCCCGTATTCGAGCGCTAAGCCCTTCGCGGTCGCGCCGTGCTTTTTAAAAAGCTGGTTCCGATCCGGCTTTGCCGTTCCCAGCTCGCCGGCCGCGAAACGTTCGTCGATAAACTGATCCATGCGTTTCGAAAAAACGTTAACAAATTCGGAGCCGACCGGGTACAACGTTTCGTCAATATCAAAAAAAATCGTTTTAAATTGCATGAAACCAGTATAACGCAGCAGCGAGGCGGGAGCCTCGATTTAATCATTTTTTATGGAGTTTTCAGGAAAGATCCGCCTGAAAAGCCGCTCCAGATCTCCCAGGCCGGCCCACGCTACTTCGGGATCAGGACCGGCGGCGAACCGTCTCCACGCTCGATCCGTTCAATCGGAAGCCGGTAAATCGCGCTGAGCTGATCCGCGTCAAGGACCCGCTGCGTCTCGCCCGAAGCCGCCGGCCTGCCCTGCGAAAGGATCATGATCTGATCCGTGTACCGCGCCGCCAGGTTCAGGTCATGCAGGATCAGCAGGACCGCTTTCCGCTTCGTCATGCTGTAAGCGCGGACAAGATCCAGCAGGCGGACCTGATAATACAGGTCCAGGAACGCAGTCGGCTCGTCCAGGATCATAACCGGCGTATCCTGCGCAAAAGCGCGCGCTAAGAGGACGCGTTGCTGTTCCCCGCCGGAAAGCCGATGCGATGGCTGGTCCCGAAGCCCGTTCAGTCCCGTCATTTCCAACGCCGCTTCGATTTTTTCCCGATCCTCCGGGCTGAGCCAGCCGAACGCGTTATGATACGCGGTCCGCCCCATAGCGACGACCTCCGACACCGTATATCCCTCTGGAAGCCCCGAAGCCTGCGGAACGATCGAAATGACTTTAGCCCTTTCCCTCGCCCGAAGCTGCGCGAGGTTTTGTCCGTCGAACGCCGCCGACCCGGAAAAAATTTTCGCCCTGCCGGCGACGCCGCGGACAAGCGTCGTTTTCCCAGACCCGTTCGGGCCAATCAGACCGTAAATTTCCCCAGGACGGATTTCGAGGCTCACGCCTGAAACCGTCGCCCGGGTTTCCGAAGCGTAACCTGCCGAAAACCGCTCGATCCGCAGCGCCCCGCGGCTCATGATCCATCCGCCTTCCGCGCTGACAGAAGCCAGAAGAAAAACGGCGCGCCAGTCAGCGCCGTAATCAGGCCAACCGGAAATTCCTGCGGCGCAAACGCCCGGCGCGCGATTAAATCCGCGATCAGCAGGAACAACCCTCCTCCCAGAATCGACAGCGGCAGGATCCTTCGGTAATCCGCGCCGATGAGCAGGCGAACCACATGCGGAACGATCAGCCCAACAAAGCCGATAACCCCGGCGAAGGAAATCGCCGAAGCCGTCGTCAGCGTCGCAAAAAAAATCGTCCGCAGCTGGACGCTGCCGGCATCCAGCCCCAGCGATGACGCCTGATCGTCGCCAAACTGAAGAACGTTCAATGAATATGCCGAAACGAGCTGGCCGATCAGCCCGATCGAGACGAACGGAACCAGAACGCAGACCGGGTCCCAGCCCGAAAGCGTAATTCCTCCCATCATCCAGGCCATCGACGTCCGCAGGTTATTCTGGAAATACAGCAGCACAAAACTGATCATCGCGGAACAGAACGAATTCATCGCAGCTCCGGCTAAAATCAGCCGGTTCGTCCGGTACGCCCCGCCCGCCGAGTCGCGGCCAAGAAAAAATACCGCCGTCACGACCAGAATTCCGCCCAGGAGCGCGAACGCCGGCCGCAGGAACGGCGCAAACAAACCCTGCCGTGCGACGAACGACTGCGCGACGACCGCGCCTAATCCCGCCCCGGACGAAACGCCGATCAGGAACGGATCCGCCAGCGGATTCCGGAAAAGGCCCTGATACGATGCCCCGCTGCAGCCCAACGCCGCGCCGGTCAGCAGCAGCAGGACCGCCCGCGGAAGCCGAAGCGAAAAGACGATCGTGTCGACCTTCGACAGCACCGCAGGAACCGGCGTACCGGAAATTTTAGCGCAGAAGAGAGAGAAGAGCGACTGAAAAGAAAGCGGGACCGGTCCGATCAGGATGCTCAGCGCCAGCGACAGGATGATCGCGGCGCTGAGGAAAATCGCGATCGGCCCGGTTCGCAGCTTCATATTTTCAGACACGCTTCGCCATTCTCAGGAGCCGGATGAAGAGAGAAATGATTCCAAACGGCAGGCGGGGCTATTTCGTTCCGAAAATTTCCGGATGAAAAAATTCCGCAAGAATCTCCGCCGCGTCGGCCATTCTCGGCCCCGGCCGCGAAGCGATATCCGAATCGATCGGATAAACCGCGCCGCGCTGAACCGCGCTAAGATCGTCCCAGCCTTCCCGATCAGCAACGCTTTCGATCGTGACGCCGTAATTCGCGTCGCTCAGAACGATCGCGTCGGGATCGCTCTCCAGGATTTTTTCGATACTGATCTGAAGCCAGTCGCCCTCCAGCTCCGCAGCAATATTCGTTCCGCCGGCAAGCGTAATCAGGCTGTCGATAAACGTTCCGCCGCCCGTCGTCCATGGGCTCGCGGGATCGCTCGCGTCGATTTCGTAGAATACCGTAATCGGATCGACCCCCTCCAGCGCTTCTTTGACCGCGTCCAGGCGGGCCAGGAAATCTTCCGCCGCCGCTTCCATCGTCTCAACCTCGTCTAAAACCTCGCCAAACTCAAGGAAATACGCGGGGATACTGTCCAGATCGGTCGGGTTCGCGAACTGATAAACCGGAATACCTAAATCCTCAAGATTCTTGATTTCCTCCGGCGCGTTAATTTCGGCCGCAAGAACGAGATCCGGTTCAAGAGAAACGATCGTTTCGATATCGAGCCCACTGCTCATTCCGCCGATTTTCTCCAGTTCATTCAACGATTCCGGATAATTCGAATAAGCGTCGACCGCAACCAGCTTGTCGCAAACTCCAGCGGCACAGACCATTTCCGAAACCGACGGCGCTAACGAAACGATCGACGTCAGCGGATACGAAATTTCAACCCTGCGGCCAAATCCATCCTCGAAAACTTTCGTTTCAACGGCGGTTTCGTCGACGGCGGCCGGCGCGGGAGCCTGCGCCTGAACCGAAAACGGAACCGAAATCAGGCCAGACAACAATAACATCAGACTCAGCAGAATAAGCCCTTTTCTCATGATATCCCCTTCTTTCATTCAGATCGCCGGAAAGTTTCGACCGCGCCGCGCCTGAGAACTGAAAAGAGCCTTCCTCGAGGCTCTTCTGAATCATTCTTTTTCACCCAATCCCCGAGGCGCCTTTCTTTTCTATCATCCTCGTCGATGGTCCGGCTTAAGCGGTCTCGCTTACACGGCTGCGGGTCAGTATCGGATTCGCACCGATTTCATCCAACGATTCTTCTTTCCGGATTGTATCATATTCAATTCTCTTGCGGCCCAATTACTGACGGTCTTCCAGCGGAACGTAATCCGGAAGCTGAAATTTATATCGGACCGCGGCTTTCCCGCCGTCGATCTCTTCAGCGCGAAATATCAACGTCTGCGCGCGGGAATTCTTTGGGATATCGAAAATCAGGTAATAGGATTTCGCCTGCCCTGGGAGAAAATCCTCTTCAAGCTGATTGATCTGAAAGGAGTTCGATTTTCGGACAGTCATTGCCTCGTGAATCCGATACTCGATCGCCACGTCTGAGTCCGGGAGGTCCTCCATCAGGAAAAAAGAGCCTGGCGTCAGGCCATGCCATGTTCTCCCCGACAGATTCGTTATTTTGACCCGGATCTCCGCGAAGATACCCGCGGCGGCAACGCCGGCAATATGCGTCTCGAACCTTGGCTGCCAATCGATATTGATTGAAAACTCGGGCGTCTGCGGCGAGGTCAGGCAGGTATTCTCAAAACCCATCCGCGCCTTCGGCAGAAGACAAGTATACGGCTCAGGTTCAGAAACGGGCGCCGGCTCCGGCGCGTTGACCACGGCGACAACGGTTTGTGTCGCCTGCCGCTCCGCCAGCCAGACTTTCATTTCCTCCAACGACATGCCTTCCGCCGGCGCCGCGGGGATTTCTTCGGTCGCGGCTGCCGCCTGCATCGCCGTCGGAGCGATCGCCGGCGCTTCGGTCGGGATCAGGACTGACAGCGTCTCTGTTGGAACAGCGATCGGTTCCGCCGTCTGGCCCGACGGCAGAGCAGTATTTTCGATAAAAACAATTCTCCCCTCTTCGGGCGGAACCTCGGGCGAGACCGTCGGGCTCGTCTCCCCAATAAACGGAATCCCGCTCGCCTCCGTCGGAACAGGTACCGGCTCAGCGGCATGAAATCCCGGGATCGTCAGAAACGCCGAAATCAAACCAAATAAAATCGTTGAAACAGGCAGAGAACCCGGCATAGCTCAATCATCTCCTTTCCGTCAACAAAAAAGCAGCCCTGTAAATCAATCGCGCGATGGCCCTGAAACGAACGGGGTAAGAATCATCCCCGTCTATTGAAATTCCGGACGAATAAATTTCGGAAGCGAGATCCTGACGCGCAGCGCCGATTGCTGGCCCGTTTTATCCTCGGCCCGAAATACAAGCGTTCCCCCGCTCGTTTCTTTCGCGACGTCGAAAATAAGGAACGTAGACAGCTTCTGGCCCGGGAAGAAGGGATCGCGGATCTGGTTCTGCTCATAGGAGGTCGATTTCCGGATGGAAACCTGCTCGTTGAGCGGAACGACGACATCCGATTCAACGCCCTTAAGATTCGAAATCAGCGAAAAAGACGATGCTTTCAGGCCATCCCAGGTTTTATCGGTCAGGTTCGTGATCTCGATCCGCATCTCGACAAAGTACCCAACCGCAGCGTATTCAGCGATATGGGTATACATTCGCGGCTGCCAGACGAGGTTGATCGCGAATTCAGCGTCATGCCCACCCGCCGCGCAGGAATAAACCTGATTCAACGCGATCGGTCCTATGACGCAGTCGATCGTTTCGTCTTCGGGCTGCGGCGCCGGACCCGGCGCTGCTATCTCCGTCTCGGCCACCGGCCCCGCGCCGGATCCGCCGACCGGCCCTTCCGGCGCATCCGCCATTTTCATCAGCTTCTCGATCAGCTCGGCGTTCGCAACCTGCCCATCGACGAAAGCCGAGCTCTCCGCCTTCTCGATCAGCAGGTTCAGCAGGATCATCACCTCTTCGGAAGTCAACGCTTCGGACGCAGCCTGCCTCGCCAGGCAGGGGCCGGAACAGCAGAAAAATAGAAACAAAGCTGCCAATAGAACCGACAACCAACTTCGCGTACGCATCAGAACTCCTTTCATGAACAGCAGAGCGAAATAAAAAACCGAAAACCAGTCGATCATTAAAAAGCCATTTTTTTCATAAAAAACAGCGCGCAACCGTTACACTATTGTATCTTAAAATATCCAAAAAAAATAGTTATATCCCTGATTCCATTTTGCTCCTGAATCGGGAAATGCACCTCAGCCTTGTTCCGCAACAGCAAATCCGTTATTTACCTTAATTTTCTTTCAGTTTATTTACAGCATCCTTACCATAAGCAACAACGACAGCATACCTTTGATCATCTAACAACATATGATGAACATCTCCTGGAATTTGAGGTTATAGACAAGGAAAATCATCAAACTATATTTAAGAAAAATTCAGCTCAGCAGCAAAACCTACGCGTTCATCATCAAATTTTAATTAATATCTGACACATGAATAATGGAAGGCTGGCGTTGTAAAATCAGATTCATATCATACCGCGTCCTTTATCCCGACACCGTCAGATGTGCGCGTGTTCCCTTGTTTGCTTTCGGCAAGCTGCCGTTCCGCGCTTTTTCTTCCGTATCGTCCGACTCATCATACGCATCATACGGGGCGTCCGGATCGTGCGGCTCCTGCTTTTTAAAACCATTGCAGACCTGATCCCTGTGCGCAAATGCAAAATCCAGACTGTCCGTCCAACCCGTATGTCCCGTGATGATGATCGGGCTCCTTTTTCGGGTTCTCAGCTTTTGTTCCAGCGCCGCCAGCGAACGGAGCGCAAGTTGATTGTCCTCGGCCAGTCCGTTGAGAAAGCTATAGCCTCCATCCACGCCGAACCAGATCGTATCGCCGGTAAACAGGTAGGCGTCATCGATCAGATAGATCATATGTCCCCAGGTATGGCCGGGGACCAGGAACGCCTCAACCCGGATATCCCCGATATTGAAAATATCGCCGTCTTTCAGCAGGATTTTTCGATTATCGATCTTAACAAGCGGCAGCCTATACCAACCAAAGAGCACCTTCCGACGCACCTCTCCCGTGAGGTACCGGTTTTCGATCTCGCCGATATAAAGCGTCGCATCCTTAAACATCAGATCGCTGTCCGTTTCCACCGCGCCGACGTGGTCCGTGTCTTGATGCGTGATCAGAATATGCTGAATTTTCGCCGGATCAATATCCAGCCACCTCATTTTCTCCCTCAACCGGTCATAGTTATATCCGGCGTCGATCATAATCGTCACGCCGTTCTTCGTATAAAAGAAAATGTTTGCGACCCACTCTCGAATACAGGCAACATGTTCATCGATCCGGCCGGTATTGATTGGCTTAAAAATCTCTTTTCCGCGATAGCTGAGGCTCATTACCTTTTTCTGAAAATTCGACGCCTTCTTTGACATGACGCTGTTTTCTCTCCTTCCCTGAAAAGGTACCTTTAGCCCAATGATACCAGCCTTTCGGGGAAACGATTCGCAATGCGCCATGTTCGTATCCATGCGATTTCCTTCAAACAGGATACACGCGCCTTTCCAAAGCTTTCACACGGGACCGGTCATATCCGCCGAGACGCTTTGCGCGGTCAGAAACGCTTCTTTTTCTCGGCCCGCGGCGGAAGCGGGCCGCTTTCCACGCTGCGGCCGTACATGGGGACCCGGAACATCGGGACGATAACGGAACGTTTCGGGTCCAGGAAACGGCTTTGGATCCCGGGCTCGAGGTCCTGAAGCGGAAGTACCGTCGTCACGACCGTCGGCAGCCGCATCAGCGAGCGGTAATTCACGATCTGGAAGAGTTTTTCCTTTGTCCAGGGCGTCGCGTTCGCTGTATTTAAATGATCCAGAATTAAGATCGGCGCGTTCTTAACCGATTCGAATAACCGATCGAACGAGACCGACGAAGTCGGGCTGAACGTCGCGCGCAGGTGATCCAGCAGCTCCGGGACGCTGATGAAGAGAACCCGGCCTGGATTCGTCCCGACCGTCTCGTTCCCGATCGCAGCGGCCAAATGCGTCTTGCCGACGCCATGCGCGCCCGAAAAAATAAGCCAGCCCTGCGCCGAAGCGGCGAACGCCCGCGCCTTCCGAAGCGCCTGATCCAGTTCCGCTCGGGCGTCGGGACCCAGGTTCTCAGCCTCGCGACCGTCAAAGTTCGAGAACAGCCGGTCTGAAAGCTGATGCAGCGTTGAAATTGAATCGAACGCCCCACCGTTGGAATACGGTCTCCGGTAATCCGGGACGGCAATCCGAATCTGCGTAACCAGCGCGGGGTCGGAGAGCCGCGAAGCAATTCGGCCGTCAAGCTCGGAGATGTCCGCGTTCGTCGTGACCACGGTTGCCAGCCGGTTGACCGTCCGGTAATTTAAAATTTGAAAAATTTTTTCCCCGGCCCAGTCGGTCCCGCTCTCCGCGCCCAGATCGTCGAGCACAAGGACCGGAACCGTCCGAATCCGATCGAAGCGCTCCTGATACGATTCGCCGTACGCGGAATACGACGCGCGGATCCAGTCCAGCAGGTCCGGAACCGGCTGAAACACGACGTCGATCCCATCCGTCACGGCCTGATTCGCGATCGCGGCGGCTAAATGCGTTTTTCCTGTCCCGTAAGCGCCGCTGAACAGGAGCCACCCCTCGCGTCGGCCCGCAAAATTCATCGCCGCATTTTTCGCCAGCGTCAGCGTTTGTCGCTCCTCAGGCGAGAGCTGCCCCCTGCCGTCCGGATTGAACCGTTCAAACGTCATCGCCTCATAGCCGCGTAAATTACTCCGGTAAAGAAGCGCGGAACGCCGCTCGCCTTCGGTCAGCCGCCTGCGGCAGGCGCAGGGGACGATCCGCCCAAAATCAGGGTCGCCGACCGGCCGGTCGTACGATACGAAACCGATCCCATGACAAATCGGACAATCGACATCGCCAAGAGCGCCATACGAACCAGCCGGAGACGAATCTGCCGCCGGCAGCGTCGGCTCAATATCGCCGTAAATTCGTCGCAGCCGCTCAACGATCGTCTCTTTCGGTTCCATCACGCCCGTTCTCCTTCCAGCTCATCAAAATCGCTTCAACGTACCGCCAGCTGCGGACGTTGCTGACGACCGCTTTTTCAATCGCGTCGGCGATCCAATTCGGTTTATACTTTTCTTCCGCGGCCCGAAGCCGATCCGCGATCAGCGGCGTCAATGGACCGATATTTTCTTCGTATAACGTATAGATATTTGGACGATCCAGATCGACCGTCCTCGACAGGTGCAAAAATGCGTCGGGGGTCCATTCGCCCGACGTCAGCCTGCGAACGGCGGCACGGCCCTTCGGACTGTTCAGGAAATAAAGCGTCCGCCCGCCGTAGTCGACGGTCAGAAATGTCCTGCGCACCGCCGCCTTTTCAAGGCCAACACGAACGCTGGCCTCGACGTTTTCCGCGCCGAACGCTTCGATCACGCCGGACAGCTCCAGAAAATCGTCGATAATAATATAACGCATATCGCCTGCGAACTGATTCAGCAGGTAGAATCCGAAGAGCGTAACCTTTAATTCGTCCATGTCGTCAATCCAGGGCAGAACGTCAGGAAAAAACTGCGCCGGAATCGACGTGACGCCGCTCTTGAAGCTCTGGAAAGGACGCATAAGCTTATCCGCCATAATCGTTCATCCTGGCCGCGTTATCGAAACGCGCTAAATTTTTTCGATACACGAGATCGATATCGCCGATCGGGCCATTCCGATGCTTCGCAACGATGAGCTTCACCAACCCTTCCAGTCCCTCCCCGCTATCGCTGTCCGGCTGGTGCAGGAACATGACGATATCCGCGTCCTGCTCCAGCGACCCCGATTCGCGCAGGTCGGACAGCATCGGCAACTTATCCGCGCGCTGCTCAACCGAGCGGGACATCTGCGCGGCGGTCAGCACCGGAACGCTGAACTCCTTCGCAAGAATTTTAAGATTCCGAGAGATATACGATACCTCCTGAACGCGATTGTCTTTAAACAGATCCCCGGACATCAGCTGCAGATAATCGATAATTATCAGGTCGATATCGGCTTCCCGCTTAAGCCGCTGCAGCTTCGAACGCAGCGCCATCGGGGTGATCCCCGGCGTATCGTCCAGAAAAATCTGCGAATCGCCGACCACGTCCATTGATATCAGAAGGCTCTGCAGCTCGTCAGACGCCAACCGTCCATCGCGGATTTTCCGGCTGTCGATCCCCGACTCCTGCGAAAGAAGACGCTGCATGATCTGATCATTGCTCATTTCCAATGAAAAGAAAACGACACTCTTTTTAACGTTCAGCGCCGCATGACGCAGGACGGACATCAGAAAGCTCGTCTTCCCCATCCCCGGACGGGCCGCGACGATCATCAGGTCAGAGGGATGCATCCCGCCAAGGAGCTTATCCAAATCCGTGAAACCGGTCGGGAGTCCATGAAATTCCTCTTTCGACTGCGCCTTTTCATGCAGCTTACTGAAAACCTGCTGAATGACGTCCTGGGCCGTTTCGAAACCTTTATTCGCCTGGTTTTCGTGGATTTCGTAAAGCTTCTGTTCCGCCGATTGAAAAACTGTATCGAGTTCGGTCGATTCATCCTTCGCGAGCGCTGCAATTTCCGCAGAACGCGCGACGAGCTGCCGGCGGGCGCTTTTATCCTGAACGATCCGCGCGTAAGATTCAGCGCCTAAGGAAGACGCAGTCTCGATCGTCAGCGACAATAAATAATTCTGACCGCCAATCTCTGCCAATCGGCCGACATCGCTCAGCCGCCCGGCGACCGTTGTCGGATCGACCGCCATTCCGTCGTTGATCAGGTCGTGGATCGCCTGAAAAATCCACTGATGTTTCCGGTAATAAAAATCCTCGCTCCTGACCCGACGACTGACGTCGTAAAACTTTTCAGGATCGATCAGCAGCGACCCTAAAACGTTGACCTCGGCGTCCCGATTGACCAGAAGCAAGGCCGAACCGTCATTCGGCAGTCCCGCCGCTTCCTCGTGCAGAACTGATTGGAACGGACGATCTTCTATCATCATAATCAAATCGACGCATCCGGGCCTGAGTCGCCGGAACCGTCCGTTAAACCTTCGCCATCTTCATCGGAACCTAACGTCTTAAGAAAATCGTCGAAAACGCTGAGCCCGGCGAGATCGATCGGCGGCGCCGATTCCCCGCGATCAACCAGCGCCGTTCGGATATCCGCTTCCGGGCGAATCGAGGCGGCCTCGACGATCGCGGCGGAAACGAAAATCGAAACGTGCGATCGAACCGCCAGCGCAATTGCGTCGGAGGGACGCGCGTCCAGCCGCAGCGTCCGATCGCCGCTTTGGATGACAATATTCGCATAATACGTTTCGTCCTGAATCTTTGTGATTTCGACCTGCTGGACCTTGCCGTTCAGGTTTTCGATAACTTCTTTCAGCAGATCGGTCGTCTGCGGACGGCTGACTTCAATTTCCTGAAGTCCGATAACGATCGTGTCGACCTCGAACGAACCTACCCAGATCGGCAGATAGATTTCGTCGTGAACGTCCTTCAAAATCAGCATACGCTGCTGCGTAGTCAAGCTGACATGAATACTGTCAACCGCAAATTCGTTCCATTCGTTCATATCAGGCGTCTCCGTTCATGTCTTTCCCGCTCACGAAAATCCGGTTGATCTTCGCTGTTTTTTTCAGCCGGACAGGCCGAATTATGATAATCGACAAATCCCATCCTGAACGCGAAAATGTTATAAAGCTATTTTACCGCAATTGTCCTCTCCCGCTTTTCGACACCAGCGGTTCAGAACGGGCCTTGACGCCACTCCGATTCCGAACCAGCGCAAGCATCTCATCCTTTTCGCGAACCGGTCTTTTTAATCCGCCCGCCACTCTCTGAAATAAAGATTAACCGGAAATCGGCTGCCGCTCTTTTCCAATCCTATGGCCTGATAGAAAGCGTTAGATCCTTCGTCATCTTCGTCCGTTATCAGGACGAACTGCCGAACGGAGGAATATTTTTCTGACACCCGCGCCATCAACGCTTTTCCGATCCCTTGCCGGTAATGCGTTGGTTTCACGATCAAGTCCTGAACATACAGAATATACTCGCTGTCCCCAACGCACCTCACAAACCCGACTAAATTACCCTCATCAAAAGCGCCGAGAACATAAAGCGATCGCTCAAAAGCTCTGGAAAGTTTATCCTTATCCCCCAGATAGTTTCTCCACTGATTTTCCTGATAGATTCTGCATATTTCTTCTATCAATTCAGAACGAAACTCCTTATATTCAATCATATTCTCACCCTATGAGATTTTCTTCTGGCGAATAATTTTCAAACTCTTAAGGTATGCCTTCTGCTCATCCGTCATCCGGTAGCTTTCGACCGCCTTCTGAATCGCCTTATTGTGCGCCCAGGCTTCCAACCGCTGATCTTCTATGAAAGGAAGCGCCATGTCATACTGCTTTGCGAGCGCTGTAGCGAAGTACCAGGCGATCATCAGATTAATATAATACTCTTCCGACCTTATACCCGCGACCATCTCCATATATGCGACGTCAACGTCCTCATTCAAAAAATGTTCCATCAGCATTCCGATTGCGAACCTCACCGAATACGTCTGATCCGAAGAGAGCCATTTCCTGACAGATTCGAGCAGATCCCTGCGATGGCGTTTGAAAACCTTCGGCGACAGCTGGTCGCAGGTCGCCCAGTTATCAACAAAGGGCAGGAACAGACACACCTCCTTTATGCACCGATCAAAATCATTCATTTCAGAAATAATGAATGCATGAAGCTGGTTCTCATCAAAATACAGATGCGGAAGGGCGCGCAGGAATTCCGGAATCTCTTCCCGCCTGAGAAGCTGTTTTGCATACTTTCTCAAATCCGGCGTCCTTACGCCAATAATTCGGCCAGGATCCACAGTCGGGATCAGTTTGGACTGAAAATCACGGTACTTTTTATCCTGCATTTTAAAAAGTTCGTCTTTGATTTCGTCTGTGATCATGATTCGCATGCACTCCTTCTCCATATAAATCGATGGGTCTCCGCTGCGTTCCACAGCGCAACGCTGCCAGCCAATGCGCTGACTTTTGCTTTCCTTCGTGGAAACCGGAGCTCCGGTTTCCACGTCATGTGCGCTTCTGTTTTCTGTGTCAGCCCCCAGAGTATGGCTGCCCCCTGAGCAGAAAGATACTTTGACAATATTCATATGGTAATTTCAAAACCCAAGCTTTTGAAACAGACACTTCCGATCCGATCAGCAGAGGCGCGGCAAGTCTTACCGCGAAAACGACACTTTCCGGATCTCGCCGTTCGGAGAGACAGTTACGCGCGTCAGCGACCGGGTCACGATATCGCTCTGCCGAATATCTTTCGCGTAAATAATAACGTAGTCGGTTTCTTCGCCTGACTTTTTCGGATCGTTCCGCGACTTCCCGCTGCGGAATTGCTTCTGCACGGTGCAGCTCGTATACGTATCGTCGAGCGTCGCGATCTGATAGGTTTCCCTGATCTTGTCGAAAATCTGCTTGGCCAGCGCTGAATCGATCGCGATTTTGCTGTCGAGGCGTTCGCGGACGAGATCGTACCGTTTCGCCGTTTTAGCCCGCTGCGCCCTATCGGTAATATTCGCGTCCGGATCGGCCGCGAATAACGGGTCGCCGAGGAAAATAAACGACAGCAGAGTTTTCTGAATTTCGCCATCGAGACCGCCGGATTCCGCCTCTGTCTCCGCCGCGAAATTCTTCTTCGCGCGCCTGAACGCCTCGCCGGTCGAAATCCCGGTACGAAGATGCTGCCAGAACAGGTGCGCAAGGAGATCCGCCGCGGTCAGCGGGAGCGTCACCGCGCCATAAGAGATCGTCGTCGAGCCGATAAAAACCTTCGTTCCTTTACCGATCATATGCAGCGAGATAGCGTTCGATTCGTTCCGCTTGTCGATCTCCGCACCGTAGCAGTTCTCCGCGAATACGACGTCCGGCGCTCGATGGAGATGATCCAGATTATTCATCTGAAGCGCAATCGGGAGCATCGTCAGCGTCGATTGATCACGAGGGTCCTTCTGTCCGTACCAGTTCGGTTTCCCCTTGATCCCATGCAGGTTGAAATAAGCGTATTTGCATTCTTCCAGATGCGACACGGGGAAATTTGTCGCGGTAACGCCCGGAGAAGTCGCCAGGCTTCCATTTCCGGCGATATTCCGGTACACGGCGACGGAAGGACGTTCCCAGACCTGCGCCGATAAGCCGAAGGTCTTCGATTCCTTGATCGCCTTGCTGAAGCCGGAAAAGCTCAGCGCCTTCTTCGTCTTCCGGCTTTTTCGCCGCTGCCGAATCTCGGTTTCAGCTGAATGGATATGATGATTCTGAATATAGCGAAGCTGGCTCAGGAGCAAACCGGGATCCGAACTGTTATCCCCAGGAATACGCCCCAATTGCCACTGCTGATCAAAAATCCGCGTTTCGTCGAAGGTCGCGTAAGGCGCGTCGGACGGGATCGATAAATCGTCGTCCATCGCCGGATTCTTCAGCGAAAAAAACGGGACTACTTCCGGTCCACCGACGATCAGCACGGCGCCGATCATCGAGCCCTTCTCGGATAACGCGCGATCCAGCTTGACCAGCTCCTGCTTAATCAGCGTCGGATCCTGATAGGCACGATGATTCGTCGCGAATTCATCCGGATAAAAGACCATGGCGTTCCAGCCCTCGCGGTTATCGACTGCCTCGGCGACCAGCTGCATTTCTTTTCCAATAAAATCCTTATTGTTCTTCCCATATTTCGCGGTCAGCCCGCCAATCGTCGACAGCACGACGTAAATCGGGAAACGCTCGTCCGAGTTCGCAACGTCCAATTTATAGACATATTCTTTCAGCTCGGTAGCGCTTTCGGCGGTTGGCTTGCGTCGGAAGAGCGAAAAGAACCAGTTCGCAAACGACTTCGGTTCTTCCTTGATTGCCTGCTTCCGCTCGCATGACACACCTGCCTTCGCCGGGTCTTCAGGCACGTTCGCCTTTTTCTCCGGTTCAGAGTCTTCGATTTCCAGAACCGAAACGTCCGGGGCGTCTTCCGCTTCGCCATCCTGCGCCGAATCGTCTCCGCTTTCGTCCGCGCCGTCCAGCTCCGTTTCCAACGGCTCGTCCTGGCGCAGATCGTCGCCGACGATCCATAAGCCGGGAACGCCTTCGAGCTTCGCCGCCCGGACTACTTTCCCTGGGATCGGGATTTCGGAAAGATCAACGCTCAGTTCTTCCGGGGCAAAGAATAAACGCCTGTACGAATTCTTTTCTCCCCAGAGCCTGACGGCGACCATTCCCAGTAAATCGGACTCGATCGTGCTATGGATCAGCTTCGTTCCCTCTTCAATCGAGCCGATCTGATTCAGGAACTCGCCGTACAGGAGCTTGAACTGAATCGCATGGGGCCACCTGCGCAGGTAAATATTCATCAGGCGCCGGTATGACTCGGGGTCCTGGTCCTGGAAGCTGTCCTTCGCGATTTTCAACGCCGAGAAGATATCAAAATCGTCAACATCTTCAAGCATGACATCCTTGGCCCCCGGGTTCCTCCGGAAGACAGTTTTTAAAAACGATAACGGGGCCCCGCTGTCCGCGTCCGGCGAAAGCGCTTCCGCCTTTTTTAAGCGCTGCGCCCGGTTTTTCGCCGCCTTCCGATCCTCTGATCCGTCCGGATACAGCGCGGAAAGCAGCGCCCAGACTTCCTGAAACTCAGGATCATAGCGCACGATTAATTCAGATAAGCGAATCGCGTCATGCGTCTTCCCAGTCTTGAACAGAACGATCGCCAACCGGTATCGCATCCATAAATCGCTCGGATATTCCTTCAGCCACGCGATCAGGAGCTTTTCCGTCACGTCGAAATTCTCCAACTGGAATCCGACGTTGGTAAGTTCTGTAAGCTGTGGGCGGGTAATATAGCTCTTTTGAGCGGAATTTTGACGCATGCGATTCTTCAACCCCGAAACTTTCAATCCATTTTTATCTGGTCAGGAAGTAAACGCTGACCGTCAGCATGACTCCCCCAATGATTACAAGAGCCATGCCAATTCCGCGTTTTGTCTCAATCAGAAGATTCAATTCCTTAATCAGAAAACTCGCGTTGCCTAACGCGCCGCTGAGCTCCTCGCCGAATCCTTTTTCGGCCAGCTTCGCCGCGTGCTTCTGAACCGATTTTGCCTCGCTTGAAAAAACGTTGGAAATCAGCGTCAGAATTCCGCCGATCAGCGCAATTAAACCGCCGATCGCTAAAATCACAATAATCAAGTTAAGCAGTTCCTGCTGTCCCATCGTTGCTCCTTACTCGGCTAAAACCGCGATTTCAGCCGGGAAACCGCTGAGTTGAATCGTATCCCCGGCGCAGAGAATCACCGCCCGTTCGCAGGCGTTTCGCAGCTCGCGAATATTCCCGGGCCAGCGATACTTCCTGATTGCGCTGAGAATAACCGGATCGATATAAGGGATATTCTTCCCCTGTTCGAGACTGATTTTTTTAATGAAGAAGACGAACAGCTCCGTAAGATCGTCCAGCCGCTCGCGCAGCGGCGGCAGTTCGATATGGATAACGTTCAGGCGATAGAACAGGTCGGACCGGAACGTCCCCTGCTGAATCATGTCGGAAATATTATGATTCGTCGCGGCGATAATCTGGACGTCGACGGGAATCTCCTTCGTCCCGCCGACACGCCGAATTTCCTTCTCTTCCAACGCGCGGAGCAGCTTGGACTGCATATCGAGGCTCATTGAAGAAATTTCGTCAAGAAATAAAATCCCGCCGTCCGCGGCTTCAAAAAGGCCGCGATGGAGCTTATCGGCGCTGGTAAACGCCCCGGCTTCATGCCCAAACAGCTCGGATTCCAGCATTGTCGGCTGAATCGCGGAACAGTTAATCGGGCGGAACGGTTTCTTAGCGCGCGGTCCGTTTTCATGGATAAATCGGGTAATCACCTCTTTCCCGGTCCCAGTCTCGCCGGTAATCAGGATCGACGCCTGCGCAGCCGCGGCTTTCATCGCGCAATCGTACGCATCGCGAATCCGCGAATTTTTTCCAAGAATGAAATCAGACCCTCCGAATTGCGTCGAACGCTGGAAATAAAGCTCGCGTTCGAGCCTGACAACGTCGAGCGCTTTCTTAATCGTCGCTTCCAGAAGCGAAAAATTAACCGGCTTGCTTAAAAAGTCGTACGCCCCGTTCTTCATCGCGTCAACCGCCATCTCAACTTCGCCGTAAGCGGTCATGATAATCGTCTTGGGCGCAGGGTTCATCAACCGAATCGCGGGCAGCAGGTCAAGCCCGTATTCGGGGCCAACCTGAACGTCGAGAAGGATGATATCCACTGGCGTCGACGCCAGGATATTTCTCGCGTCGGTTAAGTTTCCCGCGTCCATGACGCTGAATTTCTCTGAAAAGTATTCTTTAAGCCCTTCCCGAAAATTATCCTCATCGTCTACAATCAACAATGTAAAATCCACGCTCAGCCTCCATCGGGAATCGGTAACAGTATTTCGAAAACGACGCCTTCAGACAATGATTTTACCTGAATTGTTCCCCTATGGGTTGTGATAATGCGCTTCGTCACCGCCAGTCCCCAGCCGTTCCCGTTTTTCTTCGAGGTAATAAACGGCTCGAAAATATGATCGATCAATTCATCCGGGATCCCCGGCCCGGTATTCGCGACCGACAGCATCGCCGCGTTCCGGCCCGGGATCCCGGACGGCTGCGTCGATAAACGCAGCGAGATCGTCCCGCCGGCATGATCGATCGCGTCGACCGCGTTTTGGACCAGGTTGGTAATCACCTGATCCATGGATTTCACGTCGATCAGGAGTTTCGGAAAATCGTCCGGCTTCCGAAAGTAACACTGGATATTTTCAACGGCAAAGTCGCGTTTCCAGCGTTCTAAAATAACGTCGATCAGGATACCGAAATCGGTCAGCTCCGGATTCAGCTTCAGCGGGCGAGAAAACGCCAGAATATTCGAAATTGTATCCGATACCCGCTGGCAGTCGCTCTCGATCCGCGTCGCGGCCGAATAAATCGGGCTCCGTTTTTCGCTGTTCGCTTTGATATTCTGGACCCAGGTATTGATATTGTTGACCGGATTGCGAATTTCATGCGCCATCATCGAAGCGAAATCGCCTAAAATCGCGCGCTGGGTCAGCTGTTCCGTTTTCAGGCGGCTCTCCTCCGTCTCGGTCACGTCAGTCAGGACGAAAACGTAATACTGGTTCTCTTCGGTGAGGCTGACCTTTGAAAACCGGATCCGGCAGGGGAAGCGTTCGCCGCTGCGCCGGTGCAGGTACTGAACGGACGGCGTTTCGACGAAATCCTCTCCATCCGCAGGAAACGAATCGACGAACTTCCGAATCGAAACGTTCGAAACGAGCAGGTCTTCCAGCTGATGACCGAAAATATCGTCCGGCTTAAACCCGAACATCTGACCCGAAATCGCATTCAGATAAGCGATTTGAAGCTGTTGATTCGTGATTACGATTCCTTCGCGAACGTTTTCGACAATCCGGATATTCAGCCGGTTCTCAAAATCGCTTTGATAGAGCGCCTTCGTCATCGTAACCTTATCGATCAGCGACTGAAAAAAAGTCGCAAAAACTTCTAAAACCGTCTGCAGCGTCTCCTGTGCATACTCGCGATTATCGTATAAAACGATAATAAACCATCCGATCGTTTCACCTCCGTTTACGAACGGGAAGGCGAGATAGGTATCGGGAATTTCCTCCGCCACGTCCTGAAGCCGGGAGAGCACCCCGGATTTCAGCCGATCGAACCGCTCCAGGTACGGCGAATAGACTTTATACGCGTTCTCTTTCCTGACGAGCCGCTCGGCGAGGTCGAATAATCCATAACTTTTTAACGATACGTCCGGATAAAAATTAAACGAGGCCAGATTCAGCGCAACCGTCGTCCGGAGGATAAACGTTTCAAAATTATCGATAAAATCCTTCCGGGAGAGAAACGTCGTCGAGGCAGTCCGAATCAGCCCGGTCAGACCGTCGATCGACTGATCGATGCTACGGTTCCCAGCCCATTGCGCATTGACGACGACCGAAACGATTCTTCCGGCGTTTTCGTCCAGGACGGAACTGCGGACCTGAACCGGGAAAACGCGGTCGTCCGTCGTCATGAACTCGAGCCACATGATATCGAACGCAAAGCTCCGTACTTTCGCCCAGTTCCGCACGTAATCGCCGAGAAATCGCGAATCCTCGCGAAACCGCCGGAACATCTCAACCGCCAACCGGTTAGCTGAGACGATTTTTCCGTCGCCGCTTTCCCAGACGAACGCCGGCGTTACCAGCGCGCGCAGGAACGCTTCGGTCTGCGGATCCGCCGATCCGAACGGAAACGCGTCCGTCCCTGACGAGGCCGTCTTATTTTCCATTCGCGGCTTTCCTGAGCCGGGCCGGCAGGATCCCTTCCATGGCCCGGTACTTCGCGACGGTCCGCCGCGCGATATCGAACCCCATACCCTGAAGAATTGAAACGATTCCCGCGTCCGTCAGCGGCTTTTTCTCATCCCGGATCAGGTCGCGGATAACGGTGCGAACGTTGAGGCTGCGGTCGAAAAAGACCGAAAGCGGGACGACTTTTCGGTTGGGAAGCATGACCGATTTATTCGCAACGGCGCGGCTGATCGTCGATTCATGCACGGACAGCTCTTTCGCGATTTCAGCCCGGGTAATCGAAACGAGCTCCGATTCGCCTTTGCGGATGAACGGCTCCTGATAGCGGATAATCGCGCGCATCAGCATCTCCATCGTATTATTCCGGTTGTCCAGCGATTTAACCAACAGCGACGCGCGATCCAGATCGCTTTTCCACTGCTCCGCTTTTTCCTCCGGCGCGTTTTTCATCTCCTTTTTGAACGCCGGATTGACGCGAAGGTATCCGCGAATCGGCATAACGATTTCAATAATCAGCTGGCTGCGCGGATCGTCGTTCTGGTACGAGACGATGACGTCCGGGAAGTGAAAAACCTCGACGTCCGGACGGCCTGGCATTCCGCGCTCTCCCCAGAACGAACGCCCCGGGTACGGGTTCAGGTTTTCGCCGATAAACTTCTCGATAAGCTGGAGCTGTTTCAACGAAAGCTGATGGCGCTGCAGGATTTCCCGCGATTTCCGATGAATCAGCAGCTCATAAGAGCTGCGGATGACGTCTTCGGTCTGATACGGGATCGACATGAGATTGGCCAGATGCTTCAGCTGGATCAGGAGCGCCTCCTGTGGATTCGAAGAACCGACGCCGAGCGGATCGGCGCGCTGGATAATTTCGATAACGCCTTCGACCTTCGAAACCGGAACATGGTAATACGAAGCGACTTCCAGAACCGGCGAGGTAATAAAGCCATCTTCGTCTAATTCGGTCAGCAGGTACGCGGCGATCAGCTTTTCGTCCTCCTCAAGGTCGGCGCCGATCTGCCTCAGGACGTAGGCCGCTAAATCTTCCGGCTGTGCCGAATCGACGTCGGGTTCGGACGACGAAGCGCCGGAATAGTTCCCGCCCTGATAATACTCGACGGCCAGTTCATCGCGCGGACTGACGAAATAAACGTTCTCTTCACTGACGTTCTTCTCCGCGAAACATCGCGCGCAATATCCCGACGGGCCCAAAGGCCGATGGCAATACGGGCAGATTCGTTCGTCGATATATTCGAGCGCAGGATTATTCGCGACTTCGGAATCAACCTTGTCCTTGATCTCCTCGGCCGGCATATTTAAAAACGTCATCGTTTGAGCGATGTGCGCCGTAGTGATCGTTTTGTGCTGGGGTCGCTGCGTCTGAAACATGCTTCAGGTTCCGTCCTTCGTTGAGCCGTTCTCAGTGCAATAAACATGCCGTATACATTGATATCATACCATATTTCAACGCAAATCGCGACAATATTAAGGAAAGCTGATCGACCTGGCTCCGTGGGACCGCCGGCAGACCGGCCCCGACAGTCCGGAAATCCCGTAATCCGACGCACCGAAAAGAAATCTGGATACAATAAACCACATGGTTCAAGATACAAATCCCTCTGTCATCGTCGTCGGCGCAGGCTTAGCCGGCTCCGAGGCCGCCTGGATTCTCGCCGAAGCCGGCATCAACGTCAATCTATACGAAATGCGTCCCGTTGTAAAAACGGAAGCGCACCGGACCGCCATGCCCGCGGAGCTGGTTTGCTCCAACTCGCTGGGATCGGACCTTCCCGACCGCGCGTCAGGCCTGCTAAAAGAAGAGCTGCGCCGAATGAACTCGCTCCTGGTTCGCGCCGCGGAAGAAGCGCGCGTTCCAGCCGGCGCGGCGCTCGCCGTCGATCGCGATCTTTTTTCGAAGAGAGTCGGCGACGCTCTCGAGAACCATCCGCGAATCCAAATCTTCCGCCAGGAGCTCCGCGATATTCCGACCGACCGGCCGACGCTGCTCGCCGCTGGTCCGCTGGCGAGCCCGGCGCTGTCCGAATCGTTAGCCCGGCTGACCGGGAAAGAGAACCTGTTTTTCTTCGACGCGATCGCGCCTATCGTCAGCGCTGATTCGATCGATTTCACGAGGGCCTTCCGCGCCTCCCGCTACGACCGCGACGAGAGCGGCGGCGATTATATCAACTGCCCTTTTACGCAGGAAGAATACGAAACTTTCATCGCTGCGCTTCTTTCCGCCGAACGGATTCCGCTGCGATCGTTCGAAGAGGCGATCCGATCCGGCGTCCGAATCGGACGGGGCCCTTTTTTTGAGGGGTGCCTTCCGATCGAGATCCTGGCGGAGCGAGGGAAAGAAGCGCTGGCTTTCGGACCGCTGCGTCCTGTCGGGCTGATCGATCCGAGAACCGGGAAACGCCCCTGGGCCTGTTTGCAGCTGCGTCAGGATAACCGGAACGGCAGCGCGTACAACCTCGTCGGCTTCCAGACGAACCTGAAATACCCGGAACAGAAGCGCGTATTCAGGACGATCCCCGGACTGGAAAACGCGGAGTTCCTTCGCTATGGCGAGATGCACCGGAATACGTTTATCGCCGCGGCAGGCGTCCTGAACCGGGGGCTGCAGCTCATCCGATATCCGAACGTTTTTATCGCAGGTCAGCTGGCCGGCGTCGAGGGCTACATGGGGAACATCGCGTTCGGACACGTCGCCGCACGGAACATGGTCCGGTATATCAGGGATGAGGCGCCGATCGACTGGCCCGAAGATACAATGATCGGCGCGCTCCTGAAAGCAGTTACCGGAAACGTTTCGAACGACGTCCAGCCGATTAAAGCGAATTTCGGGATCCTGCCGGAGCTGAACGCCGCGATCCGTTCAAAAAAAGAACGCGCCGTCCGGCAGGCAGCCCGCGCGCTGGAGCGATATGAAACGGATTCCTTCTGGGACCGCTGACGGGGAACAAAAAAAAGAACCGCGGGATTCCGCGGTCCATCGTAATCGAGCTTATAACGGCTTAACTTCAGTCGCGCGAAGTCCCTTGCCTGTGTTCTGAAGGACGAATGAAACCTTCTGTCCTTCTGTCAGGTTTCGAAATCCTTCAGCCTGAATATCCAAATAATGAACGAATACTTCCGTTCCGTCTTCCGTCAAAATAAATCCAAAACCTTTGGACGTATTGAACCACTTTACGGTTCCAACCATTTCTTCACTCATACATAGACCCCACTACAATTCTTCTAAATCAGCTTGCAGATTGAATTACCAACCGGCAAAACCACAACACACCAAACGCGCCGAGCAGTCCGAAAACCAGATTAACCTCGCCAATTCGAAGCGGGCTTTGTCCAATCAGATCGCCAATTTTGACGCCGCCGAAAAAACCGCCGATCCCGCTGATAAGATAAAACACAAAATGCGATCTCTTTTCAGCGAAAATAACGCTCCAAAGGCTGGCGACTGTACCGGAAATCAGGAAACTCAACAAAACGCCCGGTTGACTCATGTTGATAAGTTTATCAAATTAATTGTACCGCTTGCAATAACTTGATCTGAATCATCGTACAACGTACAGGTTTGCCCCGGCGCGATCGCTGGCTGCGGCGCGGAGAACCGGACGAGAACCGACCCGTCCGGCTGGCGCTCCAGCCGAACGCCGACAGGCGCGGACTTATAACGCAGCTGAGCAAAGATTTTTTCCTCCGCCGGATCAGCCCCTGAACGCAGCCAATTTACATCCCGCAGCCGGATCCGCTCGACGAGCGCGTCCGCCCGGCTCCCGACGGTTATCGTCTGATCCCGCGCGTTTTTCCGCAGCACATACTTCGGTTCGGGGCTCGCAATCCGGATCCCCTTCCGCTGTCCGATCGTATAAAACGGGAGACCGTCATGCTCTCCGAGAACCTTCCCGTCGGGATCGATAAACGTTCCCGGGTAAATCCGTCCGCCGGCCCTGCGCCTCAGGAAAGCACGATAATCGCCGCCGGCAATAAAACAGATATCCTGCGATTCTTTCTTTTCCGACGAAGGGAGCCCTGCCTCCTTCGCGATCTGGCGCACTTCCGGCTTGGTCAGCTCGCCCAGCGGGAAAAGACTCCGCTTCAGCGCGTCGATCGGGATCCGGCTCAGAATATACGACTGATCTTTGCGCCGATCCGCGCCGCGGGAAAGAATCGGAACCCCGGCGCTGTTCCGCCGGATCCGCGCGTAATGCCCCGTGGCGACATACTCTGCGCCGATCAAATCCGCGTAATTCAGGAGCCAGCGCCAGCGGACCAGCGGGTTGCAGTCCGCGCAGGGATTTGGCGTTTCGCCGCGCAGGTACGCTTCGATAAACGGGACGACGACTTTCTCATAGAAGGACGATGCCGCGTCAAGGAGGTAAAAGGAGATACCAATCGCGGCGGCGACCTGCCGCGCGTCGTTAACAGACGCCAGCGAGCAGCAGGCGTTATCGCGCGTCCCGCCTTCCTCCGCCCAAAGCTTCAGCATGACGCCGACAACATCGTACCCATCCCTTTTTAACAGGTACGCCGCAACCGAGCTGTCGACGCCGCCGCTCATCCCGACGACGACTTTTTTTTCATTGAGACTCACGAAAGAAAGCTCCGAATTTTCGAAACGGTTTCTTTCAGCGCGTCAACGAGACCGTCGACGCTCTCCGGCGTAGAATAAATGCCGTTCGTGATCCTTAATCCGCCGTTGAGCCAGTCAGACGGCAGCCCGATTTCGACGAGCTGCTGCTGGCCACGAACCTGGTTCGACCGGCAGGCCGATCCAATCGAAACGGCGTAGCCTTCCTGATCCAGCGCGGACTGGAGCATGAGGCTGTCAATATTTTTAAAGGAAAAAGACGCATGGTTACTCAGCCGGCTCTCCGGATCCCCGGTCAGCCGCACGTCCGGAACCTCATCCAGGACCCGACCGATCAGGCGCTCCCGGAGCCCGGTTTCCGCCCGGACCCGCTCCGGATACGTCTCCTTCAGAAGCCGGTACGCTTCCGCAATCGCGACGATATACGGAACGTTCTCCGTCCCGGCGCGCAGCCCACGCTCCTGTCCCGCGCCGAAAATATGCGCCCGGAGCGACGACGGCTCCCGCGCGATCAGAGCGCCGATTCCCTTCGGCGCGTAGCATTTATGCCCGCTGAACGTCAGGTAGTCGACTGGGCATTCCGTCAAATCCAAAAGACTATGCGCAACCAGCTGCGTTGCGTCGCAGTGGTACGGAACGCCGGCTGCCTGGCACATGCGGACGACTTCGCGGACCGGTTGAACCGTTCCCAGCTCGTTATTCGCGCCGATGATCGAAACGAGAACAGGGTCTTCCGCCAGACTGGCTTCAAAAACGTCCAGACGCAAAATCGCGGCCGAATCGACCGGAATGACTTTCATCCGGCAGAAGCCATACGCATCGAGCTGTGAAACCGTATTGCGGACGGCGGCATGCTCTGTTGCGGAAATCAGGATCAGGCCGGGGCGGCCGGTCCGCCGATAGAAGTCGATCGCCCGGCTCCAGATCACGAGATTCGCCGCTTCGGTTGAGCTGCCGGTAAAGACGATTTCGGACCCGGCCGGCGCGTTGAAATGCGCCAGCAGTGAATCGCGTGAAACCTGGACAGCGTGGAAAGCGGCCTGCCCGAACGCGTGCGCTGAGGAAGGGTTGCCAAAATCCGATTGAAAATAGCGCTGCATCGCGGCCGCTGCGCGCGGGTGAACCGGGGTCGTCGCCGCGTAGTCAAAGTAATTCTCGATCGTTGCCATGCGAAGAATTATAGCCGGAATTAACGCTGCGGACGACCGGAGAACCGCAGCGATCGACGCCTAAATTAGGATTCAAAAACCTTAATTATATTGACATCCTCCCCAACCTGAGGCAAAATAGACGGTAAGAAACAGGTATCAGGCGCCGCCTTAAAGTCCTGACCTTATGCCCGATCCGACCCGGTCGGAGCCATATCAGAATAAGGAGTAAGAATGAATAAAAAATGGTTAAGCTTTTTCCTTAGTTTCGTCATGATCATTTCGATGGTCGCCCCTGCCCTCGCGCAGGATACGACCCCGCTCGTTATCGGCAGCGGGGCCTTCTCCGAAAAATTCTCGCCTTTCTTTTATGATACCGTTTATGACAATCAGATTGTCAGACTGACGCAGGTAAAGCTGCTGACGACCGATCGGACCGGAGCGATCGTCTTTAACGCGATCGAGGGCGAAACCCGGCCTTACAACGGCGTCGATTATTTCTATAACGGGGTCGCGGACACGGCCGTCGACTACGACGAAGCCTCTGATACGACGAAATACACCGTCAAGCTTCGGGATGATCTCTATTTCTCCGACGGCGTTCAGGCGACCGCCGACGATATTATCTTTACGTACTACGTATTTCTCGATCCCGCCTATGTCGGTTCGACGACGCTTCGGACCTATCCGATTATCGGGCTCCAGGACTACCTGACGCAGACGACCTCCGACGTCTACGCCAGATACGAAACGCTGGCCAACGGGATTATCGAAGCCGGCCGCGATCATGAATGGACCGACGCTGACACCTGGACGCAGGAACAGCAGGACGCCTACTGGGCGCTGATCGACGGCCGCTGGACGTTTGAGGTTCAGGGGATCGTCGATTACGTTAACGCCAAATACGCGGATAGAGCCGCGGAAACGCTCGGCGTCAGCGCTGACGAAATCGCCGCCGAACCGGGCCTGAAGGTCGCCGCCGGCATGGCGCTCTGGGGCTTCGGCGACGTTGCCGACGGCGTCCTGACCGCGAAATCCGGAAAAACCTTCAAGATCGCCGACGGCGAATTCCCGACGATCGAAGACTATGTAGCCGAAACGGTTGAGGCGTACGCCGGGGACGCGGATGAATTCTTTACGACCGAGTCCGCCAACTCTGACAACCAGTCGATCCTTTCCTACGCGAAGGACACCTTC
Organism: uncultured Anaerolineaceae bacterium; assembly: GCA_938020565.1. Taxonomy (GTDB): domain Bacteria; phylum Chloroflexota; class Anaerolineae; order Anaerolineales; family Anaerolineaceae; genus Flexilinea. The sequence goes on along the minus strand of CALIHP010000024.1, from coordinate 15,422 downwards.
ATCTCCAATCTCGGTTCGCAGGATCCCGAAATGGGCGAAGGCATCCCGAACATTTCCGGCATCAGGAAAGTTGACGATTATACTGTTGAAATTACGACCGACGGTTACGAAGCGCCGACAATTTACCAGCTGTTCGAGGGCTATCTCGCACCGATGCACTACTACGGCGATCCGGAACTGTACGACTATGACAACAACATGTTCGGGCACCCGTACAACGACCTCAGCATCGTCGAAGCCAAAACGAATCATCCGATGGGCGCCGGCCCGTATAAATTCGTCAGGTATGAAAACAAGGTCGCTTATTTCGAAGCCAGCGAAAATTATTTCAACGGCGAGCCGGTCACGAAAGAGGTCCAGTACCGCGAAACCAACGCCAACGAATTCGTCGCGGCGCTCAGCGCGGGAACGATCGACGTCGGGGACATGAGCGGGTCCAAGTCGAACTACGAAGAAATCGCCTCCTATAACAGCAACGGCGATATCAACGGCGACGTCGTCAACACGATCAAAGTCGACAATCTCGGCTACGGATATATCGGGATGAACGCCGATACGATGAACGTGGGCGGCGAACCGGGCTCCGAGGCCTCGAAGAACCTCCGCCGCGGGATCGCGACCGTTTTCTCGGTTTACCGCGATACGGCGTATGATTCCTACTACGGCGAAGCCGCTTCGGTCATCAACTACCCGATCTCCAATACCTCCTGGGCCGCGCCGCAGAAGACCGATCCGGACTACAAGGTCGCGTTCTCCGTTGACGTCGACGGTAACGATATCTACACCGACGACATGGACGCCGAGGCGAAATATGCCGCCGCGCTCGACGCCGCCGTCGGTTTCTTCAAGGCCGCCGGCTATACCTTCGACGAAGCGACCGGGAAATTCACGGCCGCTCCGGAAGGCGCGAAGATGAGCTATGAAGTTATGATCGGCGGCAACGGAACGGGAGACCATCCCTCCTTCGCCGTGTTGACCGACGCTCAGGCCGCGCTCGCGAAAATCGGAATCGACATCCGGATCAACGATCCTGCCGACAACTCGGTCATGTGGGACGCGCTCGACGGCGGAAAGCAGGAAATGTGGTGCGCCGCCTGGCAGTCGACCATCGATCCGGACATGTATCAGGTGTATCACAGCAGCGGCATCGTCGGCCGCGGCGGTTCGGACTCGAACCACTACCATATCGCGGATCCGGACCTCGACGAAGCGATCGTCCTCGCCCGCCAGTCGGACGACCAGGCTTATCGCAAGCAGGTCTATAAGACCGCGCTCGATATCATCGTCGACTGGGCCGTCGAGATCCCGGCGTACCAGCGCCAGAACGCTACGATCTACAGCTCCCAGCGGATCGTTCCTGAATCGATGCTCCCCGATTCGACGACGTTCCTGATGTGGAACGAGGCGGTCGATCGGATCGAAATGGCGACGAAATAAGGACTTGTTTTATTCAGCGTTACCCGCCGCGCAGAAATACCGGCGGCGGGTAACCAGATTCGAGACTTAAACCGGCAGGAGGGACTTTGCAGCGTCGAGTCCCTCCTTGCCGGCGTTACCGCCGGAGACCGATCCGCCGTCCCGGGTCTGGGGAACGACAGGGAACGTCCCCGGACGAATCAATAAAAAAAGGATCGCGGTGCCGAATTTTCCGGCAGAAAAACAGGGATGCTTTCCGCGGCCGCGCGCTGCATGGATCGCCGGTAAAGCCTGCGCAGGCCGAAGCCATCGTTCGGAGAGCAAAAACCGGTCTTCCAGGTCCGCGCTGAACATCCCGGATATGGAATCGGGAGATCGTCTTACCAAAAGAAAGGGGTTCGATGTCAAAATACCTGCTGCGCCGGTTTCTTTTCGCGGTGATAATCCTGATCTTCGGATCATTAATCATCTACACCGCGATTCGGTTTTTACCGACTTCCTTTATCGAAACGACCGCCCGGCAACGTTCCGCTCTTCCGGGAGCTAAACCCTACAACGAAATCTTAACCGAGCTCAATAAGCTTTACGCCCGCGACACGTCGATCCTGGACGGATTCTTTAAATGGTTCCGGAACGCAATGCGCGGAGACTGGGGGACCTCCTGGGTCTTCAACAAACCCGTCATCGCGAAATTCAAGGAAGTTATCTGGTATTCGATCTTTTTAAACGTCGTTACGCTTTTCGTCCAGACGTTTATCTCGATTCCGCTGGGAATCACGGCGGCGCGCAATCAGTATGGAAAAACCGACTACTTCGTGACCGTTTTCTCGTTAGCCTGTATCTCTCTTCCGACATTCTTCCTGGCGACCGTGCTGAAATTCATCTTTTCGATCAAATTAGGCTGGTTCGACCTGTATGGCGCCGTCGGCCGCTACCACATGCAGCTCAGCGAATTCAGGAAGTTCCTCGACCTGTCGCATCATATGGTACTGCCGGTCGTTACGCTTTCAATGCTGAGTATCGGCGGCATGATGCGCTTTACGCGAACAAACATGCTTGAGGTCCTGAACGCCGACTACATCCGCACGGCCCGGGCCAAAGGCCTCCCCGAGGACGTCGTCATTCGCAAGCATGCGTTCCGCAACACGCTGATCCCGCTGGTCACGTACATGTCTTACCTGATCCCGAACCTGTTCGCCGGATCGCTGATTACCGAAACGCTCTTCCAGATTCCCGGAATCGGTTTCGCGTCCTACACGGCCGTTACGCAGGGAGACATCCCCTTCGCCATGTTTTATTCGTTCCTGTCCATCGCGCTGACCCAGGTCAGCCTGCTGATCGCCGATTTCATGTATGCGGTCGTCGATCCGCGCGTCCGGATAAATTAGTGAAGGAGCCTCCAAAATGAGCGAACAACCCATTCTAAATCAGAACGAATCCGAAACGCCCGAAGCGGAGGTCCGTCTCGACGACGAAAAAAGGATCCGCGTCCTTTCTCCGGGACTGCTGATCTGGCGGCGCTTCGTCCGCAACAAGCTGGCCATCGCAGGCATGATCATCCTGATCGCCATGTTCACTTTCTCGTTCATCGGCGGCCTCCTTTCCCCCTACAAGCAGCAGCAGGTCTTTCGAAAACAGGATGCGATCCTGCGTGAATACGCGTCGGGATCGCTGAATCAGGATTTACGGTATATCGTTAAAGACGGCGAATCCTTCTCGAATATCGCCGCCGCCAACTTTGTCCTCGCGAAAAATAACGGCGCAGCCACCTTTGAGCACGGCGGCGTTCATTATTCCTATATAGAATTTGGGGACGATTTCTATCAGATTTTCAGCCTTGCAGAAATCGGAAGCGTCCTGCTTCTCGGAAAGAACGCGGAATTCACGCTGAACACCGGGGAAACGTTGACCCCGGAGGAAGAGACCGCGATTACCGACGCGATCAAAGCGAAAACGGAAACGTTCGATTTCAACGACCAGCAGTTCGTCCTTCGCCGGCAGGGAAAAACCACCATCATCAGCGTCACCAGGCCGGTCGCGATCGGGACCACGCTGATTTTCGACGCGTTTCGCCCGGATGGAGCCGCCGTAGTTAAGAAATACGGATTCGTCCGCGGCGCCGGTCTGGCCATGATCGGGAACGAGGAAACGTTCGAATTCGACGGTCAGCAGTACGCGATCGTTGAAGACGAGGACCGGACGATCGTCTATCTCGACAGCGCCGACGGCGAACCGTTCGCTTCAATTTCGAACCTGATGATCCGCGCTGCGTCAAGAGATATCTTCCTGAGCGTAGAATTCAAAAACGCTTTCCTGGAAGCGATCGCCGAGGGGAACACGACCTTTACCATCGCTGACGAAAACGGGGATCCGGTCGAATACCGAATTTCCCGAACGCATAATACCTATACGATCCGGACCAGAACAGTTTCCGAACTGATTGATATGTACGCGTTCCCATCCTTGCAGCATCCGCTCGGAACCGACAGCAACGGGATGGACGTTTTGACGCGACTGATGTACGGCGGACGCGTTTCGCTCATCGTCGGCTTCGTCGTCGTCTTTATCGAAACGATTATCGGCGTCATCATCGGCGGAATTTCCGGCTATTTCGGCGGGATCGTCGATATGCTGTTCATGCGCTTTATCGATATTTTCAATACGATCCCGTTTTATCCGATCGTCTTCATCCTTGGCGCGATCATGGACACCATCCAGATTCCTCCGATGAAGCGGATTTTCGTACTGATGATCGTGATCGGGCTGAACGGCTGGACCTCGATCGCCCGAATCGTCCGCGGTCAGATCCTTTCCCTCCGGGAACAGGACTTCATGGTCGCCACGCGCGCGACCGGGATCCGGACCATGCGCCAGATTTTCGTCCACCTTGTCCCGAACGTCATGCCGCTCCTGATCGTTCAGGCGACGCTCTCTCTCGGCTCGATCATTATCATCGAGGCAACGCTTTCGTTCCTTGGAATCGGGATTAAATACCCGTACGCTTCATGGGGCTCGATTATCAACGCCGCGACCAACCTCTACGTCATGACCAACTACTGGTTCATGTGGTTCCCGGCGGGCGTCCTGATCTTCGTTACCGTTCTCGGCTTCAACTTCGTCGGAGACGGCCTGCGCGATGCGTTTGACCCGAAGATGAAATAACGGAGGAACCGACATGGCATTCTGGAATAAGAAATCTACGAAAAAGTCGCTTGATCCGAATTATATTTCGGCGGCCGATTCGGCGAGAATCGCCCGCGAGAATCGAAAAATCACCTCCGCAATGGAGCGGAAACGCAACCGCAAAAACGTTCCGGAATCGGAATATCTGACGAAAATGCGCGATCCGAAGAACGTCGTTGAATTCGACGACGTTCATACCTATTTCTATACCGATATCGGCATCGTTCATGCCGTCGACGGCGTTTCGTTCGATGTCCCGGCGAGCTCGACCGTTGGCGTTGTGGGCGAGTCCGGCTGTGGAAAATCCGTGACGGCGCTGTCGCTGATGCAGCTTGTCCAACGGCCGCAGGGGCAAACCGTCAAAGGACAGATCCGCGTCAACCTCGGCGACAAGGCCTATGATATCGTCCAGACCCCGACCGAGGCCATGCGCCATATTCGCGGCAACGAAGTCTCCATGATCTTCCAGGAGCCCATGACTTCGCTCAATCCGGTTTTTCGCGTCGGCGCGCAAATTGACGAAGTCATCCAGATGCACAATCCCGGCATGTCGAAAGAGGACATCAGGAAACGCACGCTGAAAATGATCGAGATGGTCGGGATCGCGAATCAGGCCGGCATCTACGAAATGTATCCGCATCAGCTTTCCGGCGGAATGCGCCAGCGGATTATGATCGCGATCGCCCTCGCCTGCAGCCCGAAAGTCGTTATCGCCGACGAACCGACGACCGCGCTCGACGTCACAATCCAGGCACAGATCCTCGACCTGTTCCGGAGCCTGAAATCCCGGATCAACGCCTCGATCATCCTGATTACCCATGACCTGGGCGTCGTCGCCGAAATGGCCGATTACGTCGTCGTCATGTATTCAAGCCGGATCGTAGAAAAAGGGACCGCGCGCGAAATCTTCCAAAATCCATGCCATCCGTATACGATCGGACTGATGAATTCCAAGCCGATCCTTAATAAAAAAGTCGACAAGCTGTATTCAATCCCCGGCTCTGTCCCCAGCCCGATCGACATGCCGGACTACTGTTATTTCCGAGATCGCTGTGATAAGCGAATTGCCCGCTGCAACGGCGCGTACCCCTGCCAGATTCAACTGTCAGAAACCCATTTTGTCAGCTGCCACCTTTACGAACCGGAGGATGCGAAATGAGCGAACAACCCCTCATTGAAGTCAGAAATTTGAAAAAGTATTTCCCGCTTCGGAGCGGCTTTTTCAACCGCGTCACCGGGCACGTTAAAGCGGTCGACGGAATTTCGTTTACGATTCCGCGCGGAAAAACGATGGGGCTGGTCGGGGAGTCCGGCTGCGGAAAGTCAACGACCGGGAAGACGCTCCTCCGGCTCGAAGAAAAGACCTCGGGCGACGTTCTCTTTGAAGGTCGGGAAATTTACGATATCGGAGCCGAAGAAATGCGCCGGCTCCGCCCGAAGCTCCAGATTATTTTCCAGGATCCATATTCGTCGCTCTCGCCGCGTCTTCCCGTCGGCGAAATTATCGGTGAGGCCGTCCGGGAACACCGGATCGTCCCGCCGGACGAATTCGACGATTACGTTACCCGGATCATGCTCGCCAGCGGGCTCCAGGAATATCATAAGCTCCGCTATCCGCATGAATTCTCTGGCGGCCAGCGTCAGCGGATCTGTATCGCGCGCGCGTTAGCGCTGAACCCGAGGTTTATCGTCTGCGACGAGCCGGTCTCCGCGCTCGACGTTTCGATCCAGGCGCAGATTATCAACCTTCTCGAAGATCTCCAGGCTCAATTCGATTTGGCCTACCTCTTCATCTCCCACGACCTCTCCGTCGTTCAGCACATTTCCGATTTCATCGGCGTCATGTACCTCGGATCGATGGTCGAGTCAGCGTCCAAGGAAGAAATCTTCGCACATCCGCTTCACCCGTATACCGAAGCGCTGTTCAGCGCGATTCCCGTCCCGGATCCGGATTATCAGATGAACCGGATTATCCTTGAAGGCTCGATTCCTTCGCCGGCACGGCCGCCGTCCGGCTGTAAATTCCATACCCGCTGTGCAAAGGCCATGCCGAAATGCAGCGAGATCGCCCCCGAGATGATCGAAGCCGCCCCGGATCATTTTGTCTGCTGCCACCTGTTCGGAGGATAAGTGAGCATGAAAACGACGCGTCAGGACGAATGGATCGACGACGGTCATACGATCGTCAATATGAACGTCGAAGGGATGCCCTGGTACCGGCCAGCGCGCCCGCCCAAAGAAACGGTCAGCGACAGCCGCACGACATGGTTGATTATTAAGGAAAGCTGGAAGGCCGCCGCCGTTGTCTGCACGGTTTTTTCGCTCGCGCTGATCCTGACCATGGCCGCGTTCCTCCGGTAGACAGGAAAAAGCAAAAAAAAGCGGGGGGCTCTCGATTCGAACAGCCCCCACGCCCATCGCCAGACGGCAGAATTCAGATCAGTAACTCAGTATTTCAGCGAGTAATCCACATACAGCATCCCGCGGATCCCGCGCATCTCAGCCGGGACCTTCCCGTCCGGCGTCAGCCGCTTTTCCATCGCTTTCATCAGCCGGTCCGTATCCTCCGGCGTGCTGTCCTCGCCGAACAGCCAGCTCGAAAAGCGGAGAACGCAGTCTTCCGGCGCGATATCCTCGCGGATCGTCCGGGATGTCGCCTGGAACTTCGGAAGGTACCCGTCCGCAACGAACAGATTAAACAGATAGACCAGATCGAAACTGACACGTTTTCGTGGCGCTATTCCCATGTCCGCCGCAATCGTTTCGAGAAAAAGATCGCTCCGCTCGATCCAGGTCCCAAGAAAAACGCCCTTCTTCGCTATCTTTAAAAATTTCAGGTAATTTTCATAATAGTCGACAATCGGGCAGTTCGAAACGAAAATATAATCATACGGCTTCGTCGGTTCGAAATCCTGAAATGACGAATGATAAACCGGAGCGTCGACATAACCATTCTCCGCGACGTACGCTTTCGCCTCCCTGACCATCTCGATCGACGGGTCCAGCCCCTCGGCTCTCGCCCCGGCGTCAAGCAGCAGTTTCAGGTACCTGCCCGCGCCGCAGCCCGAATCGAGAACGCTCAGGCCGTTAAGATCGCCGGCGGAAGACTTGAAAAACGAGAAATACCCGTCGCCATCCGCGCGCGCGGATAAGCGGCTGACCTCTTTCGCGCGCCGGTTCCACATCCGATTCGAAACCTCGATATCCTGAGCCGGATTCGACAGCTTCTCCTGACAAATCTCGCGCAGCTTATTCATTGGCGAACGTACTCGTCGTAAACGATTCCGGATACGTCTTCAGCAGATCGGCATAAACATCCTTCCCGACGAAAAGCGTATAAATCTCGGCGGCTTTCGCCTTAAGATCAATATCAGCGAAATTTTCCGGATGCGCCAGCGATCCGATAAAGTACATATTCAGAATCGCCGTATCATAGTTCATTCCATACGTGAAGTACGGCATGATGTAATGCGCATTTTTGTTCCTGAACGCGGAGAGCGAGCGATAGAATTCCGGATCCGCCGCCATGTCTTCGTCAAGGAGCGTCTTCCCGCTCAGGTCCAGAATGATCATCTCAGGATCCAGATCCAGGAGCTTTTCCTTGTCGATCATGACGCTGCGTTCGTCGGTCAGTTCGTCCATGATGTTGAACGCGTTGACCGTGCTCAGGAGATCCAGATGCGTTTTCGTCGATAAGATCCCCTGCTCGCCGCGGAAGCTGCATCCGCCAAGATACATTCTCGGGCTTTCTTCGATCGACCCGGCGCGCGACTGTAAATCTTTTTCGGCCTCCCGAATGAACGTATTAACCTCGTTCGCACGATCTTCGAGCTTCAATACCTTTCCGATAATATCGAACGTCTGGTACGTTTTTTCGCCGAAAACGTCCCCGCGCATTCCAGCGTCAATCCCGACGACCGGAATATCCAGCGTCTTCTGAAGCGCGTCGAGCTCGTCGGCACTCTGGCTGTACGCGACGAAAATAACGTCCGGCTCAGCGAACTTCAGGAGCTCATAGTCCGGCTCAAATTTCGAACCGCCCTTTCCGATCGTTTCGAGCTCGCGTAATTCCGGATAAGCGTAGTGAATCGATTGCCCGGTAACCGTATGACCCGTTTTCTCGGTTTCCTCAATCCCGACGAGGCGGTCCGATCCGGCGATATAAGCGTAAAGCTTCAACGCGCCGTGTCCAATCGAAAGCGCCCGTTCCGGGACCTTCGTAAACTCAACCGTACGGCCGGTACTGTCAACGACCGAATAACCTTCCGACGATTCCTGCGCCGCGGCGATCGAAGCGAACGCCAGAATCGCGGCCAGAGCCATCAGACCCATAACTTTTCGAACAGACAGATTCATTCAAATACTCCTTCTGATCCTTTAATTCAGGATAATAAATTTTTTATAACCATGATTTAATACCTCGACGTCAAGATTATAAACGTCACGGATCGATTCGCGCGTGATAACCGAGGCGTCGCCGTAATCGTAGACCGCCCCATCCTTCAGCAGCAAAAACTTATCCGAATAACGAAGCGCGAGATTAATATCATGGATACTCACAATAACCGAAATCTGCTTCTCTTCGCAGTACTCCCGAACCAGCCGCATCACCGCGACCTGATTTTTGATATCCAGACTGCTTGTCGGTTCGTCGAGCAGGAGAACCTTCGGCTCCTGCGCTAACGCTCTGGCAAGGATGACCTTTTGAAATTCGCCGCCGCTCAGCGTATCCGCATCGCGCATCGCGAACTTTTCCAGTCCCAGCTTCCGGATCAGATATTCGACATGATCGTAGTCCGCCTGGGCCGCGTCCTGACGGATATGCGGAAGACGTCCGATCAGGATCGTATCGTAAACCGTATTCCTGACCGGAACGTTATACTGGCTGACATACGCGGCACGGCGCGCCATTTCCCTGTGGCTCAGGCGGCGGATGTCCTCGCCGTCAAGATAAATCGCGCCGCTCTCGGGACGAAGAATCTTGATCAGGTTCTTCAACAGCGTCGATTTCCCCGCGCCGTTGACCCCCAGAAGCGAAACGAAACATCCGCGCGCCAGATCGAAGCTGACATTTTTCAGGATATAGCTGCTGTACTTAAAATTAAGCTGGTCGACCCGGATCAGGCTCATATTGACTTTTCCTTCAACAGGATATACACGAATACAGGCGCGCCGAGGATCGACGTGATCGCGCCGACCGGTAGAACGAGCGGAGCTGAAACCGTCCTCGCCAGCGTATCGCTGAACAGGACCAGGAACGCCCCCATCAGCAGCGTGCCCGGAATCATGAAGCGCTTATCTTCGCCGATAATCCGTTTGGTGACCTGCGGCGCGAGCAGGCCGACGAACCCGATAACGCCGACGAACGCAACGCTGATCCCGGTATTCAGCGCGGCCAGGAAAATAGACAAATTCCGCATCCCGCGCGTATCGACGCCCAGCGAATGCGCCGTATGCTCCCCCGAATCCATCGCGTTCATATGCCAGCGGTACAGGTAAACAATCAGCGAGGACAGGAGCGACACAACCATGACGATCGTGATTTCATGAAAGTTGATCCGGCCAAGATCGCCAAAGGTCCAGGCAACCGCCGCAGCCAGCTTCGTTTCATCAGCGAAATACTGAATAATAATCGTAATCGCAGAGAAAAGCGAATTCAGCGCGACTCCCGCGAGAATAACCGTCGTCTTATCGGCGCGACGCAGGCTCGAAATCGCCAGAACGAGCAGCATGCAGAGGACAGAAGCCATAAAAGCGCAGCCCGCCGTCAGCATCGAACCCGCTTCGATACCAAAGCGCGCCAGCGTAATAATCGCGATATTCGCGCCCAGCGCCGAAGCAGAAGAAATCCCCAGCGTCGAAGGCGACGCCAGCGGATTATTCAGCGAACTCTGGATAATCATTCCCGACAGCGCGGTTCCGATCCCGACGAAGAAACCGCCCAGAACCCGCGGGAGCCGAATTCCATAGACGATAAAGCGGGCCTTTTCGCTTCCTCTCCCGACCAACGCCAGTAAACTATCCCAGATTGACATTCCCGAGGAACCAACGTTAATCGATAGAATCGAAATAAAAATCAGCGCGCCGCAAAGAAAAGTAAGAAACGCCTTTTTAAACGCAATCCGTTCCCGATACTTCTGATTAATTTCCAACGCTTTAAACCGTCCCTCCTGATTCGCAGGCCTTCTTCCGCTCAGACCTCATCGCTCCGCGTTATCTGCACGCCTTTGTTAGATACATCTAACTCAATGGTCGAACTTATAACATAGATACTCAGCCTTGTCAAACAGAAAAATCCTGATTTTCCCGACCGGTTTAGCCGAACCGAACGGGAATCAGGATTTTCGCTGACCAGCGCAGAACGGATCAGCCGATATCAGCTCACGCTTTCCCCCCAGAACACGCGAACGCAGTTCGCCGTCTCGAAATCCATCTTCCCCATTCCATATCCGATCGCGTCGACAGTCATCAGCGGCTGCGGCCCGAAACGCCCCGAGAAGTATTTCAGGAGCGCCGCGCCTGTCGGAGTGCAAAGCTCGGCAGCGATCCTTCCACCGTACGTCGGGACCCCGCGCAATATCTCGGCCGTCGCCGGGGCCGGAACCGGTAAAATCCCATGCGCGCAGCGGACAACGCCCGAACCGACATGAATCGGCGAAACGACGATCTCGTCAGGTTTCATCCGATCGATCAGGAAACAAACCGCCGCAATATCCGCAATCGCGTCCAACGCGCCGACCTCGTGAAAATGCACCTGCGAAACCGGACGCTGATGAGCCTTGGATTCCGCTTCAGCAATCAGCCGATACACCGCCAGCGCGTCACTTTTGACGCCTTCGTTAGCAGAGAGGCCGCGGAGAATCGCCTCAATTTCCGCCATTCCGCGATGATCGTGATGGTGATGCTCCTGTCCTTCATGACAAACGTCATGGTCACCGCAGTGATCGTGGGGATGATGCTCCCGTCCTTCATGGCAAACGTCATGGTCACCGCAGTGATCGTGGGGATGATGCTCCCGTCCTTCATGACAAACGTCATGGTCACCGCAGTGATCGTGGGGATGATGCTCCTGCGCAGCCATCAAGTCAGCTTCCTCATTCCCATAGATCAGGACGCGTACGCTCGTTCCATGGATTCCGGCTTTTTCGGCCGTTTCCGCCATGAATTTCACGCCGTCGATTCCAAGCGAATTCAGCGCAGAAACTGCCTCAGCGCGCTCGCCGTCCGGAAGCAGGTCGATCAGCGCGCCCGTCAGCATGTCCCCAGCCGCGCCCATACGGCATTCAAAATAAAGCGTTTTCATTTCTCATCTTCTCCTTCGGATCGATCCGCTTCCTCCGCGCCGCGCGCTTCAGCGGCAGCCGCGTCGTTTTCAGCCCGTTTCCGCAGGATCCCCCTCAGGCTGAATTTCATGACGCGCTCTTTTCCTTCACGGAGCCGCCTGAAATTCGGCTTCAGCGCGGAATAAACGATCGTCAGACCAAAGATCCCGTACAAAACGTACCACCATGAGCTCGGCTCTCTCCCGGTCAGACGCATGACGATAAAGGTGATCGTCGCAAACAGGTTAATCGAGAACGTCGCAACCGACGCGTAACCAAGCGTCAGGTATAAGATCAGCGCCGGAATACCGGCGAAAAAAATCACGCCCGGCAAGATTCCGATCACGACACCCAGCGACGTCAGACCGCCGGCGCCGCCGCGCAGCCGGCATTGGCCGCTCGGAGCCGTTTCAAACAGAAAAATCGACTTAATATGCCCCAATACCGCCAGCGTCCCAGCCGCAGCGATCATCCAGTCCAGCCGCTCAGCAAAGCTCCAGCGGACAATCCAAACCGCCAGGAACCCCTTCAAAACGTCGCAGACCGCCGTCAGAAGTCCCCATTTAACCCCGATTGTCCGGATTACGTTCGACGTTCCCATCTTCCCGGACGCATGATAGCGAATATCGCGACGGCTGACGAGCCAGACAAGCGCCCAGCCGACAGGCAGCGAACCGACCAGATACGCAAGAACTAAAACAATCAGATATTGCCAGATCATGGAACACGACTCCTAAGCGGTAAATTCAAAATACAAAAAAGCTGACAGAAACAACGCCCCCTGCCACCCCAACCGGCGCAGCGCGAAACGGAACGAACGCCCCGAAGAGCATATTATAATAAAATTAATCATCAAATAGAAAACAGCGAACAGAAGAACCCCGTACGATAACGTCCGCAGCGGCAGGTACATAAACGCGATTCCGAATTCGGCGACGACCGCCGCGACCGTTAACGCCTTATACAGCGGCCCCATCCCCTCCTCTTCCAGCAGGAAAATCCGCCAGGAAATCAGGAACGCCGAAAAAATCAGGAAAGGCGTCAGGAAAACAATCCGCCCGCCGACCGATCTCGCGAATAGAAAACCCATCGCCGCTGAAATGTATGCCAGCGCTGTTACCGGAACAGAGGCGATCGCGCTCCGTGGATCCGAGCGGAAACAGAGGTAGCTCTCCGAAAGGAAAACCGAATACAGCAGCAGTCCGCCAAAAAACAGGATAATCACCCAGCCGATTCCCGGTTCAACTGAGTTCAGTAAAATCCCCAACGACGCCGTCGCCGTAAACGGGACAATCACATGCGTAAATTTTCGGGACCGCCCCGTTTCCGGCTCAACCTCAATCGCCGCATAAACGCCGCAAGCCGCGATCAACGCAGTTACCGGAACCATCGGCAGGCCTGGCGAAAACTCGATCGGCAGCGATAAAAACGTGACATCGAGCGTAAAACGCCAGTTAGCGTCCGAAACCGTCGCCGCCATCGCGAAGCAAAGCAGGATTACAGCGGTCAACGAAGAAAAGAAGGCCCGTTGCGGAGATTTCGCAGTCATACCCTGATTATACGCGATTCCCGCTCCTCCGCGTTTCCTAATTCCGAAGCGGCAGAAGATAATCGAATAGAATTTCTGATATCCCTGAAAAAACGTCCTGATACGCCGACGGCGGATCGGGGCGCTCCTGCCGGGCATGATATAATTAATAAGATATGGACGAAAAAAGAAACGTAAGCACGACGGGAAAATCGTTGTTTGAAGCGTTGATGGATGACCTTCACGCCGGTTTTCTCTTTATTTCAACACAACCGTTTTACCTGATTCTTCCGGTCATAATTGACCTGATCGTCTGGTTCGGGCCCCGCCTCCGGGTTCAGAACGCGCTCGGCGCTCCGCTCGAGCTCTACTTCAAACGCGTCCTGTTTCAACTCCCGGCGTCGTTTCGTTTTCAATATACCGCCGCGATCCGGACAGTTTTGGACAGTTTGGATTCGTCGAACCTGATCGGCGCGCTTTCGTTTTTTCCCGGAAGCGTCCCGTTTTATTTTGCCGGTTTTCTCCCGGTTTCGTCTCCGATCGGCGGCGCGGCATCGGTCGAAGTCCCCGGAATCGGCGCGTTCATCGGAATCTTCACCGCATTAGCGGTCGCCGGGTTCCTTCTCGGGATCGCCTTTTACGCCACCATCGCGAATCGCCTTTTATTCCCTTCCGAACGGCTGACGATTCGGGCTTTCTGGAGAACAGCTGGCCGGTTCGCGCTCATAATTCTGGTCGGGATCCTTGCCGCGGCGGTCTTCGCTTTCCCGCTGAGCTTCGCCCTGGTCTTACTGTTTCCTCTGGGCCAGATTGCGATCTCGATTTTCATTCTCGCGGCCGCGCTCGGTTTACTCCTGATCATCTTCCCGTTTCTTTTCGTTCCTGCGGGAATCTTCGCGGGGCTGTCGCTTCGCGAGGCAATCCTTGTCAGCCGGAATCTGACCGCGAACGACGTCATCGGGAACGTTAATTTCTTCGTCGTCAGCTTCGTTATCTCGCTCGGGCTGAGGAACATCTGGCAAATCCCGGGCGCCGATTCATGGATGACGCTCGTCAGCATCCTTGGCTCCGCTTTTATCACCGCCTCACTTTTCGCCGCATACCTGGTTCGCTTTCGAACCCAGCTGCATAACACGCGCAAAATTTCACAGTTCTTAGCCAGATTTTCGACAGAGGAAGATACGAATGGAAAATAATCAAACGAATACGAATTACGACGCAGCACAGATTCAGGTTCTCGAAGGACTGACCGCGGTTCGGAAACGACCGGGAATGTACGTCGGCGGAACCGATACGAAAGCGCTTCATCATCTCGTTTTTGAAGTCGTCGACAACGCGATCGACGAAGCGTTGGCGGGATTCTGCGATGAGATTACCGTCACGCTTCATCCAGACGCCAGTATTACAATTTCAGATAACGGCCGCGGGATTCCGATCGATATTCATCCGACCAAAGGGATTTCCGCGCTGGAAGTTGTCCTGACGACGCTTCATGCCGGCGGTAAATTCGGCGGCGGGTCCTATAAAGTTTCCGGCGGTCTTCATGGCGTCGGGTCCTCCGCCGTTAACGCGCTCTCTGAATGGATGGAAGCGCGGGTTTACCGAGGCGGGAAAATCTATTATCAGCGTTATACGCAGGGCGTTCCGCAGGAACGGGTCAAAGTGATCGGCGACTGTCCTGAGGAAAAGACCGGGACCGAAATTACGTTCCGTTTTGATCCGACAATCTTTACCGATGACGCCGGGTACAAATACGAAATCCTTTTCAGTCGCTTCCGCGAAATGGCGTTCGTCACCAAGCAGACGAAAATCCGCCTCGTCGACGAAGCCAGCGGACGGAACGATACCTTCTATTTCCAGGGAGGGATCTCCTCCTTCGTCCACTATCTGAACCGGAACGTCGGCACGCTGCATCCGGTCGTCGCAGCCGACAAGACGATCAATGGAATCGGAATCGAAGTCGCGTTCCAATA
>CALIHP010000023.1 GCA_938020565.1 uncultured Anaerolineaceae bacterium | reverse complement strand
GAGCCCAGCCCATCTTCGCCGACCCCCATAAAACCTTATTCTGCTTTGCCATCTTTCCTCGCAGTGCCTGACGCAAAGGCGTCAGGTATTATTTCAGCGCCTTCTCAACCGCCGACTCAATCGCGGCGCGAACCCGCCCTCGGACCCGTCCCCAGGCGCGGGCGATATGTGGCCGCTTTCGGCTCGTATTCTCTAAAATAACGACCAGCGGAATCTCCGACCCCTTCCATCCCACCCTTCGTTCATTCCGGATAAATCGGACCCCCGTATAATCCCCGCCGTCTTTTGCCTTCGCCTTAATCCAGCTGCGCGCGTACCTTCCCGAAGCCTTCGGACTTGCCCCCTCCAGCTCTCGAATCGTGAGCTCCGCCGCCTCGTTCAGCCCGGCCTCAACCGCCGCCTTGAGACTCCGCTGAATTTCGGATAAATACGAAGAAATCGACGTCCCCAGATCATCCCCGTTATCCATAATCCATTCCCTCATACCTCCGTATAACTTCCCTCAATGACAACATGATAATTCCCCAGCTCCTCGTCGTACGCCTCCGAAA
Organism: uncultured Anaerolineaceae bacterium; assembly: GCA_938020565.1. Lineage (GTDB taxonomy): Bacteria > Chloroflexota > Anaerolineae > Anaerolineales > Anaerolineaceae > Flexilinea. The sequence continues at coordinate 3,826 of CALIHP010000023.1, read as the reverse complement.
CAATTCGGACATTGTAGAACCCCGCTCCCGCCAGCGCCGAGAAAACCCGCTCAACCGTCGGACGCGCGTCCCCCTTTGAAACGACATCAACCCCGAACTCGTAATACCGCCCCAGCGAACCCCCGTCCGCGTAAACCTCCGCCGCCGCGTGAAGCAGCCAGTAGACCAGATAAACCTCGGTCTTCCCCGTCTCCGGAATCCGGTAAACGCCCCGTTCAACCGGGATCCCGGTTGAGCGAAGCGCCCTCGCTATCAATTCCTCTGCGTCATACATAAATGCCTTTCCTCCCGACGGCCCGAATCCTGCTGCTAACGCTTCCGGTGCGAAACCTTCCCGCGATCGTTCAGTGTCAGCTCAACGAAACCCCGATCCCTGCGGTACACCCGGAGAATCGAATACCGTCTCCCGTATAACTCCGCCTCCCGTTCCATCGCGTAATCCTCCGCCCGGATTATCGCGATCATCTCGATCTCAACCCCGGCCGCTCGCGCCTGATAAAACTCGGACCGTCCGGCCGAACGCAGCTGCGCGTAAACCCCTCGTCGCTGCTCCTGAATCGTCGTCGGATACCCGAACTCGTTCGTAATCGTCCTCGCCTGAATCAGCGTCAGAACCTCGTCCCCGTACCCTTCCATCTCTACCCGCCTCCGTCGGCGTACGAAATCGCGATATACCCTTTTAGCTTCTCGTAAATCTCAAGATACTTCTCCTGATCCTCGCTGAAACCGAAATGAGCTTTCGCGTAAAGAATAACCGCCCGTTTAAGAATCTCGTCCTGAAGTACCTCCGAATCCGCTGAAATCTCCTTAGATTGAACCCCCAGCCGGCGCAGCTCGCGCTTCGCCCCGCCGATAAGATCCCGAATCTCCCCCGTGATCCCCGCGTCCTCCGTCGATACCCGGAGCGCAGCCTTAACCTCATCAAATAACTTCATGCCGCTTCTCCTTGCCAGAACCTTCCGATAACCGAAACCTTTGGGAAATTGAGGGTCTCAGGGAGATGAGCGCCGCCTCGCGTCTTCCGAGACGCCGAGGCAAGTCCCGCGCATATTGATGCGCGGGAGGTCGTTGACCCTCAGTCCCTCACGGACTTATCTTTTACGCCCCCTTCTTGATAATCACAACCCCATTCGGATCCAGCAGCTTCCCGTCCGCAACCATCAAAGCCTTGTTGTAGACCTTGTTCGTTTCGTGGTTCGTCCATTTGTACATCGACATGTTCAAGTTGGAATTCACCCCGAAATTCCGAAGATTGCTGAGAATCGCCACCACGTCGCCCGTCTGCGCCGTATCGTAAGGCGCGATAACGTCGTCCTCGACCGTGATGACCTCCTTGCCTGCGAAACGGTACGGATTCCCTTCTGTGATGTTGTAATTGACCCGCGCGATCGGCTGACCCTGCGCGTCCGTCATCCCGTCGATATACGCGTCAAACGTGCTTTCGCTCATGATCCAGCTCGCGCCCGCCTTATAACGGATCCCGAGCTTGCTGATCGCCTTCTTCCAGGCTGTCCACTTTCCGAACTCCGCCGCCGTCAGCGTCACCTTATTGTCCGCCGGGACCCGCGCGTCGACCGTGATACCCGTAAACTGACCCGTTCCCGTCCCGTTGATAATCCCCTGATCCATCTTGCGCATCATCGCCTCGGCGATCAGGTCCGTCAGCGCAGCCTCGAAAAAGTTCAGCGAAACGATCGACGTAAGCAGCGACTGCGCAACCTTGCATTCCAGCCCGTGATACATAAACGAAACCGACTTGTCCGCCTTGAACTGCTTATCTTCCGACGGCGTCGTGTCGTCGATCCAGCTCGCCTCCGGAGCCAGATCGAGAATCGGAACGTTTAATCCGCCCTGAACGTTGAACTTCCGGACCCGGCTGAAAAGCGTCCCGTACCGTCCTAATTTCCGGATAACCTCCTCGACGATCGTCGCCGGAATCAGCGCCGCCGCCTCCGCGATACTCGTAAACTCGTTCGAACGGAGAACCTCTCCCCGGATCCCCGTCTGAACGTAACGCATGAACGCATTCCGATACTCAATCGATCCCGTCGCCGCGTTCCGGCCCTCGTAGGGCGCCCCTGACGCTTCGTTGCCCCCGCTGCCGGAAACCTCCGGTGAAACCTGAACCGCGCTGCGGATCGTCGTCCCTTCCGTTCCCTCCGCGATCCGGCCGAGCAGCCCCGATCGCCGTTCCGTCTCCTCCTGAATACGGGACCGCTCCGCCGTCAGCGTCGCGATCTCCGCTTCGTACCGCTCCAGCTCGTCGACCGCGATCGCCTCGCCGCGCGTTTCAATATCCTGCCGAATCTCGGCTAACCTCGCTTCAATTTCCTGTCTGTTCATTAAATTCCTCCGATAATAGACTTTAGTTTGATAAGTTGTCGTCTGCGCGCTAAAACCTCCGTCGCCGGTAGGTTCTCAATACCGCCCGGCGACGTCCTGGCGTCATCGTGACGCCGGGACCGCCTCTCCGCCTCGATCACTCCGTCAAGAAGAGAACGCGCGCTGATACTCGTTTCCGGATTCGCCGGAAACGTAACCGCCGAAACGTCGTAAACCTTCTTAATCTTCCGGATCGTAAACGTCCGTGAAACCTTGTCGTAAGAATGTTCCCGGATCGTAAACCCCCAGCTCATCGCCGTAATCAACCCGGCCCCGATCTCGCTGTACAGCTCGCGCGCCGCTTCCGTGCGCGATAAATCCGCGTAAACCCGTAACGCTTCCGAATCGACCGCGATATCCAGCGTCCCGTTCGACCGCCGCGCAAACGGCTTCCCGCGATGATCGAAAAGCAGGATCACGTCGCTCAAATCCGCTCCCTCCAGCGCGCCCGGATCGATCCGCTCATAATATTTGTTTCCGTCAAACTCATAAATCTCATACGGTTGATCAAATCGCGCGGCGACCCCTTCGACGTAATGCGTCGATTCGAACCGCCGCGCCGTTCCTTCTGATGGCGTCGGCGCTGTAAGCGGCGCAGCCATCGACCGATACTCTATATTGCTCACAATCGGCATAAAACCCTCCAATCACGCTAAATAATGAAAAAATCCCTTTGGTCGCAAAGGGATTCTCCTGGGCTGTCAGAAAATTCTTTATCACATGGAAATACTTATTTCCATAGAATTTCTCTCATTGTTTTTGCGACACCGATAAATTTTTCTTCATCCGGTGAGAGCAAAAAGTCCTCAATCTTCTGTATTAAAGTGCCTTCTGTGTACATATACAAATTCAGCATATTAGCTCTTACTCTACCCATAAAATATTCTTTAAGCTGATGATTATCATCCCGAGGATTTTTATCCCCAAAAAATTTAAAAGCGCAATCATCGTTAATGTATGGGAGGTGCGAAGGATGCAATATTATATCCATATAAATGAGAATGCTATTAAATCTTTGTTCAGTAATTTCACGCAGCCTTATTCTATTTTGGGTTTTTATTTCCGAATAGTTTTTATAGATAGCGACAATAATCCCGCTGCCGATAATGAGACCTAAGACTTGAAGGATGGTTTCTAACATACTTTACGCCTCCGTACTCGCATATTTTATCAATATTGAAAAATAAATCCAATATTCAAAGCCCCTATTGAAGCAACTATAATCAATACATTTTCTGAATTATCACTATGATTTAGGTAACGGAACCGACTATGATGAGTATATCCTAAAATTCAAAGATTTTATACAATTTATTCTTAATAGGCTGCCCGAACTTCCAGAATGTGAATACATGAGTTAATAGTTTCTATGTGTGTGGGAGAGTGAAAAGGCTGTCCCAAAATTCAGAAAGGGGCAGCCTTTTTATTGCCGGGGTAAGGCAGA
>CALIHP010000022.1 GCA_938020565.1 uncultured Anaerolineaceae bacterium | reverse complement strand
TGGTGCTCCCAGGTAGCGTCAGGACATACGAACGGATTAGCCGTCCGGATTTTCGGAACCGAAGGCAGCCTTGAATGGGAAGAAGAAACGCCCGATTTGCTGAAATTTACGCCTCGGAACGAAGCCTCGAGAATCCTCTCGCGAAGCAGCGGCTATATCGGCGAAAAAGCGGCGGCGACCGGACGTATTCCCGCCGGCCATCCGGAAGGCTATTATATCGCCTTCGCCAATAATTATCGAAATATTATCAGCACGGTTCTCAGCCTGAAACGCGGGGAAAAACCGACCGGGACGGAACTCGATTTTCAAAAGGCTGAGGACGGCCTGAACGGCGTGAAATTTATCCATGCCGTTATCGAGAGCGCAGCCTGCGATTCAAAATGGATTGAACTATAAAAGGAGAAAAAATGAAAAAGCTATCCCTGATTCTTGTCATTTTTGCGCTGATCCTCAGCGCGTTCGGTTCGGTTTTCGCGGAGGGCGAATCGATTGCTGTATTGGTTCCCAGCGCGGATCATGGCTGGACGGGCGCCGTCCTGAATTACGCGAATGAAAAAGCGGAGGAGCTCAACGCGGAGGGTTACAAAGTCACCGTCCTGGCTTCAACCGACCCTAAAAACCAGCAGGAACAAATCGACGACCTGCTCGCCGCGCGCTCGGTTCCCGACGGTATCGTTATTCTTCCATACGACAATACAATGGAATCATCGCTTGTTAATGTCGCTATGAAAGATATTCCGTTTATCATGTTCGACCGCATTATCGATTCGGACATTGTCCAGTCTAAGGTTGTTACGAACGTAAAAGGGGACAACTTTGGAATTGGATACGAAACCGCCAAACGTTTTGTCGAAAAAGGGCTGAAACCCGATGATAAAATTTACGTCATGATCGGAGATACCTCGTCCGTCCCCGGTATGCGTAACGATGGATTGATCGCCGGATTAAAAGAGGCTGGCTGGACCGAAGAACAAATCGCGGCAATCGAATTCTCCGACTCGACCGGATGGAGCCGATCCACTGGCAAACAAATCTTCATTGACTGGATCAACAGTAAAACAACCGAAGAATTAGCGAAATATAAGTTTATCTTCACGCACGACGACGAGCTTGCCATGGGGATTCTCGAAGCGTTGAGCGGAACTGAAATCGAGGAAGCGAAAAAGGAAGCTTTTTACGACGCTATTATCAGCTTTGCCTCATCCTCAGGGCTAAATGAAATGTATCTCGTTCTCAAAGGAGAACACGATAATCCAGCGTTCCCCGGGATCGTTTCGAATTTCGATCTCTTCACGGTCACCTACGATCCGGCGATGATAAAAACCGCGATTCAGGATATGGTCGATTTCTTCAACGGGACAACCTTCGAAACCGAACACGTCATCCCAGTCCACGTCGTCGACGCTTCGAATGTCGCCGAATTCCAGGGCTTCTGATTTCAAACTTCCATAACGAATAAACTGATTTCAAAAGAATCTCGCAGTACGATACAACATACTGCGAGATTCTCCCAAACGCAAAGGCTCGGTTCAGGCATGTCTCTTCTCAAGATGAGCAACATATCAAAATCGTTCTTCGGCGTAACGGTACTGAGTAACGTTGAATTGAACGTTGAAAAGGGCGAAGTTCATGCGCTTCTGGGGGAAAACGGCGCTGGAAAATCTACCCTGATGAATATACTGGGCGGCGTTTACGCCCGGGACGGAGGAACGATCGAGTTCGATGGGCAAGAGCTTCATCACCAATCGATCAAATCTGCTGAAAAAGCCGGAATCGCCTTTGTCCACCAGGAATTAAACGTTATCAATAACCTGACGGTGTACGAAAATCTGTTCCTGAATAAAGAGCTGGTTAATTTTCTCGGTTCAATCCGAAAGAAGGAAATGATCGAAAGAACCGAAGAACTTTTCAGCAGCTTAGGCGTCAATATCGATCCTTCTGCGCTCGTTTCGGATCTTGACACGAGCGAAAAACAACTCCTCGAAATCGCCAAGTCGCTTTTTGCCGATGCGAAGCTGCTGATCCTCGACGAACCGACAACCGCGCTCAACAACGATGAGATCGACCATCTTTTTGAAATTATCGAACGATTAAGAAAAAGAGGAAAAACCTTTATTTTCATCTCACATAAGATGCCCGAGGTTTTCCGGATAGCGCAAAGTTATACCGTTCTTCGCAATTCTTTTTTCATTAAAAGCGGAAAACTCGCCGATACCAGCCCGGAAGAAATTACACGGCTCATGGTCGGAGAAAATTATTCCAGCAACGGAATTTACAGGGAAAGGAGGTCAGGGGATCCCATCCTCGAGATGGAAAACTACTCAGGCAGCGGCTTCCACAACATCAGCCTGAGCGTCAGACAGGGCGAAGTCGTAGGCTTTACCGGGCTCCAGGGATCGGGCGCCAGCGATATTCTTCAAACGATCTTCGGCGTCAAGCCCGCAACGAACGGGAGCCTCCGTATTTTCGGAGAAGAAATACACGCCAGCTCGATCCATAACGCAATGCGTCACCGAATCGGAATGCTGCCGGCGAATCGGAAGGAAAACTCAGTGATCCCCGATATGAATCTGCTCGAAAACACCTATCTCGCCGAGCACACATTAAATAACCGGAATCAGATTATTTCCGAGAAAAATGAAACCGCTAAATTTGAAGCTTATCAGCGCATGCTCAATATTAAAGCAACCCGTTGCACAGAGCTTATCACCAGCCTGAGCGGCGGCAACCAACAGAAAGTCATCCTTGCACGGTGGCTGAATACGAATGCGGAAATATTGCTGCTCGATAATCCAACGCAGGGAATCGACGTCGGCGCAAAAGCGGAAATTTATAAATTGATCCTTGAATTGTCTAAAAGCGGGAAGACGATTATCGTAAATTCGCTGGAAATCCCGGAAATTCAGAAAGTCGCCGATCGATGCATCGTTTTTTATCATGGAACAATCCAGACGATCCTGAATCACTCCGAAATCACAGAGCAAAACGTCATGCTCCACGCTACGCAAGCAACGCAAGCCTCGCACATGAGTAAGGTAGAAGAATGAAAGTAAAAAGCACATATTTCAGCAGGATCTGGAATAAATACAATTACGTTTTGATCTTTTTTGTCATTCTGATCATCTTTTTAGGGATCAACGGCTCCGCCACTACATGGGTCAGCCTGATGAACATCCCGCGTCATAGTACAGTTATCGGAATTATTGCTCTCGCGATGGGGCTGATCATCCTGACCGGAGATATCGACCTGTCTGTCGGATCGCAATTAGCCTTGATCGGCGGATCGATCGTCATGGTTTTCAACAACACGAATAGTATTTTCCTGTCTTTGCTGTTCGGCGTGGTTTTCGGAGGACTATCAGGTCTCTTCAACGGTTTTCTGATCGGACGGCTTAAAATGCCGGCGTTCATTGTCACACTCGCCACGATGCTGATGTTCCGGTCAATTGCACAGACCATCATGAATTCCAATAAGTGGACAATATATCAGCTCAACGCAAAGCTGAGTCAATGGCAAACCTTGTGGAAAATCGGGAACGCTTCCATTCCTGTGATCCAGATTCCATATTTGGTTATCATCTTCCTGATCGTCGTAATCCTGATGACTTACGTTACGGCAAATACAAAATTCGGGAAACGAATCTACGCGATCGGATCGAACGAAAAAGCTGCGCACCTGTCCGGAATCAACGTCTGGCAAACAAGAATTGTCGTTTATGCGATCGGAGGAATCCTGATCGGGTTCGCTACGTTCCTCTACGTCGCGAACGTTGGGTCGGTCGATCCGGCGACCTCCGGAAAAAACTATGAACTATACGCAATCGCCGGCGTAGTTATCGGTGAAATCAGCATGTCAGGCGGAAAAGGACGGCTCTCCGGCGTACTCTTCGGCGCAATGTCCTTCACCATCATCGATAAAATTATTACCGCGCTCGGATTGAATCCACTGATCAACGACACGATTAAAGGCGGAATCTTACTATTAGCGATCGGGGTGCAAATGCTCCCTGAAGCCTTTCTGGGCATGAGAAAAAAGCCAACCGCATAGTCTCATAAATTGCAGAGAAACGACGGCAGTCTGAACGCTGCAGCCAAGAAGAATGATTTTCGATTGGGACTTCCTTAAAAAGGAAAATCAGGTATCCCGCGATTCATCGCAGGAAGCTGATTTTCTTGTTATCATTGTCCCATAAAGGCAGCGCCCGATTGCAGAATCAGAACATTCGTGCTATAATATAGCGCAGAACCGGACTGGTTCATCCTATAACAATTGTGCGCCGGGAGAACGAACGAATGGCAAAAAAGACGGTAGAAAAAACGATCAACAACACGCAAAACATGGACAGCGAGGCAAAGCGGACCCTCCTCGATAAAGCGATCACAGATATTTCCAAACGGTACGGCGAAGGCGCGATCATGCGCCTCGGCGAAGCGAAACACATGCAGATCGAGGCGATTCCGACCGGATCGCTTTCGCTCGATCTGGCTCTCGGCGTGGGCGGCATCCCACGCGCGCGCATGACCGAAATTTTCGGGCCCGAATCCTCCGGAAAGACCACCCTCTGCCTCCATATCGTCGCCGAAGCGCAGCGCCAGGGCGGAACCGCGGCTTTCGTCGACATGGAACATGCGCTCGACCCCATCTACGCGCAGAAAATCGGCGTCAATATCAACGATCTCTACGTCTCACAGCCGGATACCGGCGAACAGGCCCTTGAAATTACCGAAACGCTCGTCCGCTCCGGCGCCGTCGACGTCCTGATCGTCGACTCGATCGCCGCGCTCGTCCCGCGATCCGAAATCGAAGGCAATATGGGCGATTCTTCAATGGGGGTTCAGGCGCGGCTCATGTCGCAGGCGCTTCGCAAGCTCTCAGGCGCAATCAACCAGACCAAAACGTCGGTAATCTTCACGAACCAGCTCCGACAGAAAATCGGCGTCGTCTTCGGGAACCCGGAAACGACCCCCGGCGGGCTGGCAATGAAATTCTATGCCTCTGTCCGTCTCGATATCCGCCGCGTCAACGTCATCAAGAACGGAACTGACATGATCGGATCGCGCGTCCGCGTCCGCGTCATTAAGAATAAAGTCGCCCCGCCGTTTACCTCCGCCGAATTTGATATTATGTATAATGAAGGCATCTCTAAAACCGGCGATATTATCGACCTCGGGACCAAATTGGAAATTATCACCAAGCGCGGCGCGTTCTACTCCTATAACGACCTCCGCTTAGGGCAGGGCCGCGAAAACGCCAAAGAATTCCTGAAGGCGAATCCGGAGCTCTGCGCCGAGATCGAAACCGAGATCCGGAACCTCGCGAAATGCGGCGAGATCCCGTTCATGAGTTTTTCGGATGAAGACGGACCCGTCGAGGAAAGCGACGAAATATAGAATCTGCGCAAGTTGACCTATACGAAAAATGAATGTTCGTGTATAATAAAGAATCAATCATGATTCTTTATTTTTTTGCCATGCAGCGAATGGCATAAAAATTGCATAATAAACAAAGAAGAAAAAAAGAACGGTACGGAAAGGATTGACGAGATGGCATTGCGGCGCGCATTCGGTACAGACGTAAGTTTTTGGCAAGGAAACGTCGATTTCCGCAAAATGAAGAAAGCCGGCGCGTCATTCACATTCATCAAAGCCAGTCAGAACGTCTGGCACGATAAAAAATTTGAACAGAACTGGGCGAACGCCCGCGAATCGGGCATCCTCCGCGGCGCGTATCATTTCTTCGACATGCGCGACGGGTCCAAATCGGCGAAAGAACAGGCCCGTTATTTTGCCAGCCTGCTCAAAGGCGACATGGGCGAACTCCGCCCCGTCTTTGACTTCGAAAGTCCCGGTGTTAACGGCTATCCGACCCTCCCGGATCACGATACCTGCGTCCGGCATGTTTATGACTTCATGAATACCTTCAAAAAAGAGATGGAAATTTACCCCATGCTCTATACGAATCTGTCCGGTATCCAGCGGCTCACCCCGCTCAGCCAGTTCCTCTCCACCAAAGAACTCTGGATCGCCTGGTACTACATGAAATCCCGCACGCCGAAAATCGGCTCATGGCCGCGCTGGCGTTTCTGGCAATACAAAACGACCGGCGACGGACGGACTTTCGGCGTCGAATCCAACGGACTGGACATGAACGTTTTTAATGGCGATGAGTTCAATTTATACCGTTACGCGAATTCGCTCGGAATCGCCAGAAAGCCGCTCGTCCAAACCAAGATCGCCCGTTCGGAAGCCGCGAACGACGATCCCCAAACCCTCCTCGAAGAGGACTGATATTCGCAGGTTCCCGATATTCCCAATCGGTCAAACCAAAACCATTGCAGGAAAAACACTTCCCCACCCGGAGGTGTTTTTCTTTCAAGCCCCGCGCTGGTAAAAACGGTCGACAATCCGCCAGCCGCATCATCGACCCGCCCGGGAACCCGCGAATCCGGAAACAGGGACAAAAAAAGAGCCAACAAAGAGATTCGAACTCTTGACCTGACGATTACGAATCGTCTGCTCTACCAGCTGAGCTATGTTGGCGTCTCGATCAGGGATATCCTCCCCTGACGCACTGAATTATACCAAATTTCAGAATTCTGCAAAGATTCTCCCTGTTTTCATACACATCTTCTCCAGCGCGGCGGAACCTATCCGTCAGCGTCGTCCGGAGATATCCGGCGGTCCCCGCCAAGCTCAGACGCCCGCAAGAGCGATCCCCGTCCGTAACGCAACCGAATCTCGTCAACCGCCTTGAGCAGTTCCCCTTCCCGCTTCCGTTCCTCCGGCGGGTCGAGAAACGTCAGCTGACCGCAGCGCGATTCGAACCCGGAAACGCCGACCCCAATCAGGCGGACCGGGTCGCGAACCGTTTCCCAAACCGCCGAAAAAAGCCCGGCGGCAGTCTCGTAAATCGCCGAATCCTGATTAATCGGCGGATCAACCTTCATCTGGCGGACGATCGTCACGAAATTCGCCCAGCGGAGCTTGATCTTCACGGTATTCCCCGCCAGCCCGCCACGACGAAGGCGATATCCGACCTGATCCGACTGTCGGCGGATCCGCCGAAGGAGAACCGCGCGGTCGCTGACGTCCGTTTCAAACGTCGTTTCCTGCGAAACCGACTTCGGATCCTCCGCCTCCGGCCGGATTTCCCGGGAATCGATCCCGTTCGCGTGACGATAAAGCTCGATCCCATATCGTCCGAACCGCTCGATCAGCGCTCTTTCCGACGTCGCCGCCAGCTGACCAATCGTAACGATCCCCATATTCCGGAGCGCCGCCGCCGTCTTTTCCCCGATCCCCCAAAGCACCGTCGTTTTCAACGGCGCGAGGAACGCTTTTTCCTGCCCCGCGGGAACGCATTGAATCGCACAAGGATAATCCCGCCCGCTCTTCGATTTCTTTCCGACGTCGTTCGCGATCTTCGCGATCAGCGGATTCGTCCCACCGCCGAACGAAGACGGAAGACTCGTTTCCTCGCGGATCCGCCGCTGAATCCCCGCCGCGATCGTTTCCAAAGGATCCGGAAGATCGCTCACGTCGAGAAACGCCTCGTCGACCGAAACCCGCTCCATCAGCGGCGTCATATCCGACAAAATCGCCATCACCTCGCGCGATTTCGCCGAATAATCGCCATGCCGGACCGGAATCACGATCAGCCCCGGGCAGAGCCGGATCGCCCGCGCCATCGGCATAGCCGAACGGACCCCCATCCTCCGCGCAGGATAGGAACACGAGCTGACGACTCCGCGCCCGTCGGCGCTTCCGCCGACCGCGAACGGCTTCCCTCGCAGGTTCGGATCCGCCAGCTCTTCCACCGCGCAGAAGAACGCGTCCAGGTCGACATGCAGAATTTTTCGTTCCCGTTTCATATGTTCTATTATATCAGGATTCATAGAACATGCGGCCAGATAAGAACGACTCTTCTAATCTCTTTCCATCAGGACCACGGTCCCGAACGACGCCGTCTGCGGGCAGGTATCAAACGGAAGAATCGCCCGCGGCAGGAATCCGGCCCGCGCTAACCGCCCGACATCGCGCGCCGTCGTCCCTGCCTCCGATCCAACCGTCATCAGCCGCTTCACACCGCTTCTCGCCAGCGCGTCAACCGTTCGGACGTGAAGACCGCCCGACGTCAGATCGAGAATCGCGCAATCCGGAACAAACGGAAGTCCCGCCAGAACCTCATCCGGATATCCGATATACAGCTCGACATCGCGGTCCGCCATCGCCGCGTCTTCCAGATTCAAAATAAACTCGTCAGCCTCAGCTTCGCTTTCCAGAATCGCGGAACAGCGCGCCCCGCGAAGCGCGGCCCACTTTGCCCAGAGACCGGGTCCCGGCTGAATCGTCAGAACAGCCTTCCCCTCCATCCCGGGACATTCGTGCGCCAAAGCTTCAAAAACCGGCGCATAAATCCGCGGATTCAGGAAACAGGGCGATCGATCGCCGACAGCGATCGCAATCCCGCCGACATCCTGAACAATCGTACTGTCGCCGCTGAGAACGTAACTGCCCTTTCCGCCCGTGTAAACGATCGAGAGCGGGAGATCCGTTTCCAGCTCGATTTCCGGCGCCTCCGACGTTCCGGTCAGGATCAGCTGAACCCAGCCATCTTGATCGACACGCCCGATTACCGCGCTCAGCCCTGAATCCGGCTCAAATTGAATTTCGCTGAGGACCTCGTTGATCGCCCGGTCTGCAAGCGGGATCCCGCTCTTCCCGTCAAGCGTTTCAGCGAAGATCAGCCTGCCGTCCGCGCCCAGCGCCGCGCCCGCTTCCGCCAGATAGCCCCATTCCGTCGGCGACGCGATCATCGGGCGAATCTCGTTCCCCGTCAGCGCCAGTTTCCCGATCCGGACCAGCTGGTCGCGCAGGATCTCCGTCTTGACCAACCGCTGCCGCTCCAGAGGAAGAAACTGCAAGTCGCCCAGACCGAGAGCCTCCAACCCGGGATAGCGAAGCGGAATCCGATCTTCAGAAGGCACGAGGACCGCTTCGACAACGCCGTTCAGAAAACGATCGCCGCGGTCCACGAAACGAACGCGAACGGATTCCCCGAGGATCACGCCGGGGACAAAAATGACCCGACCGTCTTCGACCCGCCCGATCCCACGGCCGTCAGAACAGTACCCCCGAATCGACACCGTCTCCGATCTCCGGATCTCCTGAACCGGCCGCTCCGACCTCGGGAATGCAGCGGCGCCCGAAAAAGGCGCCGCCCCGGCGCGCCCCCGTCCGTCTGTTCGCCTTTTACCCGACAGATCGTCTTCTCTTTTCACCGTTCTCTTCTGCATTTGAACCTTCTCTGGATTTTTTTCAGAATTCTTTCGATTTTTTCAACAATGCATTCACTTAATCCCGGAAATGTGATAATATATAGATTACGCGGGTTTAAAAGATGACGCAATTTCAAAACCAAACGAGTTTTCTATGAAAAAACTTCCTCTTTTTATACTCCGGCGGACCCTGCCGGCGATCTTTTTCACGTTCGTTCTAATCATACTGCATCCGGGATCATCTTTCGCGGAGAGCACGACGGAAACTGAGGCCGATTCCTCCGAAAACGTCGCTTCTGTCGGGAAACCGATCAACCTCTCGTACGAGCCGGGGTTTCAGGCGTACGCGTACAAGAACGTCAATTACGAACTGGGCCTGATCAGCCAGACCGACCTGACCTATCGCGGATATCCGACGCTGAGCGCCTGTACCGCCGCCTCGATCGGGATGATCAGCGAATTCTGGATGGACGGGGATTTTACCGAAGGCCAGCTTTTCGCCCAGTCGATTATCGATATCAACACCGAGCAGGGCAATTTTGACGAATTCAGCGGCCTGCTGATTACCGACACGGTCGACGAGCTGGACGACCGGAATTTAGCGCTCTTCGTGATCAAAAACAGCAATAAAGAAACCCTGATGAACAGTCTCGAAACGATCGGCCCGGTCGCGGTCCTCGTCAAATCCGGCTGGAAACGGAACGGCGCGAACCATATGGCGATCCTTTCCGGCTACGACCCGGAATCCGACGTCGTTACGATCTACGACCCCAATCTGGATAAGCCGCTGCGACTGTACTGGGGAACTTTTGACAGCATCTGGAAAATCAACTTCACCGGACGGAAGGAAAATCCGCTGATGCGGACGTTTTTCGTCATCGTCTCGCGGGATCCGGCTAAATTAGCGGCGCATCAATGAGCGCCTGACACGCTGTATAATTAGGGCATGAACGTCGGTTCGCGGCATCGTTTAATCCGGACACGGGCAATATCCTTCGTCGTCATGCTGATCGCGGGAGTCTGGCTCCACGCGCTGTCTCAGCGCCCGGTCCGCGCCGTCTCAGCGCCCGGCCCCACGACAACCATGACGCCCAGCGCCGCCACCCCGTCTCCCGGAAAATTCGGACCGGCGGTCATCGACGAAAACGGGATCCTGCGATTCAGCGCCACGCCGACGCTTCTTTTACCCAACACGAAACCGGAAAGCGTATCTTACCGGTTCCCGCTGATCCGGCAAAGCGGCCTGACCTGCTTCGGCACACCGACCGCCCGCGGGTGCACCGCCGCGTCAGTCGCCATGATCCTGCAATACTGGAACCTCGAATCCGAAACGAACCGGACCCTCAGCGCGCAGGAGCTCATCGACCGCAACGCGCTTCAAGGTGAATTCAACCCGAATAGCGGACTGTCGATCGAAAACGTCGCCGACGATTTAGCTTCATTAGGATATGAGCTCGCGGTGCTGCGCGGCGGCGACAAAGAATCGCTTCTCGACGCGCTCGAAGAATTCGGTCCGATCGCGGTTCTCTGCAAGCTGGGCTGGAAGCCGACCGGCGCGAACCACATGAGCGTCGTCGCTGCCTACAACGCCGAGAGCGACCGCCTGATTGTCTATGATCCGAACCTGCGACAGCCGCTCGATATCGCCTGGCAGACGTTCGATAACATCTGGGGACTCGATTATTCAGCCGCACAGGACGGTTCGCTCCGCCGCGCGTTTTTTATTATCGTTCCGATCGAAACGCAGCCCACATCCGCGCGCTGACGCATGTTCAAAAAAGGAGGCCAAAACCGCCATGCCGAATACATATTACCCCGAACCAAAAACTGAAAAATGCTGGTGGCGCGACGGCGTTATCTACCAGATTTATCCGCGTTCGTTCGCCGATTCAAACGGGGACGGCGTCGGCGACCTCAAGGGAATCATCTCCAGACTGGATTACATCGCCGAGCTGGGCGTCAGCGCGATCTGGCTCTCCCCGATCAACCCGTCGCCCGATTACGACTTCGGCTACGACGTTTCGAACTATCTCGACGTCGACCCGAAATATGGGACGCTCGCCGATTATAAAGAGCTCCTTCGCCAGGCGCATTCCCGGAACCTCCGCGTCATCCTCGATCTCGTCCTGAACCACACCTCATCTGAACATCCCTGGTTCCAGGCCTCGAAACTGTCGCGCGATAACGAATTCAGCGATTATTACCTCTGGCGGGACGGCGCGAACGGGAAGAAGCCGAATAACTGGCTCTCAGTCTTCGACCAGGCGACCGGGTGGGAATACATTAAGGAACGTGATCAGTATTATTTCCACATGTTCGTCCGGCAGCAGCCCGACCTGAACTGGCGGAACCCGAAAGTCTACGAAGAAATGATGAACGTTTTTCGCTTCTGGTCGGATCTGGGGACCGACGGCTTTCGTCTCGACGTCTTTAACGTCTACTTCAAGGACGAAAACTTCCGGTCAAACCCGTTCAAGTTCGGAAATTACATGCCGTTCAACTGGCAGGCCCATATTTACGACTGCGACCAACCGGAAATGCTGACCGCGGTCCGCGATATCCGAAAAATCCTGAACGCCTATCCGCAGCGCTACGTCGTCGGCGAAACGTTTTTATCGAGTCCCGAAAAGCTTCAGCGGTACGCCGGCGAAGATAAGCTTCACGGAATTTTCGACTTCGCGTTCCTTTTCGCGCCCCATCGTCCCGAAGCCTACCGGAAAATCATCCGCCAGATTGAAGCCGAAAGCGGAGATCAAATCTGGCCGACATACGTCTCCAACAATCACGATACCCAGCGCTCGGCCTCTCGGTACGGGCTGGGCGAAAGCGACGACCGGTTGAAGGTCCATGCCGCGCTGGTCCTTCTCCTCCGTGGAACCCCATTCCTCTACTACGGCGAAGAAATCGGTCAACGCGAAACGAACGTCCCGCGGTCAAAGCTCATGGACCCGGTCGGCAGGCGCTTCTGGCCGATTAATAAAGGCCGTGACGGCTGCCGCGCCCCGATGCAATGGAACAATCAGCACTGCGCCGGGTTTACCAGCGGCAAGCCCTGGAACGCGGTCCACCCTGATTACGAAACCCGGAACGTCAGCGCGCAGCTGCACGACCCGCGCTCGCTTTACACGTTTTATAAACAGCTCATCGCGCTGCGGCGTCAGTTCCGTGTCTTTCAGGTCGGCTCGATCGAGCTCGTCGACGAAAAGAACGAAAACGTCCTCGCGTTTAAGCGCAGCCTGAACGGAAAAAGCGCGTTCGTCCTGCTGAATTTCAGTCAGCTTCCGGCGACCTGCGTCGTTCCGGAAATAACCGCGAAAACCGGCTTCGTTCAGAAATTCTCGAACAAAGAAATCGCCGCGTTCAATGAAAAAAGCGAGCTCGTCCTGAACGGCGACCAGGCATTGATCCTGATCCAGAAATGAGCCTGGACGGACCGACCCCAACGCCAGCCCGGAAACCGAACCGCCTCGCGGATGGGATCGTCCTGCTGACGGTCCTGATCCTGACGGCCGTTTTCGTCACGCTGCGAATCCGGACGAACGGAATACTGACCGATTCGGTCGCCGCGCAGGACACGGAGTCCTATTTCCAATGCGCCGACCGGAACTTCCTGACCCGCGCCGGATACACGTGCAGCCGGTCCGCAGCGCTCCCGTTCCTGTATTCGCTCCTGAATCCGACGGGAGATCATGAACTGACCGTTCTGGCCGAGCCCTTTTTCGGCAGCGCGCCGCGCTTGGCGGTTCAGCCGGGAACCGAAGCGATCATTTTATTCCAGCTGATTTTCAGTATCGTCAGCTGGGTGCTTTTCGTCTGGACCGCGGCGTCTCTCTTCGAAAATCCGAGCGCGCGCGTCTTCGCCGCGCTGATCCTCTTCGCGTTCGCCTTCGTTCCGCAGCAGTCGGACTGGGATTCGATCCTGCTTTCCGAATCGGTTTCGTTTTCTTTCTTTATCCTGATGAGCGCGTTTTTCCTGTGGTTCCTCCGGTTCGCACTGAGTCGTCCAGCGCGGAAAAGCCATGAAACCGTCCGAACGGCCGCCGCGGCTGCGCTGACGTTCTTGAGCGCAGCGGGCTGGATCTTTACCCGGGATACGAACGCCTATTACGTCGCGCTGATCGCGCTGCTCTGCTTCGGACTGACGGCTGCGAAGCTTCGCCGGAAGGCGCTGCGCGCGGCGATCGTCCCCGGCGCGCTGACAATCGCGCTCGCCGGCCTCTTCCTCTTCCAGCAGAGCGCCTTCCGGGAATCGGAACGCTGGCTGCTGCCGATGATGAATAATTATGTCGGGAACGTCTTCCCGTATGAAACGCGCGTCGCCTGGTTCGCGGAACGGGGAATGCCGGTTTCGGAAACGCTCCTGTCGAAAACCGGGTCCGCCGAATACAACGGCGTTACGGAAGAAAAAGAATTTATCGAATGGCTCCGGAACGACGGGACGAAAACGTACACTGCGTTTCTGGTGCGCCATCCTCTCCTGACAGCGCTCAGCGTCTATAACGCGGCCGACGAATTCTTCGCCGAAAACGTCCAGCCGTTCTTTTACGGCGCGAAGGAAGATAAACCGCGCTGGGCGGAGCCGTTCGGGAACCTGCTGCACCCGCTGAGCTCCGCGCTCCTCCTGATCGCGCCCGCGCTTTGCCTGATCCTGATCGGCTGGCGGACGGCGCCCAAAAATCCGCTCTGGACGGTTTTCGTCTGCCTGCTGACGGCCGGCGGGATCGCGCTGACCGGAATCGCTTACCTTGGCGAGGTCCGCTCGATCTGGCGGCATGTCCTTTCCGGCGTCTTCATGCTGCGACTGGCGACATGGTTCGGGCTGCTGGCGGTTTACGATCGGGCCCGCTCGGCCGGCACGGAGAAAAAAGAAAAGGACGACGCCCCAGGCGGGAAGCAAAATTCAGCTATAATATAATTATTAACCCGGCGGGCGCCGCGCCCGCTCAGACGACTCGGAGACTTTTCATGAGCAAAATTACCGTCGCTTATCAGGGAACCCCCGGCAGCCATACCACGACCGCTATCGAAAAAGCTTTTCCCGACCAGGAATATGACGCCGTTGTCTTTCCGACTTATGAACTGGCGTTGGAAGCCGTTGAGAAAAAAGATTGCGACTACGCCGTGATCCCGATGGAAAACTCGCTTCAGGGTTCGATTCATTCGAATTATTACCTGCTGGCGCGAAAATTTCTGTACATCGTCAACGAAGTTTACGTTCCGGTCCGCTATTCGCTGATCGGGCTTCCCGACGCGAAGATCGACGAGCTCTCGCTGATCATCGCGCATCCCGGCGCGCTGGACGTCTGCCGCGGCTACCTGCGAAAGCTGAAATCCAAACCGAATATCGAGACCGTTTACGATTCGGCCGGATGCGTTGAAATGCTGCTGAATTTTTCGGATCCGGAAACCGCGATGATCGGGTCACGGTCGATCGCCGGTTATCATGACCTCGCCGTCCTCGAAGACAATATCGAAGACAGCCAGGGCGCGAACCTGACCCGTTACAACGTATTCGCCCGCGAACCGATCCAGCCTTCCGCAGGCGCGATCACGACGATCGTTTTCACCGTTCCGCATCAGCCCGGCGCGCTGACGAACGCGTTGAAGACCTTCTCGGACCGCGGAATCGACATGACGAAAATCGAATCGCGCCCGCTCCCGGATCAGCCGTACGAATACATGTTTTACGTCGACCTCGACGGTTCGCTCTCTGAAGCGCGGATCCGCGAAGCGATCGACGATCTTGAATTTTCCAGCACGCAATGGCTGCGCGTGTTAGGCAGCTACATCTCGCACAAGGATTGAAAAGTCTGAACGTGCTTAAGGCATAGCGGATGCAATTTCTGGTATCAGCCCTGATCTGCGCCGGATTTTCGTCAGCCGGCGCGGCTTTTTTCCGGACGCAGTTCGCCCCGATCGGGTCGTCCGAAGCGCGGCGGCGGTCCGAATGGATCGCGGGCCTGCTCGGCGCTGCCGCCGGCCTGATCGGGATCGCCGTCTTTGAAGCGCTGTACAAAGGCGGACGGCCGACGCTCTCCTATTTTACGCTGCCGCTCGGCGCGGTATCGCTAAAGATCTTTATCGCCGGCGCGCTGATTGGGACCGCTTTTTTCACGGGCGCGCGCTTCCTTTTCCGGGTATGGCGAAAAAAAGCGCAGCCCTGCGCCTCGGTTTTCTCGTTCGCCCTCCGGGCCGGGCTCGCCGCGCTGATCATTTCGCTCTGCCTGGAACTCTTTCTGTTTAACCTGCGCCACTATGAGCATCTCGCCGTTCCAGGACTCAAAACGGTAACGCTCGAGCGCGGGAACTTCGCCGCGGAAGGCTTCTATTTCAACCGCGCGTCGCAGCGTTACACGAATTATCGGCCGTTCGACCGCCCGTTTCAGCTGGTCATGTACTTCGATGAAACCAAAGTCCGAAATATCCAGCTCGAATTCAGGACCGACGCGCCGACGACCCGCGCCGAAATCCGGATCAACGATGAAGCGTTCGAATTCGCCGATCAATCGTATCCCGTCCGGCTGACGCCGGGGATTCCACGCTCGCTGATCGTTCCGGTCCGGACGTCCGGGAAAAGCGGTAAGATCATCCTGAGATTTCCGGACGTCAGCGAATCCTCCGATTTTGAATTTGAGCTGAACCGCGTCCTGCTGAACGTCCGCGTCCCGATCACGCTGTCGCTGCCGCGGCTGCTGCTCTGCTTTTTCGTCGGGTGGTTCCTGTTGCTCGCCGCTCCAGGGAGCCCGCTGTACCGTCAACCGTATGACCCGCACAGCAGGGTCCAGAACGGATTTTACGTGTTAAGCTGCGCTGCTGTCTGCTTCGGGTTAAGCTGGACGCTTCTCTCGTCCTACGACGGACTCGTCGATTTCCGAGCCGAACCGGCGGAGGTCATCGCAGAAATCAACCGGCTCAACGCGGGGAAAAGCGGAAGCTATGACATCTATTTCGAAATGACCGACGCTCTCCTCAAAAGGAGCCTTTCGCTGCTGGGTCGTCCAAGCAACTCCCTGCTCAGCGCGGAACGTCCTTACGATATTACCTATCGTCAGCGATACGGCGTCACCTATCTATGGGACCGCGCCTACTACAACGGGCGTTATTATTCATATTTCGGCGTGATACCGGTTGTCTTCCTGTTCCTGCCATTTAAGTTGCTGACCGGGCTGAACCTGCCGGTCGGATTTGCGCTCCTGATCTTATCGATCCTGGCGGTCATCGGCTTATTCGCAGTGACGGGGCGTATCGCGGCGATCTTTTTTCCCCGCGCGCCGTTTGGAGCGCGAATCCTGTCCGCGCTTACCGTGACCGCGGTCTCCAGCGTCGCCTGGGCGCTCCGTCGCGGGCTGATCTACGAGCTGGCGACCGTCAGCGGCATGGCGCTCTCGGTCTGGGCGATATACTTCGCGCTGACCGGCGGGGCGGCGCTCTTCCGCGCTGAGGCGGCCGGCCGGAAAACCGCCGCCATCGCAATCCTCAGCGCGTTTGCCGCAGGGTGCTGCGCTTCTGCGGCGGTCGGCTGCCGTCCGACAACAGTCTTCATCTTTCTTTGGATTCTTGCGATCCAGATCGGATCCAGGCTGCGTTCCCGTCCAGCCGCGAAAAAAAATCTGCTTGCCGCAATGGCCGCGTTCGCGCTGCCGGTTCTCATAGTTGCCGCGGCCTTAATGCGGTATAACGATCGGCGTTTCGGCTCGATCCTCGAATTCGGGTTCCGCTATCAGCTTTCCTTCCCGAATGCGTCGCGCGGTACGCTCTCCGCCGGACCCGGCGCGCTGCTGCTCAGCGCGCTCGCCTACCTGCTTCACCCGTTCGCGATCAGCTATGAATTCCCGTTCATCACGCCCGCGCGTTTCATTCCGCTCCCTTATAACGGCTACCTCGCGCATGAAACCTTCATGGCGGGAATTTTCGGCTTTCCGCTGATGCTCGGACTGCCGCTGCTGGGACCGGTCTGGAAAGCGCTGCGGAAAAAGAAGCTGACCCCGTTGATCATCGGCGGGCTGTTCGCCGCGGGAGGCATGCTGCTGACGGCGTCGTCGGTGGCGGTTCTCTACCGCTACCTGATCGATTTCGGCTGGATCCTGGCCGTCCTCGCCGCCTGCGCCTGGTTGGCCTGGATCGAAAATCCTGCTGAACGTACCGTTGAGACCGGCGCCGGCAGCGGAAACGCGGGCCATCGGGACCGCCTGTTCTTTGCCGCCGCGGTAACGACCGTCATGATCGGCGCGCTGCTCTCGCTGAGCGGGGACGACGTCTGGCTGGAAAGCTTCAATCCGCTGAAATTTGAACGGCTCCGCTACGCGTTCAGCTTCTGGCTGTAAAATAAAAAAAGGAGAGAACGATGCGTTGTTCTCTCCTCATGCCGCAAGCCCCTTTACGCCGCGGGCTTCGGTAAAATCACGACCTTCCGGTTCGGCTCCTCGCCCGTGCTTTCCGTATAAACGTCCGTCCGATCACGCAGGATCATATGAATAATCCGCCGCTCCGGCCCAGGCATCGGCTCCAGCGAAATCTTCCGTCCGCTCTTCGCGACCTGATCCGCCATGCGCACCGCCATCTGGCGCAGCTGCCGTTCGCGGCGGGCTCGATAGCCCTGAATGTCGATCTGGATCGGAACCCAGTGGCCGTTTTCGCGCCCAACGATCAGGCCGGTAATATACTGAAACGCGTTCAGCGTTTCCGACTGCCGCCCGATCAGGTAGGATAAATCGTCGCCCTTGATATCGATCAGGATACACGGCTGATTCGAGCCGATTTCCTGAACGCCGATGCGCCCCTCGACCGTTGCTTTAACCCGCATGTGGTCCAGCAGGTCCTTCACCACGCCGATCGTAATCGCGACCGAATTCTCGTTGACGATACTGTCGGGATACGTCTTCACCTCTCCGTCATCCCCCGCCTCGTCTTCAACAGGCGCAGAAACGCTCGCGGCAGGAACCGTCCTGTCTTCGCGCGTCGGCGTTTCAGCGGCGCGTTCCTTCTTCGACGCAGGCGCGCCTTCCTTTTTCGCCGCCTTCGCCGGAACCGGCTCCGGCTCCAGCGCGAATTCCGCCTCCTCAGGGTCGTCGAACAGCTTATCGCCCGGTTTCAGGCTCATCCGGACCTTCGCCGGCTTCGCGCCGATCCCGAAAATCCCCTTCGAACCCGCCTCGATAATCTCCACGTCGACATGGTCGCGCGTTCGATTAAATATCGATAACCCTTTTTCAATTGCTTCTTCTACGGTTGAGCCGAAAAAATCCAATTTTCTTAACTGCATATCGTCACCCGTTTACTGAACCTTTTTCTTCGGTTTCTTCTTGTTCTTAAATTCGCTCGGATCGATCTTCATCGGATCGGACGGCGCCGCCGGCTTCGGCGTTACTGTCGACGCTTTCGACTGACCCGCCGTCGAGAGACGGCGAACCGGTTTCGCGGCGGCCTTCGGCGCCTCCCGCTTGACCCAGAATTTCAGCGCCGCCCAGTCGAGCTTTCCTTCAATACCGTACTGCAAAACTGTAAAGATATTCGAAATCAGGAAATACAGCGCCAGCCCGGAAGCCAGCGTGTACGACATGTACCCCATCAGCAGCGGCATATAAATATTCATCATCCCGCTCATCATCATCCCGCTTCCGCCTCCGTCGCCGCCGCCGGGCGTCTGATTCTGCGTCAGCCGCGTTTGCAGCAGCGTCGTCAGCACGACCAGAATCGCCAGGACCGGGATACCGAACGGAACACCTTCGACGAATAATCGCTCGCGCTGTCCAAGGTTCATCCATAAAAAGGTCGGATTAATCGGGAAAATCTCGCCGATCCGAATCCAGTTCGTGTAAACGCGCTCCGACAAATCGAGCATCCCAAGCGGGGTCGAGACAATCGCCGCGATAATCGCCTGATACAGCGCGAAAATAATCGGCAGCTGGATCAGCGTCGGGAGGCAGGACGCCGTCGGGTTCACCCCCGCCTTCCGGTACAGCTTCATCTGCTCTTCCGCTAATTTTTCCTTATCGCTGCCGAACCGCTCCTGCATCTCGATATATTCCGGCGACTTCTGCAGCTCCATCATCGCGGCGGAGGATTTAATCTGCGAACGCATCAGCGGATAAATCACAACCTTAATCAAAATCGTGAAAAGGATAATCGCGATCCCGAAATTTCCGGTCAGCTTATAGATATATAAGAGGATATTGATAAAAATATTTACGAATGATTCCCACATATCGTTTTATTTCCCTTCCGCGGTCCCGGTCGCTTCCGGAGCGTCGGACGAGGATACGGGCGCGGCGGCCCGCGTCGCTTCCGTCTTCGCGTCGACCGTCCCGACGTAAATCCAATCCTCCTTCAGGTCGGGCGTGTATGCTTTCAGGAGCGCGTCCCCGCCGACGAGCGCGACAATAATCGCGTCCCCGTCCGTAACCGGAGTGGTCTGGACGGTTGCGCTAATCGAACGCTCGTCCTCCGACCGTCCTTCCAGATCGTAAATCTTCATGTCCCCGGCGGCGCTGACCATCAGGATCCGATCGTCCGGAAGCGCGACCGGACGGGCGATCACGCGCGCGCTCTCGCCGAACGCCTTCGTCCGCGTCCAAAGCTCCGCGCCGTCAAGCGATCGGGCGTAAATCGTCCCCTGCAAATCGACAGCAATCAGCTCCTCCCCAATCACGAGCGGCGCAGCCCAGAATTCCGACTCAGCGTTCAGAAGCGTTTTTATCTCGCCTGTCGCCGGATCCAGAACCTCCACCTTGCGCCCGAACGTACTGAAATACAGCCTGCCGCCGGCAGTCGTGAACCCATCCATAATCGCGCCGTCCGTCCCAACCGACTGAATCAGTTTCCCGTCGGCAAGATCAATCGTATGAATTTTCTTATCCAGCGTGACGGCGTAAACCGTCCCGTCAAGAACGGTCGGCGCCTGCCAAAGCTCGTTCGTCAGCGCCGTTTTCCAGACCGGCTGTCCGTATTCGCCTTTCCGATACGCGTAAAGCGTCGAATCGCTCGAAGGGATCAGGACGAGGGTATCCGTAACGACAACCGGGGCAATGAGCTTATGCTTATCGTCGGGAAGCGTTATTTCCCCTTCGAGCGAACCGCTTTCCGCGTCTAAAACGTGAACCCGGTTTGAATATGACCCGGCGTAAACGAGCCCGCCGTCGATGACCGGATTCGCGAAAAATAACTCTCGCGCTTTCTCCTCCGGATCGTTCGGATAAAACCAGAGGCGCTCGCCGTCGCGGACCGCTTCAACCATGTACGCGTTCGCCGTATAAACGACGCCGTCCGCCTCCGTAAGTCCCGGCCAGCTCGAAGCGTTGCTTAACGCCGAATTTCCTCCGCAGCCGGTCATCAGGACCGCCCCGAGGATTACAAGTAAAATCGTAAATGTAAACTTATTCTTCATAGTTCTCTTTTCGCCGGAAGCTTCTACGGAACCGGGTCGAAACCGCCGGGATTAAACGGGTTGCATCTCATCACACGCCACACGCCCATCACCCCGCCGCGAATCAGGCCATACCTGTAAATCGCCTGATAAGCGTAGTGCGAACAGGACGGATAGAACCGGCAGGTATTTGAGGGAAGCATTTTGGACAAAGTCGCCTGATAAACGCGGACCAGACCACAGCCGAACCATGCCGGCAGCGTCGCCAGACCAATCCGCATGTCGCGTATTTTCGGCTCGGAAGCGTACTCGTCGTTATTCACGACACAGCCGCACACCGCCGCGGGGCGCTCGTCGAGGAGACCGGGGACGGGATTGAATTCTGTCAGAGAAGAATTCCCGCCTTTCCACATGCTTTTTCCAACTCACGCGCAATCTCGTTCGAATCGGCTTCGAGGATCTTTTTCCGGGCGATCAGGACGAGCTGAAAACCGGGACAGATCCGTGGGAAGAGACGGATCGCCGCCTCCCGAAGAAGACGCTTCGACCGATTGCGCTCGACCGCCCCGCCGACCGATTTCGTCGATATGACGCCGACAAGCGTTTCCGCGCCCGGCGCGCCGTTCGAAACGATTAATACAAATTGAGGGTGAGGAAAGGATTTCCCTTTCTGTCTCACCCTTTGGATATCATCTGATCGGTGCAGACGTTTTTTTCGTTCCAAGGATCAGCTGCCCTGCGCGTTTGAACCGAATTGCGGGAGGTCCGATGCGGGAATTACCAGCGAATTCGTTTCGTACTGTTGTTCATCGAGACGGTTAACCGACGTCGCCCGCGCAGGCGGCGGCGTTTCAGAACCTGACGCCCGTCCGCAGTAGCCATTCGCTCGCGGAATCCGTGGACGCGTAAGCGGCGGCGCTTTTTAGGTTGGTAAGTTCGTTTCGTTGCCATTTCTATTCCTTTCAGCTTTTTCAGCAGCGAAGCTTTTCGAACGGGTTCCGCGCGATAAGTTCGGCATGATCAGGCTTTCCAAAACGTTCGCTTCGAGCCCTTTGCAAAACCGGGTCATGATATCGCCTCATTCAAAAACCCCCGCGTTTTCACAAGAGTTTAACGGTCGAATTATATCGCATTCCCCATCACGGGTCAAATCTCCGCGAGGAAGGGATGATCCGGACAACTCAATCCGGCGCACCCCATTCCGCCGTTCAGACCGCGTCATCTCCAGAAGCGAACCGCATTCACCGAAAAAAAAGCCGCTCTCGCGAGCGGCTGAAAAAAACATGGGAAGGAGGAAATCTTAGTAGCAGCGCCAGTTCACTTTATCGGAATGCAGCTTGCCATTCATGAACTTTCCGATTTCAGCAAGATTGACCGAGACATTGACCGGACTGTCGCTATGCGTCTGGCTCGTCATATTCGTCAGCCACAGCCTCCCCAGCAGCGTCACAACTTCGTCCGGAGCGATCGCTACCTTTCCATTTTCCGGTTCCGTCGAGGACAGCCAGTAGTACGAGATCGGCGTTCCACCGTTGACCGCGACCGCGCCCGGAAGCGTCACGTACCCGGTCTCGCCGCCATCGTTACGCAGGCGGATCTGCATCACCGCGAAGCGTCCGCATTTCTGATACAGGCCAACCACCGCGTTTTCGTACGTGTTGTACCAGCCCGACGGCTTCAGCGGTTTATCCTTCGCCGGATTCTTCGGCTCCAACGGCGGGAGCGGAACAATCTTCGCTTTGCAGGCGTCCTTGCTTCCCGGAACGGGGTTCGCCGTCGTCGCAAGCATCGGCAACTTCGTCCCGCCCATGCGCCATTTGACGGCAGGCGTCGCGCCGCTCGATACTTCCGCGATCGGATTCACCAGGTCCGGAATAATCGCTTCGAAGCGGATGCGCTGGCCTTCCTTGAGCGGGATCTGATAGCCGGGCGTGCAGTAGTCGCCGCCGAACGGATAGCCCGACGCGCCGAAGACCGTATAGCGGCAGATATAGTCCTCATACACCGTATCGTTGACCCAAACCTCGAGCGGTACAACGAACTTCAAGTTGGCAGGAACCTTAACGTCAACCTTATAGGAAAGCTTTCCCCCGCAGTCTTCATACGTCGCCTTCTGATCCGCGGCAGGAACATTCAGTATCGCCTGGCAGAAGTCATGCGCCGTCGCGGTCAATTTTCCTTTTGCGGGAGCGGCAGGAATCGTGAGCGTAATCGGAGCAGCAGTCGGGCCCATCGCATACTCGACTTTCGCCATATATTCGATCGTACCGCCGATGTTATCATAAATCCGAGGTAGCCGGACCCAACCCTTGATAATCGCGTTGCCGCTCGCGTCGAGCTTCAGCTTGCCGCCGCCGTCGCAGACGCTGCAGCCCTGCAGGTCATGTTCAGCGCCAGGAGTCGGATCACCGTCAATATCATAAATCTTAATCGACTTGACGATGATCGCATTCTTGATATTCCCGCCCGTACCTTCCGGGGGAATCTGGAAAGCAGGATCTGCAACGCGTGGGATCTTTAATTCAATATTCAGCTTCCCGTCGCCGCAGGGCACAAAAGAACCCTTCGCGTCTGAGCCTGCGTTAGTAATAATCGTTTTCGCCGATAACCCGTCGCCGTCAGCGGCCATTTCCGTCGCCGCGAACGGGGTTTCAATGATCGTCGGTTCCAGCCTCAGATCATCGGGGCTCTTCGACTCAAAAGTCGACAGATCGATCCCGGTCAGATCGACGCCCGACAGGGTCAGGTCGTCCATTCCCCAATCATCGATCACGCCGAAATATTCAACGGCATCGCCTTCACTGATCGACTGCGCGAGGACAGGGAAAGCGGAAACGCTCAGGGTCAGGACCAGAGCCAATAAAATGGAAAGCGCTTGTTTTTTCATTGTCAATTACCTCTTTTTCTATCGAAAGTATTCCCCAATGTTTTTCTTTCTCAGTTTGTTGCAATATCAATGCCAAACCTGAGCGTCCGGAAATTTTCGTTCGAGCCGATAGAATACTTCGATTCAATTCCCGATACGACATGATCAAACGTTGCAATGTTCATGCCACTCAGCGGAAAAGAAAAAAAGAGCGCCCTGAAAGTCGGACTCTCTAAATTTTCATGCGAATATGATCCAAGCGTTCTTCTGATTGGAGGACAGCCGCGCTTTTGCGATGCTCCCGAAAACAGAGGAAAAAACAGGACCGTTTGGCATGGGAACCGGCCTCCCGGTTCCTAACCGCCGACAGACTGCCGACGTCTCATGGGATAGAACGTCCCCGACAGCATCTAAGGACCGACGGAAAAAGATCGCGCGTATCCGTTACTCGTCCTCGTTTTCCCGCAGGAACGCTTCCCAATCGAAATCGCGGCCCGCGGTCGCGGCGCGAAAAGCGGCGACCTCCTCGTCGCTCCAGTCCAGAAACGTCCGTTTCCGCCGGGAACCGTCGATCTCTGCCGCGTCGATCTCGCGGAACCTCGTAAAATCCAGCTCGCCGCGATGGGCGTACTGCGGATCCGACGGATCGATTTCGTCGGCGCTGATTTCGCCGCCACGGTCCTGCGCGCAGCCGCTGGGACCGTGCGAATGCGCGTGTCCATGAAGCGGGGAAAGCTCATCGCCCTCGTCCTCAGCGAACAGGCCGTTCCGCTCCAGGTATAAATCCATCGCTGTCGCCAGCTGATCCAGATAGGCCTCGTCCGACCCCCAAAGCTCCGACGCCGACACGTCCGTCCCTGCCGCCGACGCACGGTCGATCGTGCGTTCGAAATCGCCGATCTCCAGAGATTCGTTCGCCAGTTCGAGAACCTCGCTCAAGTCGGAATCCTCGGCTAACGATTCTTCTAAAAAGCGAATGACCTTCCGCGGGAGATCTCCCCCGATTCTTCCCAGCGCCAGAATAATTTCCGGGAACACCGCTGGCTCGTACCGCTCGAATGACAGCAGCATCCGCAGCAGCGGTTCCGCCGCCGTTTCCAGCGCGAGCGCCCCGGCGGCGCGGATCGCTTCGAGAACGATCTCCGCGTCGGCTTCGTCCAGGCAGGCGAGAACGTTCTCGGCCCAGCGGACGTCGAACGAATTTCCAACGGCGCGCAGTGCGGACGCGATAGAGGCCGGATTGCTCTGCGCGAACGCCGCCGCGATCATCGCTTCCGCCCGTGGGTCCTCCGCCGCGGCGAACGCCTCCATAATCGCCAGCGCCTCGCGCCCTGCCGCTTGGGTCCGCGCCTTCTCCAGCGCGCTCAGGATCGCGGGAGAAGCTTCGCCCGAGCCGGCGGAGAACGCTTTGGCCGCCGCCGCGATCGCCGCGGACCGGACCGATTCGTTCCGATCCTGAATACAGTCGCACAAAGCCGGGACCAGCTCATCCGGAATCTCCTCCGGAAGGGCGCGCAGCGCTTCCGCCCGGACCTCCTCTTCCGGATCCTCAAGCCCCGCGAATTGGATCGCGGTAAAGTCGAGAATATCGTCCGCTGCCAGCGCCGCACGCAGCTCCCGGAACAGGAACAGCCGGCTTTTCAGCCTCATCCCGCGCCAGGCTTCACGGAAGCTCTTTCGCTCCGTTCGGTCCAGATCCGACAGCGCGGCCGATTCCGCAGACGTAAATCCCATCGTTTCAGAGGCAGCCTTCGCCAACGCGGAACGCTGCAGCGCCCGCCGTTCTTCCTTCGTCGTCCCGTTCATTTTCGTTTTACGACCCCGCTACCATGATAAATACATCCTTGAAAATCAGGTACACGCTCAGCCCGATAATCAGGACCATGCCCGCCACGTTCAGCCAGGCTTCCACCCTCATTGGCACCCGCCTCCGAAAAATCAGCTCCGGAACCAGCAGCAGAATCCGTCCGCCGTCCAGCGCCGGGATCGGCAGCAGGTTCGAAATCCCCACCGCCATCGAAATCATCGCGAAAAACATCAGCCTGTTATACCATGGCAGCGCGGAATCCGCGCCGGAATCTTCGGATAAATCCTCGCCCGCTGCTGCCAGCGCTTCCCGTTCCCTCCGCTTTTCGAGAATCTCCGCGTCGTTCTCCGCAACGTCCTGATACATCGAGAAAATTCCGACCGGACCAACCAGCCCGACGTTGGGGTCGACCTGACCCGAGAAGAGCATCCCGAGACTTTGAAGATATCCGCGAATCATCCCGAACGAATCCTGGAACCCGATCCGGATCCCTTCGCCGAATGAAACCTTCCGCATCGGATTCGTCAGCACCACTCCCAGCGGACCGCGCCCCGCCGGCGGCTCTTTCAGCGTCGTCACCATCACCGTGAATTCCTCGCCGCCGCGCTCAAAAACGATCCGGTTCTCAAGCCCCGCCGCGTCATAAAAAAGCTCGGTCCCGATCTGCATGCTGTCAACCCGGATTCCATTAACCGTTACGAAAACGTCGCCGGATCGGAGCCCAGCCTGCGCCGCCGGCGAACCCGGAAGAACCCGATCGATCAGGACGACGCTGGTATTGGGAATCCCGACCAGCTGCGCAATAATCAGCAGGACAACAACCAGCGTCAGTAAATTCATCAGCGGCCCGGCGAAATAAATGATCAGCTGTTTCCAGGGCCCAACGCTTTTGAACCCGCCTTCCATCGTCGCGCTTTCGTCGTCGAACTCCCCCCTGGGCTTCACGAACGCGCCGATCGGAAGCCAGTTCAGCGTAAAATCAGTACCTTTCCAGCTGAATAATTTAACGATCCGCGGCGGAAGGCCGAACCCGAATTCCTCGACCTCAACGCCGAACGCCTTCGCCGCGATAAAATGACCCGACTCGTGCAAAAATAAAATAAGACTGAACATCAGTAAAAACTGAATCAATACCCAAATCATGATCCTTCTCCGTTCCGCTCCGCCTGTTCCCCGCCATGGTCCGATCCCGAACCGGACGGGCGCGGCAAGGAGCCAAACAGAATTGTACCGTTAAACGGTAGACATCCCTGACGGCAGCTTTAATTTCATTCCCTGTTTGGGAAAAATTAACCCATCGTTAACGATCCCTGGCCGCCTGGATCACGTTTTCCAAAGCCGTAAAAATCCGTTCGACCGAAAAGTCGTTCCCGCGCGCCCGGAGCCGCGCCCGCTCCTCCGCCGGAATCGGATCGAGCGCCGCGAGGAGCGCTTCCGCAAACGCGTTCAGCTCACCCATCGGCGTCAACCGTCCATACACCCCGTTCGCCAGGATTTCCGCCGGCCCGGACGGGCAGTCGACCGAAACGACCGGCGTCCCCAACGTCAGCGCCTCAGCGATCGTCCGATTAAAGCCTTCGTATTCCGAGCTGCAGCTCAAAACGTTCGCCCGCGCGATAAACGCGAACGGGTTCGCCCGAAACCCCGGAAAAAGGACGTCGTCCGCGAGCTCCAGCTCCGCCGCAAGCCGTTTCAGCTCCGCCGCTTCGCTTCCGTCACCGACGAGGACGAGCCGGCAGTCGCGCCGGTCCCGAACGAGCCGGAACGCGCGGATCAGGAACGAAAAATTCTTCTGCCGCTCAAGACGTCCGACCGCAACGATCAGCGGCGTTTCGGCCTGATCGACCGTGTCGATCCCGGTCGGTTCCTCGGCTTGCCTTCGGATCGCGTCCGTGTCGATCG
This sequence comes from uncultured Anaerolineaceae bacterium, assembly GCA_938020565.1. Taxonomy (GTDB): domain Bacteria; phylum Chloroflexota; class Anaerolineae; order Anaerolineales; family Anaerolineaceae; genus Flexilinea. The sequence goes on along the minus strand of CALIHP010000022.1, from coordinate 3,528 downwards.
GATTATAGACGACCGCGACCTTCGCCGCGGGAAGGCGCATCATGTGCAGAATGTCCTCCGCGGCGCCCTGCGATACCGCCACGACACGGTCGGCAAGCCGATAGACAGCAGCCGCGAAACCGGTCAGCAGCCTTTCCTTGAAGGTGTGGCTGTGATTCAGGGATAAAAAACTATGCTCAATGACAATCAGCGCCGCGTCCAGCCGCAGCAGCCGCGCGGTCAGGATCGCCGCCAGATTCAGGTGGGTCAGGTTCGAGACGACGACGTCCGGTCGGACGGTCCGAAGCGCCTCCGCCAACGGACGCAGCCCCCGCCGCAGCGACCGTACATTCGGCGAAATCAGCCTGACGCGCGGATCGAGCTTTTCGAATAAACCGCCCCCCGCCCGAACCAGAAACAGCGTCACGTCATATCCAGCGTCAATAAACCCCGGAAGAAGCTGAATTGTCATCGATTCCGCGCCGCCGAATTCCAAATCATGCATCATCCAGAAAAGCTTTTTCATCCCGCCCCCTGCCCCTATTCTACCGTAACGCGCCTGGTTAAATGAAAAAGCCACACGGACCTGCCGCGTGGCAAATTGTCGACCGAGGAACCTTAGTTTTTCGGCGCTTCCATTCCGTCGTGCAACGGAGTGCGACCAATGCGATAAATTTTCGTTCCGCAGTCCGGGCAGGTACCGTAGACGACGGCGCTTCCGCGTTTATTGAAGCCCGCGACCGGATCCTTAATTTCTCGCTTCGCCTTGCATTTCACACAATAACCTTCCATTTTATTATTCTCCACTTTTCAAGTTATTCGCCGGGAGCCGTATTGCCCCCGGATATTTAGGTAGTATATCAGCAGTTCCGAGGAGACACAACGAAAAAAAAGCCGAACCGGGATAAATTTATGACATCCGTTTTCAGCTTTACGGCCTCAGTTAAAAAAAACAACCCCCATATATTCCGTTTTCGGAAAAACGAAAATTCAGCGCAAAAACAGCCTGCTGACCGAATTTTCCGACAAAGAAAAAACCGTCCCATGCTCTTCGGAGAACATAAGTTCATCATAAATATCCGCAGCACGAAGAAAACAGGGCGCATCACCCAAGAGGCCGAAACTCCTGTCATAAGAATCACATGACTTTTTTCGCACCAGGAATCAAAAGCGGCCCCGCGGCCGCGGAACCCCGGACGGACCCGAAATCAGCGACCCGCTCGAACGTTCCTATTCGCCGGCCAGACGGGCGATCGTTCCCAACTCCAGTCCATCATACGATTCAAGAACGAGATCCGCCTGCGCCAACGCTTCAGGCGGATTGGACGTCGCGATCGCGATACAGCGCGCCCCAGCCGCCTTCGCCGCCGCTACGCCCATCGTCGAATCCTCAAATACGACGCACGCCTCCGCGCGCAGTCCGAGCGACGCCGCGGCGACACGGAATATATCCGGCGCCGGCTTCGACGGCAGGAGCGCACCCGACACAATATTATCAAAATACTCGAAGAGTCCGATTCCGGCGAGCTCCCCCTGTATCATTTTAAGAACGCTCGACGAGCCAATCGCCTGCGGGACGTTATTCGAACGCAGCTCCGAAATAACCCGGTCAACCCCGGGAACCATCGTAATCGCGCCCGGCTTCTTCGCCCGCTCTGCGCAGAGGTCCGTATACGCGACGCTGAGCCGACGAAGCTCTTCGTCAGCGAGCGCGACAGGCGAAATCGCGTTCAGAATCGTGTCCATCGTCTTCCCGAAAAAAGCCACACGATAGCGTTCGGGATCGAGCTGGATCGCGAAACCGTTCGCGTCGAAAAACTCGATCAGCCCGTCATAAAAGCAGTTAAACGAATCAGTGATCGTTCCGTCGAGATCCCAGAGAACGCCGAACCGCGTCATACGCCTTCCGCCGATCCGCCCTCGTCCCCGCCCTGCCCGCGGTCGCGCAGGTGCGGAAAGAGGAGGACCTCGCGAATCGTACTCGAATCGGTAAACAGCATCGTCAGCCGATCGATCCCCATTCCAAAACCGCCGTTCGGCGGCATCCCGTACCGCATCGCCCGCAGGTAATCTTCGTCGATCGGGTTATTCTCGTCATCATCGGCATCATACGCCCGCCCCATTTCAAGGAAACGCGTCTCCTGATCGATCGGATCGTTCAGCTCGGTAAACGCGTTGCAGAGCTCCATCCCGGCGACGTACCCTTCGAACCGCTCGGTCATCGTCGGATCGTCCGGCTTCCGCTTCGCCAACGGCGAAATTTCCCAGGGATAATCGTAAAGGAACGTCGGCTGGATAAACGTCGGTTCGAGAAAGTCCCCAACCAACTGATCGATGAGCTTTCCGCGCGGCGTTCCGGGCTTCGACTGGATCCCCCGCGCCGCCATCGCCCCGGCAAGCGCTTCCGCGCTTTCATATTCCGCGAAGTCGATCCCGGTCTTTTCGAGAATCCCCTCGCGCATGTTCACCCGGTTCCAGGGTTTCCCGAAATCGATCTCGACGCCGTTGTACGTGACCTTCGTCGTTCCCAGCGCCCGCTCCGCCGTGTACCGGATCATCTCTTCGGTAAAGTCCATGACCTTCAGGTAATCGAAATAAGCGCAGTAGAATTCGAGCTGCGTAAACTCAGGGTTATGCTTATACGAAACGCCTTCGTTCCGGAAATCGCGCCCGATTTCGTAAACCCGGTCGAGCCCGCCGACCAGAAGCCGTTTCAGGTACAGCTCGAACGAAATCCGCAGGTACAAATCCTGATGCAGCTGGTTATGATGCGTCGTAAACGGGCGTGCTGCCGCGCCGCCGTAGATCGGCTGGAGGATCGGCGTTTCGACTTCGAGAAAATCGTGACGGTCTAAAAATTCGCGCAGCGCGGAAACGATTTTCGCCCGCGTCTTAAAAATCCGTTTGACGTCCGGATTGACGATCAGGTCGGCGTAGCGCTGCCGGTAACGGATTTCAGGGTCGCTGAGCGCGGTATGCCGGACCGTGACCCCGTCGACGACCTCCTCCTTCGCCGCCGGAAGCGGCGTAATCGCCTTGGAGAGCATCCGGATCGACGTCGCGATCAGCGATATTTCGCCCGTTTTCGTCCGCGCGACCGTCCCCGTCGCTTCGATAAAATCGCCGATATCAAAATACTCCTTGAAGAAAGCCAGCTGGTCCCCGAGCTCGTTGACGCGGAGAAATAGCTGGATCCGGCCGGAATTATCTTCGATATGCGTGAATGCGAGCTTCCCCATGATGCGGAGCGAGCGCATCCGTCCGGCGATCGTCGCTGCGACGGGGTCCGCCTCCGCGGTCCCGGCCGCCTCAGCCGCCTGAAAACGAGCGATCGCGTCTCCAATCCGGAGCGTTACCGCGGAGCGCGTCGGATACGGCGGAATCCCCTGCCTCGCCAGCGCGTTGAGTTTCTCAACGCGAACCTGTTCCAAATCGTTTAGCTTCATAATTGATTTTTTCAATCCGATCGTTACTTAACGTCGACGATTTTCAGCCGGAACGCGCCGGCGGGCGCCGTAACCTCGACGACGTCGCCCTTTTGATGACCCA
>CALIHP010000021.1 GCA_938020565.1 uncultured Anaerolineaceae bacterium | reverse complement strand
CGCGGATCGTCCTGCCCTGATCGGCGATCGCGCGGGTGACGGCCTGGCGGATCCACCATGTCGCATAGGTGCTGAATTTATGGCCCCGGCGATAATCGAATTTTTTCGTCGCGCGGATGAGTCCGATATTTCCTTCCTGAATAAGGTCCAGGAAGGGTACGCCGCGGCCCATGTACTTTTTCGCGACGCTGATGACGAGACGCGAATTGGCGGTGATGAGATGTCCGCGCGCGTCCCAGCTGTCCTCGATGCTGCGGCGAAGTTCGCTGCGGCGATGATCGGTGACGCTGATATGCGCGAGTTCTTCGCGGGCGATCCGTCCGCGTTCGATCCGCTGAGCCAGGTCGACTTCTTCGTCGGCGCTGAGCAGCGGGACACGGCTGACTTCTTTTAAATAAAGGCCGATCGTGTCGTCCGTATCGATATTGGCGAGGTCGTCCTGATAGAGGTTCGGGGCGATCTCTAAATCGTCCGCCAGCAGGTCCAGCTCATCGACGCCGACTTCGTCTTCTTCGGTGGGATCTTCGATGTAGGGGATGCCGACGTTCTGGAGCGCTGAGAACGCTTCTTCGAGCTGGTCGACGTTCTGTTCCGCTTCGGGAAAGACTTGAAGAATGTCGTCAATCGTCGCGAACGTCTTTTTCCGCGCGATTTCGAGAAGACGATTTACCGCGCTGTAAGAATCGTCATCCAGTTCGACGTCAATAATGTCATTTTCCATGCTTAACCTTTTCCTCCGCCCGCTTGGAGATTACAATATCTATATTACAAAACTTTTTTGCGTTTTTCAACTGTGAACTTGAACGAGTTTTTCATGGAAGGTTGAAATCGCGTCTCTTCGGATATTAAGGTTTAATAAACGTGCAAATCCCGCACGCAATCTATAATTATATCCGATTCATTCAGCGCCACGGGAAGGATTCAACGGAAGAATGACCCGGACGGCCGGTATTTCCGGAACATCCGGGTTCGCTCAGCTTATCGCGAGGGGCCAGACAGGGACTTAGTTCGAGGCGATCGCGGGAATATGTCCAACGGGTTTGGCGAATCGAACCGCGTTAACGACGGCGCGGGCGACGACGAGCGGCGCGTGCGCGGCGAGCGTATGAATATTCCCGTTTTTTTTCCGGGAGGCGAGCGCGAAGATCGTGTCCCCGTCGAACATGGTATGGGCCGGCCGGATCGTCAGCGCCAGCCCGTTCTGTGCGCATTGCGCCAGTTTATTCGCTTCGTTTTTGGTCAGTCTGGCGTTGGTCAGGACAGCGCCGATGACGGTATTGGCCTTTGAGGACAGGGCCAGCGCCTGCTGGCCCAGCGTCGAGCGCATGATGGACAGCGTGTCGGCGAAATATCCGGGCTCGCCGATCCGGATCGGCCCTTTCGAAATTGTCCGCGCGCCGGCGAGAATTTTCCCGCTGTCCGGATCGACGACGTCTCCCAGCGCGTTCACGGCGATGATCGCGCCGATCCAAAGGCCTCCGCCGAGGTCAAGCGCGGCATGACCAATCCCGCCCTTCATGCACTGTCCCATGCCAAGGATTTTCCCGACGGTCGCGCCGGTTCCCGCGCCGACGTTCCCCTGCTTCGGTTCGGAGCCGTCGGCCGCCTGACAGGCGGCGTAGCCCATTGCCGCGTTGGGGCGGACGCGATGATCGCCGACGGTCAGGTCCATCAGGACCGCTCCAGGAACGATCGGGACGCGCGTTGGCCCGACCGGGTACCCCATGCCCTGGTCTTCGCAGTAGCGCATGATTCCGGCCGCCGCGTCCAGCCCGAACGCGGACCCGCCGGAAAGCAGGACTGCGTTGACATGTTCGACTAAATGCATGGGGCGAAGCAGGTCGGTTTCGCGGGTACCGGGCGCGCCGCCGCGCTGATCGACGCCGCCGCAGGTTTTCTCATCGCAGAGGATCACGGTGCAGCCGGTCAGCGCTGTGGTGTCTTCGGCGTGACCGATTTTAAATCCCGGAATTTTATGGATAGATTCATAGTTCATCGTTGTTTTCGCTCCTTGTAGATCGCGGAGGACCGCGATTTGAATTGCGTTTTGGATAATTTTAATCGAGTCTGGTGCGGGGCTGGATTACGGGCTGACCAGATGGGCGTTCTGCGCGCCGCGATTTCATAGCGAATTGCCCGAAAAATCCTGATTTTTTTGATAAGATTAACAGGACGATGCGCGCCGGCGCATATCCGGCGCGGGGTCAGCCCGCGAAGTATAGTAAAATAAAGCTATGAATTTTTTGCGCACGGTTCATTTTCGCGAATTCCGACCGCGGATCGCGCGATCGCTTTTTCTAATGACGTTGATCCTGATTTTATTGCCGCTGAGCGCGACGGACGTCGGCGCGCAAATTCCAACGGTGCATATTCCGACGGTAACCGGGACGGATCGCGGCGTCGTCGTCACCGTGCGGAACGACCCGGCCAATCCGCAGATCAATCTCCGCGGCGGTCCGGGAACGGAGTATGACCGCGTTGGAACGATGGTCATCGGGCAGCAGGCGACGGCGATCGGACGAACGGAGGGCGGAAACTGGTTGTTGATCGAGTATCCGGGCGGTCCGGGCGGCTACGCTTGGGTTTACCGGTTATACGTTGATTATTTTGGCGAGCTTCCGATCGTCGAGGTTCCGGGGACGCCGACGCCGCGGGTCACGAATACGATCGATCCGACGTTGGCGGCACGGTTTATCGTGACGCTCGAACCGACGCGCTTAGCGACGTTTACGCAGCCCCCCCCGCTGGTCATTCCAACGTTCATCGGAGTGACCGCCGGGACGGATAACGGAACGGTTCCGGTAGGACTGATCGTGATTGTGCTGTTTATTCTGGGGCTGACGATCGGCTTGTTTGCGCTCGCGCAGCGCAGATAACTTACAACAGATAACGGGAACAGAGGGTATATGAAGACAAACGTACCGCAGGCGGTTGGGGTCCGTTTTTCAAAAGGCAGCCGCGTTTATTCTTTCGACGCATCGTCGATACCGGAGATTGAACCCTGGGATTTCGTTCTGGTCGAAACGAACCGCGGGAAACAGGTCGGACAGGTGGTTAAGCTGATTCAGGATTACCGGCCTGACGGGCAGGAATCGCTCAAGCCGGTCCTTCGGTTGGCGAACGCGGCCGAACTTGCGTTGAACGAATCAATTAAGATGACATCCGGGAACATCCTGGAATTCTGCAAGGAATGGGCGAAGCGTGAAAAGCTTCCAGAGGTCAAGTTTATCGGCGCCGATATCAATTTTGACCGTTCTTATTTGCTGCTGACGTACGCGACGGCGACGGACGAGCGGGTTGATTTGAAATCGCTCCGCTCCGAGATTCAAGGCGAATTTTCGATCGGAAACGTCGAAATCAAGCAGTTAGGACCGCGCGATTTAGCGAAAGCGATCGGCGGGATCGGCTCCTGCGGGAAGCCGGAATGCTGCTGCAAGGCGCATCTGGTCGAGTTCAGCAGTATCTCGATCCGCATGGCGAAGGCGCAGGGAATTTCGCTGACCCCGACGGAGATTACCGGGATGTGCGGGCGGCTGCGCTGCTGCATGGAGTACGAAAACGATATTTATGTTGAGAATCGGAAGCTCCTCCCGAAGAAAAAGAAGAAGGTGATGACGCCGCAGGGCGAAGGGAAGGTCGTCGAGGTGTTTCCGATGACGCTGTCGGTCCTGGTCGAGATTCCGGAGGTGGGCCGGCGCCAGTTTACCAGAGATCAGATTACCTACGAAGATACGCCGCCCGCGCCGCAGCCTGCGCAGCAGAGCGGGAAAAAAGGAAAGACCCGGGCCGCTGCGGCTGCCGCGGAGAATGAGGACGAAGATGAGTAGGATGAAAATCGGCTGCCATTTGTCGGTCTCGAAAGGCTACGCTCATATGGGGCGGGAGGCGCTTTCGATTGACGCGAACTGTTTCCAGTTTTTTACCCGAAATCCGCGCGGCGGCGCCGCAAAGACGCCGGCGGCGGGCGATATGGAGTCGCTGATCGAGCTGATGCAGGCGAACGATTTTGCGCCGATCCTGGCGCATGCGCCGTATACGCTGAACCCCGCCGCAGCGGAGGAACGGATCCGCGAATTTGCGCTGATGGTCATGAAGGACGACCTGCGGATATTGGAATCGCTTCCGGGAAATTATTATAATTTTCATCCGGGAAGCCACGTCGGGCAGGGCGCGGAGGCGGGGATCGAGCTGATCGCTGCGCATTTGAATCAGGTTCTCGATCCGGAGCTGCGGACGACGGTGCTGTTGGAAACGATGTCGGGGAAGGGGAGCGAGATCGGACGGACGTTCGAAGAGATCCGGGAGATTATTGACCGTGTCGACCGTCCGGAGCTGCTGGGCGTGTGCATGGATACCTGTCATATTTATTCGGCCGGATACGATATCGTTCAGGATCTGGACGGCGTCCTGACGGCGTTTGATAAGACGATCGGGCTGGAGCGGTTGAAAACGCTGCACTTAAACGACAGTATGAAGCCGTTTAATTAGCATCTCGACCGGCACGCGCCGATCGGGGCGGGGACGATCGGGCTGGAAGCGCTCGTCCGATTTATCAATCATCCCGCGCTGCGTGGGCTGCCTTTTTATCTGGAAACGCCGCATGAAAAGATCTCTGGGTACGCCGATGAGATTCGGATGCTGCGCGAGGCTTATCGCGGATAGACAGAGATAAATCAGCATCCCTTTCCCAGTTTTCAGAACGGTTGGTTCATGAGCGGGATTTCCGCGAACCGACGCCCAAATCCGGGCGTCGGTTTTTTGCATGCGGCAGGCGTGGGGGTCTGGGTTACATAATATTAACTAAATATGAATGATATATAGACACAAAAAAGGAGGATAACGCCATGATAGAATATACAAATAAAATCACAGCGCTATACTCCCGCCTTTCAGTTGGTGACGAGGACAGGGACGGCGGCGAAAGCAACCGCATTGTAAATCAAAGGGCATTTTTAGAACGGTATGCAAGACAGCATAAGCTGATGAATATTCGCCGCTATATCGACGATGACGAAAGCGGTAGGTTCTTTGACCGTTCCGCCTATACACAGATGATAAGCGATGTAGAAAGCGGAAAAATCGGCATTGTCATTATGAAAGATATGACAAGGCGGGGACGAGATTATCTCCAAGCAGGAAATGCGATGGAGATATTCCGAAGAAACAATGTACGCTTTATCGCCATCAATAACGGTATAGGCAGCAAAGACCAAAACACATTGGAATTTGCCCCCTTCATCAAATATCATGTCAGAGTGGTATGCAAGGGATATCAGCTTATCTAAAACAGCAAGGCAGAGGAACAGCGAAAAGCAGACCGCTCAATGAAGAAAACCGCTATAACTGGAACAAAGCACCCTAAATGCAACTCTTCCCACCGTATTGATGTCGATGATGTTATGGAAAATCTCACAGAGGTTTTACGAAAAATAGCAAAGTTTTGCTATAAATACAGTTTTTAGCTTTGAATGTTCCTTATTCGCAAGTCCCCACAATATTACAGCAGGACTTTTTTCTTTCATATTTAACACCTCCATATGAAAATAACTTTGTTCGCTAACTTAGTTATCATCGGCTTGAAAAAATAAAGGCTTTAAAAGCCTTTGCCCTTATATCTAAAAACCTCGTAATTTCTCCCATCCATCATAGAAAAACTTTGAAATAATTCGAGTATTTATTTTAACCTCTTCTTCAGTTTGAGAATGTATTACAATTTCACACAAAGCGTTAATATAAGCATGGTTTAATAAATGCATTGCTTCTTTAGGAATTTCTGCTTCTATATTCTTTTTCTTTGAAATAATTTGGAATGCTTTATATCGGTTTATATCTTCTTTCTCTACAAGAAGTTCTATAAAATTGTCGTATTTAGTTCCATACGCTTTGTATATCAAAATATTAAACAGTTCTTTCTTGCTAAACATATAGAGTGTAGATTCAATCGAACCATCAATATTGATTCCCGCTAAATCTTGTCCACAATTCTTTTCTATATCTCGAAAAGATTCTTCTTCATACTTATCGTAAAAATCCAAAAGCTCCTTTGCTAAGGGTTCAACTAAGCTGATAAACAAGTCTTCTTTATCTTCAAAATGACGATAAAATGCTCCAGTGGTAACGCCTGCATCCTTGCATATTTTTCTTAAATTTGAACGTTCATAACCGTCATTCAAGAAATTCAGTTTCCCGCTGTCTATAATTTTTTTATGTGTAAACTCGTAGCCTTTTATATCAGGCATCTCATGTCACCACAGCTTTCTTTCAATTTATATAATTCCATATTGTCAGGAATAGATACCGATATACTATACAATAATGAACGCTTATTAGGATTAATAAACAGTTATTGTGTCAACATGACAGTTGAAGATGTATTGAAAAATAATGATATTGCAGTAGAATCGAGCATTGAAAGCATATATAAAACAAATTTCGAACTTTTTAGAATTGCTTGTGATTTGAATAATGACGGGATAGAAGAAATCATTGTGCTTTCCGGCTTGCCTCATTTTGATCCGTACCCTAATTATGCTTATTGTCGGATGTTGATTTATCAATACGAATCATCTTCAAATAAGTTCTTATTGAAATTAAAAGAAGATATAGAACTTTCGGAAGTTCTCCGGAATAATATCTTACGATTGCCGAATAATGGTGAAATGTTATCGGAATGGGCTTATTATATCGACTTAAATGGAGACAGTAATAATGAGTTGCTATTACCTATAGGAAGCTATGCGGGACCCGGAGGGAGCAACAAAACGTTATTTATTATTGGATACTGTGATAATAATTTTCAGATCATACGTTTACACGGAAAAATAAAATATATGTTTGAGGATTCTCCGTATCTGATTCATTATCCCGATTTATACTCAGATAAAGAATCTATAGCTTACTACTTGAATAGTACGTATAAATTAGTTAAGATTCGGAAATAGAATATACGATTTGTTTATAATTAAAATAAAAAATCTGACACCTGCTCCAGTCTGACAAAAAAATAAGTCCGGCTGTGAGGCAGGGGGATGTTATACGCCCGCTGGGGGGGTAGGAAAAAAATGAAAAAGAATGTATTGCTGTTTTTATATTTGTTATGTCTATCGGGTTTCGCTTTTTCAGAAGATTATTCATTGAAGTCATTAAACTTTATTTTAACAAAAGAAGTAAACGATATATTTTCCATAGGCGTGACTTTGGAGACCCCGAAGAACAGCAATATTATCAGTATGTATCATGGAAAAATTGTCGATTTGAATAGAAATGACGATAATCCGACAAATCTCGGCAAATATGTGGAAGTGGTCTCCAAGTTCGATTATTATTTTGAAGGTGCAATGAAGTCCGTTGATGTTCACATGATATATTCAAATCTGACATCTATTCCTGAAAATGTTAATATCGGTGATGAAATTACAACACAAAAAACAATCGGTATTGCAGGCGAAAAATCAAGTCCGTTAATGAATACAAACGATGTCATGATAAGTATGTATACATTACACAAAGAATTCTACTTGGAATATTATACGTCGAATTATTCGGAGCACGTGTCGGGTCTGTATTGGTATTCAATAGTAAACGTTTTATACCGCAGAATTCCGAATCCGAATATTTTCAACTACGAAGAAATCGATATACAAAATACAAATTTTGAAGAATTGAGTATAAATAAGGCCGTCAGGTTCAGATATGTTTTAACGGACTATCC
>CALIHP010000020.1 GCA_938020565.1 uncultured Anaerolineaceae bacterium | reverse complement strand
AATATAATCAGTCCTAAGGAACTTCCTTAATCCCATGGAAATTTGAAACAGACACCGCGGCGGTTGAATCCTCTTAAATCAGGGAAACCCACCGCAAAAAAACGGGGACGCACAGTCGCAGGGCATACCACGGCCTGAACTTCGTCAATCGTCCATTGACGCCTCGCGAATGGTACAATAAACGTATTATTTCCGTTCTATTCCGTTCGCTTCGTGATAAAGAATAAAGGAGGATCCCACCCATGCTCATCAACGTATCTCCCGACGCCAGAACCTTCCATCTCCGCAGCCGGTTCTTCAGCTATATCCTGACCGTTATGGAAAACGGTCAGATCGAAAACCTGTATTTCGGGAAAGCGATCCAGGACCGTCCCTCGTTCGCCCATCTTCATGAAGAGGCGATCCGCGGAATGACGGCGTTTAACGCGCCCGAACCGTCGCGCCTCTGCCTGAACCAGACCCGGCAGGAATATCCATCGTACGGAACGACCGATTTCCGTTCGCCCGCGTTCGAAGTCGAACAGCAGAACGGCAGCCGGATCAGCGCGTTCAAATTCAGTTCTTACAAAATCCTGAAAGGGAAACCGAGCCTCGCGCCGCTTCCCGCCGCGACAATGGAGAGCGACGGCGAAGGAGAAACGCTGATTTTAAACCTCGACGACGAGGTAACCGGATTGACGCTGAAGTTATCCTATTCGATTTACGCCGAGCTGCCGATCCTGGCGCGGAACGCTGAATTCGAGCTGGACGGCGGCGCGGAAGCGGTGACGCTGACCCGGGCGTTATCGATGGCCCTCGATCTTCCCGATATGAATTATGAGATGCTGACGTTTACCGGCGCTTGGGCGCGCGAACGCAGCGTCCGGACGCGCCGGCTCGAACACGGGATCCAGGCGAATTACAGCATGCGCGGATCCAGCAGCGCCGAAATGAACCCGTTCTTTATCCTGAAGCGTCCGGAAACGACCGAGCATCTCGGCGAAGCGCTCGGGTTCAATATCGTCTACAGCGGCAGCCATTTGGGACAGGTTGAATGCGCCACTGACGGAACGACGCGCGTCTTACTCGGGATCCACCCGGATAATTTCGACTGGCGGCTCCAACCCGGCGAATCGTTCCAGACGCCGGAAGCGCTGATCGCGTTCAGCTGCGCCGGGTTGAACGGACTGAGCCAGGCGTTCCACGACCTGATCCGGACGCGAATCGTTCAGGGCGCCTGGCGCGACCGGCCGCGGCCGATCCTGCTGAATAACTGGGAAGCGACCGAAATGGATTTCGACGAGGAACGGATCCTGAAAATCGCGGAGAAAGCGAAAGAAGCCGGAATCGAACTCTTCGTCCTTGACGACGGCTGGTTCGGCGCCCGGAACGACGAACATGCCGGGCTGGGCGACTGGGTCGCCAATACGAAGAAACTCCCGTCCGGGATCAAGGGCCTATCGGAAAAGATCGAAGCGATGGGGCTGAAGTTCGGGTTATGGATCGAACCGGAAATGGTCAATCCGGACAGCGATCTCTACCGCGCCCATCCGGACTGGGTTCTCGGCGCGCCCAACCGCTTTCGCTCTCCCAGCCGTTTCCAATACGTCCTCGATTTTTCGCGGAAAGAAGTCGTCGATGCGATCCATGCGCAGCTGGCCGCGATCCTGCGCGAATCAAAAATTTCCTATATCAAATGGGATTCGAACCGCTATATCACCGAATGCTACTCGAATCAGACCGCGCCGGAGGATCAGGGGAAAGTCTTCCATAAAAATATCCTGGGCATCTACGACCTGTATACGCGGCTGACAACCGAATTTCCGGAAATTCTCTTCGAATCCTGTTCGAGCGGGGGAGCCCGCTTCGATTTAGGAATGACTTACTTCGCGCCGCAGACCTGGGGCAGCGATAACACCGACGGCTACGAACGTCAGCGGATCCAGTACGGCACGAGCTACGGCTACCCGCTGAGTTCGATCGGCGCGCACGTTTCCGCAGTCCCGAATCAGCAGACCGGACGCCTGGTCCCGCTCTCAACGCGCGCGAACGTCGCCTGCTTCGGAACGTTCGGGTATGAGCTGGACCTGAATCACCTCACGCCCGAGGAATTCGAACGCGTTAAAGATCAGGTCCGCTTCATGAAAGCGAACCGCGAGCTTCTCCATGGCGGCGATTTCTACCGGCTCCTGAGTCCGTTCGAAGGGAACGACGCCGGCTGGATCGTCGTCGGAAAAGACCGGAAACGCGCGATCGCCGGATATTATCAATGCCTGAATTTCGCGAATCTCGGCTGGCTCCGCTTTAAGCTCGCCGGGCTGGACCCGGAGCGGAAATACCGGGTAAAGCTCCGCGTCGACGTCGATCCGCGCTACCTGATCGCGCGGATTCCGAACCTGAACCTCATGCTGGCGCAACTGAACGAAAGCTTCGAGGCCGGCGGCGACGAGCTGATGTACGCCGGCGTCGCGCTGAATCGAATGCTCTTCGTCGTCCAGGGCTGCGACTTTACCTCGCTCCTGATCGAGCTGGCCGCGGTTGATTAAAAAAAGACTTTAAACAGAACTGCAACGCCCCACTGTCGTCAGATGGGGCGTTACGCTTCTGTTCCTTGGAACGGCCGCCCTACCCGCCGAACCGGACCATCGATAAAACCATGCTGACGATCAGGATGACGGCGATAACCGTACCCAAAATACTCAACGTCCGGCGCGTCTTTTTCTTCTGGTTCTGCGCCTGCCGGCTGGCGGCGTCATCCCTGCTGATGGATTGCGTTTTTTTTGACTGAGCCATGATTCTCTCTCCCTTCTCCGTATTCTATGCCGCTGAAGCGGTCGCTTCCGACGATCTGGCCGGCTCGGCGGCTTTCGTTTCAGTCTTCGGAGCTTCGCTCGCGGACGCTCCGGCTTTCGCCTCGACCGCGTCCGGCGACGCATGATCATGCGATTTAATCTGGCCAGAAGGAGAGCGATGATCCGTGGCGTAAAAGCCCTTCCCCTTAAAAACGATCCCGACCGTACTGTAAACCTTGCGCAGTCTTTCCTGATGACAATTCGGGCAGACCGTTAAAGCGTCGTCCGTAAAATGCTGAAATTGATCGAACGCGTATCCGCAGTTTTCACAATGATACTGATATACCGGCATATAAAATCCTTAAATTGCAGCCCTTCCCATTGCCCTTACGGACCTTCATACTTTAAAAGATCGGGAGGGCCCGATTTTTAATCGATATAATTATATCAAAAGTTCGGGGGAAAACCGCCTCTCCAGAGGTTCTTACAAATCGTTAACGCGGCGCGTCGGCGCTTCGCCGTTTTTAAGGCGCGATTCCGGCGAGGAACGCCGGCCGCGCTTATGATACAATTCGAATCAGCTGAGAGAGGAACACGTAAAAAAACGCCGCGGATTTCGACGGCAAGGAGACCAAACCTTATGAAAAAAGCGTTAATCACCGGAATCACCGGCCAGGACGGCTCGTATTTATCCGAACTCCTGATCGCGAAGGGCTACGAGGTCCATGGCATCGTTCGCCGCGCCAGCTCGTTCAACACGCGCCGCATCGATCATTTATATAACCTGTCGCAGGATCCGGTCGCGCCGATCCCCTTCTTTTTGCATTTCGGCGATATCGCTACCAGCGAAGCGCTTCATAATATTATCTACTCGGTCCAGCCCGACGAAATCTACCATTTGGCCGCCCAGTCGCAGGTTCGCGTCAGCTTCGACATCCCGGAATATACCGGCGACACGACCGGTCTCGGGACCATCCGGATCTTAGAGGCGATGCGCAAAACGAATTCGCGCGCCCGCTTCTATCAGGCGTCGACCAGCGAGCTCTTCGGTTCGGCGAAACCGCCGCAAAGCGAATTGACCCCCTTCGAGCCTCAGAGCCCCTACGCCGCCGCCAAGCTTTACGCCTACTGGATCACGCGAAATTACCGCGACGGATATAACATGTTCGCAACCAACGGCATCCTTTTCAACCATGAAAGCCCGCGGCGCGGCGAAACGTTCGTGACGCGGAAAATTACCCGCGCGCTGGCGATGATCGTCGCCGGGCTCCAGCGCACGCTCTACCTCGGCAACCTCGACTCGAAACGCGACTGGGGCTACGCGCCGGAATACGTTGAAGCGATGCACCTGATCCTTCAGCAGGAACGCCCCGACGACTTCGTCCTGGGTACCGGCGAATCGCACACGATCCGCGAATTCCTTCAGGAAGCTTTCGGTTACATGGACCTCGACTGGCAGGATTACGTCAAAATCGACAGCCGTTATTTCCGCCCGACCGAGGTTGACTACCTGCTGGCCGATCCGGCGAAGGCGAAAAGGGTCCTGAACTGGGAACCGAAAATCAAGTTCCATGACCTCGTTCGGATCATGGTCGACGCCGATCTCGCCGCAATGGGGCTCGACTATCCCGGCGAAGGACGAAAAGTGATTCTGGAAAAATTTTCAACCTGGCACCGGTGGGAAGACCAGACAATCAGCATGGAACGCTGACCGATGACGAAGCGTCTCGTCTTACTCGATGGACACGCGTTAGCGTACCGAGCCTATTTTGCGCTGACCGCCGGCGGCGGCGATTCCCGCTGGACGACGTCGTTCGGCGAACCGACCGCCGGGACCTATGGCTTCGCGAGCATCCTGCTCCGCGTATTGGAACAGGAGCGGCCGGATTATTTAGCGGTCGCGTTTGACGTAGGGAAAACGTTCCGGAACGAGCTGCATCCCGAATATAAAGGTACGCGAGCCAAGATGCCTGACGACATGCGCCCGCAGGTCGACCGAATGCGCGAGCTTGTCGACGTTTTCGGCTTTCCAAGGCTCGAACGCGAGGGCTTCGAAGCCGACGATCTCCTCGGCTCGGCGGCGTTCGAAGCCGCCGAGAGCGGGATCGACGTCAAGATTATTACCGGCGACCGCGACCTTCTCCAGCTCGTTTCCGATCGGATTACCGTCGACCTTTCCGGCGGAAAGCTGACCGAGCTGAAAGCGTACCGACCCGCGGACGTCAAGGCCTATCTCGGCGTTCGTCCGGATCAGGTCGTCGACTACAAAGCGCTTGTCGGCGATCCCTCGGACAATTACGCCGGCGTTCCCGGAATCGGCCCGAAAACCGCCGTCGCTCTCCTCGACCGCTTCGAAACGCTCGACGGCGTTTACGCGAACCTCGAAGAAATAAAAGGCGCGGCACGGAAAAAACTCGAAGAGAACCGCGCGAGCGCGACGCTGAGCCGTGAACTGGCGCAGATTAAAACCGATCTCAGCGTCGTTATCGACTTCAACGCCGCCGACGTAGCCCGTGCCGCCTATCCGGCCGCCGATAAATTCTTCCGCATGATGGAATTCCGGACGCTGATCCCGCGGTTGAAAGCCGTCGCCGGCGATTTCCAGCCGCAGCCCGACGACCAGCCCAGCCTTTTCGGAATCGAAAACGCGCCCGGAGAAAACCGTGCGAAACTGGAACATTGCGCCACGCGGACGATCGTCGTCGACGACGAAGAAAAATTAGCCGAACTCGCCGGCCGCCTTTCCAAAGCGGAAACGATCGGGCTCGACAGCGAAACGACAGCGACGAACGCCATGGCGGCCGAGCTGGTCGGGCTTTCCTTTTCGGTCGAACCCAACGTCGGATACTATATCCCCGTCGGACACCACAGCCCCGATCCGCAGCTGTCGATCCAACGGGTCAGCGAAGTCCTCAACCCGATTCTCGCCAATCCATCGATCCGCAAGGTCGGCCACAATATCAAATATGACCTGATCGTCCTGAAGAATCATGGTTTCACCGTTGCCGGGGACCTGTTCGATACGATGATCGCCGGATGGGTCCTCGATCCCGCCTCCACCTCGTTAGGCTTAAAAGCAATGGCGCGCGTCGTTCTCGACTCGGAAATGACGCCGATCGAAGCGCTGATCGGAAAGGGTAAAAATCAGATCTCGATGGCCGACGTTGCGATCGAGGCGGCCGCGCCGTACGCCGCGGCGGACGCCGATCAGACGCTCCAGCTCCAAAAGCCGCTCGGCGAAGCGCTCGACGGCCGGAACGCATCCGAGCTGTACCAGGCGCTTGAAATGCCGCTGGTCCCCGTGCTGGTCGAAATGGAACGGAACGGGATCCGCGTCGACGTCCGCGCGCTTTCCGACCTTTCGCGCGTCTTCAGCGCCCGCCTGATCGAGATTGAAAAAGCGATTTACGACTGCGTCGGGTATTCGTTCAATATTAACTCAACGCAGCAGCTTTCCGTCGCGCTCTTTCAGGACCTGAAGCTGGATCCGCCGCCGGCGGCGAAAAAGACGACCGCCGGGCTCTATTCGACCGCCGCCGACGTATTGGAAGAAATGACCGGAACGCATGAGGTTATCGAGCTGATCCTCGAAAATCGCGAAATCGCCAAGCTGAAGAGCACGTATGTTGACGCGCTTCCGCTTGAAGTCGTTCCAGGCACGGGCCGCATCCACACCTCGTTCAACCAGACCGGAACCGTCACCGGACGGCTCGCATCCTCCTCCCCCAATTTACAGAATATCCCGACGCGGACCGAATTGGGACGAAAAGTCCGAAGCGCGTTCGTTCCGGAGGAGGGTTGGACGCTCCTTTCCGTCGATTACAGTCAGATTGAACTCCGGATCATCGCGCACCTGTCGCAGGACGAAAACATGCTGGCCGCGTTCCGCGCCGGTCAGGATATTCACGCGGCGACGGCGGCGGCGATCTACGGCGTTCCCCTCTCCGACGTCACGAAAGACATGCGCCGGCACGCCAAAGCGATCAATTTCGGGCTGATTTACGGGATGAGCTCGTTCGGACTGAGCCGGTCGACGAACCTCTCGCGTCAGGACGCGTCCGAATTCGTCAGAATCTACTTCACGCAGTTTCCCCGGATCAACGCCTATCTCGAAGGGCTCAAGGCGCAGGCCGCTGAGCAGGGCTTCGTTGAAACGATGATGGGGCGGCGGCGTTACTTCCCGAACCTGAAAACAGAAATGAACCGGAACCTCCGCGCCCGCGAAGAACGCGAAGCGATCAACGCCCCGATCCAGGGAAGCGCCGCCGATATCATGAAAAAAGCCATGATCGACCTGGCCCGACGGCTTAAAGAAACCGGTCTCAAGGCACGGCTCCTCCTTCAGGTTCATGACGAACTGATGCTGGAATGCCCTCCTGCCGAGCTCGAAGACACCCGCCGCCTCGTTCAGGAGACGATGGAAAACGCGGTATCGATTTCGATCCCGCTGACGACCGAAGCCAGAAGCGGCCCGAACTGGGGCGCGCTCGAAGTCCTCGGGGATTGAAGCGAACGAAGAAAGCCGGAAGCGACTCATGAGACTTGAAAGCGACGACCTGACCCTCGTCCTCCGCGCCAAACGCGGGAACCTCGACGCGTTTAACGAACTCGTGCTGCGTTTCCAGGACGCCGTGTATAATACCGCGCTTCGGATCGT
Source organism: uncultured Anaerolineaceae bacterium (assembly GCA_938020565.1). GTDB lineage: Bacteria > Chloroflexota > Anaerolineae > Anaerolineales > Anaerolineaceae > Flexilinea. Next base: position 52,183 of record CALIHP010000020.1, on the reverse strand, counting down.
ACGGGACAGCGCCATCGCCGACGACGTCGCCCAAACCGCGTTCATCTCCGCCTGGCAGAAAATCGAAACCTTCCGCGGCGAAGTTTTCAAGCCCTGGATATTGCGGATCGCGACGAACGCCGCCTATGATGAACTTCGCCGGGCCCGTCGCCGTCAGGCGATTCCGTTAGAGCCGCCCGCGTCGGACGAGGACGGCGGGACGATCGAAGACGCCGAATGGATGGCCGACGAGACGGACGGGCCGGAAACGCTGAGCGAGCGCCGCGAAGTCGTATCCGCGCTGGAAGACTGCCTGAACGGTCTTCCGACCGATTACCGCGCTGTCTTAACGCTGGTCGACGTTCAGGAATTAGATTATCAGGACGTTTCCGAGATCCTTTCCGTCCCGCTGGGGACGATCAAAAGCCGGCTTTTCCGCGCACGCGGGAAAATGCGCGATTGCCTGAAAACGAAAGGGGAACTTTTTGACCGCGAGGAACGTCTGAATCATGAGAGGACGGATGGATCGATATGAAACGCAAAGATGAAGACCTGATTTTATTGAACAGCTATCTGGATCACGAACTGAACGATTCGGAAATGTTAACCTTTGCGCAGCGTTTATCTCAGGATCCGTCGTTAGCCGCCGAACTGGACGAACTGATCGCGGTCAAATCCAAATTTGCCGCGCTCAGGGAAACCAAAGCGCCGAGGAAATATATCCTGACGCGCGCCGAAGCGGCGCAGGCCCGGAAACCGAACCTTCTCGAACGGCTTTTCCCGCTCTTCCGCGCCAGCGCGGCTGCGGCGGCGTTGGCGATCGTCATCCTGACCGTTTTCCCATTCGCGGGAAATTCCCCGAGGGAAACCGTACTGCCGTTCGCCGGCGAACCGGTCGAACTTGTCTCCAAATCAATCGATCCGCCTGACGACGACGTCGTCGATTATTCGCTCGAAAGCGTCGCGTCCGGGGCTGTCTCCGCCGCAATCGAAAACGCGGCTGAACCGCCCGCCGAACCGCAGTACTTTTCGTCGCAGGGCGTCCGCGGCGGAACGCCGAAAATGGAAGTCCTCCTCTTCGCGGAGCGGAAATTCCCGGACGACCGGACCGGGTTTGGTCCGAACGGAACGGACGATCCCGCGACCGTTCAGCTCGCGGAAAAGGAATTAAACGCCTCGAATCAGGAAATTACCGGCGCCGCTGAGCTCGAACGCGCTTTTGTTCCGGATCCAAGACCGCGGCTCGTCAATATCATCCGGGATATCCTGTTCAGTATTTTGACGGTATCGCTCGGCTGGATCATCCTGACGCTGTATAAAAGGTTCTTCCCTACTTCGATACATTAAAGCGGATATTCAGGATATCCCCGTCTTTAACCCGGTACTCTTTTCCCTCCAGCCGGAGCTTTCCTTTCGCTTTCGCTTCCGCGTAGCTCCCAAGCGTCATCAGGTCGTCGTACGCCAGGACCTCCGCGCGGATAAATCCCTTCTGGAGATCCGTATGGATCACGCCGGCCGCTTCGGGAGCAGTCGCGTTCTTCGAAACCGTCCAGGCACGGCACTCATCTTCGCCGGCGGTAAAAAACGATATCTGATCCAGCAGGTCGTAAGACAGCTTGATCACCCGATCCAGCCCCAGCTCAGCAATCCCATATTCGTTCATGAAAATCGCCGCGTCCTCCGGAGCCATCTGGGCCAGTTCCATTTCGATCCTGGCGCGGAAAAAGTCGATCCGCGTCTGATCCTGACGATAAGAAATCGAGGGGACCGGCTGCGTTTCGTCCAGATTGACCAGAATCAGGACCGGCTTCCGCGACAGGAGACCATAGCCAGAGATCATTTTTTCTTCGTCCGCGGTCAGCGTCAAACCGCGCAGCGGCTTCTCCTCCTCAAGCGTCCCGCGGAGCCGTCCGAAAAGTTCGATCTCCCGATCGATCAGCGCCTTATCCCGGCCGCCGCCCTTCCGACGCTCGTCGCTCAGCCGCTCCAGCTTCTTTTCGCAGGCAACCAGATCGTTCAGGATAAACTCCCCCTCCATCGTCCGAATATCGCGCTCCGGATCAACCGAACCGGCCGGATGGATAACCTGATCATTTTCGAACGCACGCGCAACTAAAATAAACCCGTCCATCTGCGCCAGTTTATTCAGGAGCTCGCCCGAAATCCCGCTCTTTCCGGCGCTCCCGTCGAGCCCGGCGATATCCGCATAATTCACCTTCGCATAAATCTTCTTCTTCGGCTTGAACATCGCCGTCAGAGCGTCGACCCGTCCGTCCGGGACGTCAACAACCGCGTCGTGAATCTCGATTTTCCCGGTAATTGCGCCGGTCGGCTGTGACCCGCGGGTTACGGCGTTAAACAAGGTGGTTTTTCCGCTCTGCGGTAATCCGATAATTCCTAATCTCATGGAACGACAATTCTCCTTGACCCGAATTCGGTTTTTGTGTACAATAAAAAAGTTAGGGCCGAAGTGGCGGAACTGGCAGACGCGCACGACTCAAAATCGTGTACCTTGTGTATGTGGGTTCGATTCCCACCTTCGGCACAAAAAATTATAACACGGGCATTTTCCTCCGTCTATCCGGCGGGATCGCGGCTCAAAGCAGAAAAGAATCGGGCAGGATTCTTTTTTCGTTTTTTTTCAGCTCCGCCTTTCCGATCCGTCCAGGGACCGAATATCATCTTAAATACCGGACGCGTCAGTTTTTTTGATTACATTCCGCCATTTTCGTCGGGGACGGATAATACTCCCCGATTCCTATCAAAGTTGCTCCAGGCCGGATATGCTATACTTTCCTTTTATAATTAACAAGGTTTCAAAATCCGTTGGAACCTGTGGAGCTTAAAAATCGCATGGCATTATCGGCGCTTTCAATTATCATCATTCTTGCGGCTGCTTTGCTGACCGGGGCGCTGACGTTTACCTTTACCCTCGCGAAACTTCGCCGCGGCGGCTCTTCGTTGATCGCGCGCGCATGCGGGAAGACGCTGACCGGCGTGCTTTCCGAATCTCTCGAACGCGGCGACGCAGCGCATTTTGACCTGAGCTCCGGCTCGTCGGCGATGTTCTCCGCGACAGCAATTCCAGGACTGGAAAGCGCGAACCGAATCGCCCGCCGCGTCGCCGCCGCCGACAGCGCGCCGGTCTTTACCGCGGACGATGGTTTCGGCAGCGCGGTGCTGGAACGCGCCGTATGTTCCGGCTACCGGGCCGTCGAATTAGACGCCGGGTATGAGCCGGCCACGGTCCGAACCGCCGGGAACGACACGATCAGCCATCAGGCCGTGACGCTGACCGCTATTGACGAAACGCATGAACCGATCCACCTGTCGGTCGGAAGCGCTGGTTCGGAAATTGCGCTTCAGGATTTTTCGTTCGCGGCGAACGAAAGCGTCCTGATCGCCGGAGACAACCTCCAGGCGCAGGCAGCCGGCATCGTCGCCGCAGAGGAAACCTTTATTGGCGAACGCGTTTACGCGCTGCCGGCGCTGGTCCGGAAGGCTGACCGGACGGCGGGACCGTTCGCGCTGCGAACGCTGATCGTCATGGACGTCCTGCGCTGGATCGTCATCGCCGCGCTGATCGCCTCCGTCGTCTTCCTCCGGTTCTTTGGGTAAGCGCATGAAAAGAATTCCTTCGCTCGGCCTTCTTCTCTGCGGCGCTGCAGGATTGCTGACGCTGACGTCGTTTTACGCGGCCGTACCGGAAGTCGTCGCCATCCGCCAGCTCTTTCTTCGCGGCGTGACGCTTCTGATCGCCGCCGTAACCTTCCTGCGCGTTACCGATTTCCTGAGCTTTCAGGTCCGTGACCTGGGCGAACGCAACGCCAACTTCCTGCATCGGTTCACGACGCTGACCGTTTTTACCGTCATCCTGATCATCGGCCTGACAAAACAGCTCGACCACCCGGGCCTGCAGTCGGTCCTGCTGACGCTCCGGCGCTCAATCGAACCTGTTTTAGCCGGAATGATCTGCCTGTCGCTCATCTATGGCCTTTTCGTCACGGCAAAGTCCAAACCGAATCTCTTCCGGACAACGTTCCTGATCAGCGCCGCCGTTTTCCTGATCCTTTTCAGCGGCGTCTTTGACCGATTCGCGCTTCCGGAGCCGTTCGAAAAAGCCCTGTCGTTCATGATCTCGCTGCCAACCGGCGCAATTACCGGACTGCTGATCGGATTAGCGATCGGCGCGATCGCCAGCTCAGTCCGCGTTCTCTTCTTTGCCAACCCGCCGGCCGGAGAGAACCGCCGATACGGAGAACGGGAATGATGAAACTGGTTTGCCGCGTCTGCGGCGGTACGAACGATCCGGGCGCTCAACGCTGCTCCACCTGCGGCGCAAATTTTGAGACGCTTCCCGAAGATCTCCGTCCGACCGGACGCGGCGCGGAACCAGCCGCTGCGTCTACCGTCCCGGCCCCGCCGTCAGCGGCGAGCTCTCCGCCTGACTGGCTTAAAAAATTTTATGCCGGCGTTGAATCCGAATCCGAACCGGATAGCGCAGTCGCGCAGGAGTTTTCCGGAAGCGATTCCGGCGCAGCCGTGCCGGACCTCCTCGGCGAACTCTTTCCGGAAATCAAAGAAACGATCGACCAGCCATTCAGCCGTCCGATCCCTGCGCCGGGCGGGTCCGGCGAGAAAACCGCCGCGACTCAGAACCTGACTTCCGACGGGCTCGACGCAGCGCCCAGCGCGGCCGCTTCCCAGGAAGACATCGAAGAAGAGGACCGGAAAATCGCCGAACTCGAAACCGAAGATGAATTCGGGACCTTCGAAACGCATCGGCCGCAGCAGAAATGGGACAACGCGCCGATACCTTCGCCGCCGGACCAGGCGCCCGAACCTGACGGATCCTCCGAGGAGAGCGAAAATCTTCCGGAGGACGATCCGACGCCTGAAACGAAGACTGAGCCAATCGAGGCGGAAGTCCGGATGGACGGGAAAACGGCGGCGTCCGAAGACGATTACGCGGATTTCACGCTTCATCGTCCGCAGCGGAAATGGGACGACACGCCCGTAAATCCGTCAGCGAGCGCTTCTATTTCAACAAAAAAGCCGGAATGGAAGCTGAAGCCCGTATCCGAATCACGCTTCAATCTGGCGCCCGCAACGGAAGACGGAAACGATCGAACGCCCGCGCCGAAAGCGGAGCCTCCAGGTCCGGTCGCGCCGGAAGCGGACTACGAAGACTTTTCCCGCTACCGTCCACAGCGGAAATGGGACGACGCCGGATCCGGGACCGGAGCGAAAAACGAACCGGAACTGCAAAACGGCCAGAGCAGGCTCCAAAATGGAAGCGGAGAGAGCGCCGGGGACGCCGCGGAAGCGCTCGGCGAGGAACGCGAATTTGTCGATTTCAGCGTTCATCGCCCTCAGGATAAGCTTGAACCTGAATCAGCGGTTTCAGCGAAAGCCGAACCGAACCGCGATCCTGCGATCAGCTCAGCGCAGTCAACGGCCGCGTCAGACGAGCCTTCGCTCGTCAGCGATTTCCTCGCCAGCTTAGCCGGCGAGGAAACGGACGGAACGCGAGGCTTATCCAATGAAACGGAAGAGCCTGACAGGCCCATCGAGCCGGACACGACGTTTTCAGCCGTTCCCAATGACACGGCGACGGAGAATATCGTGGCCGAGACGGCGGACGACAACGCACCGACCGTCTACGATTCCATCGCGGAAAGCTGGTCATCGGATTCGACGAGCCTGAACGATGCCGAATCGCTGACCCCGGGCGTTCTCGTCGAACGCGGCGCTGAAATCGAAAACGAAAACCGCGTCAGCTCGCCGGAACCGCTGACATCGCGCGAAAGAACGGCAGATGAGCCCGATTCTTTTATTCCCATGCCGCCGGCAAACGACAGCCGCGAAGAAATTCCCTGGAACCTCTTTGAAACCGGCGAAATGAAGTTTCCGACGGTCCCCGGGGTCGTCGGCGTTTCGTTCGCCGCAAGCGTCCCCAAGTCGACCGTCGATCCCTCCGATTATCAGCAGCGCATGGTCGCGTCCATCCTGCAAAAAGTTTTTTCCTCAGAACGGCGGACGCGCGGGTTCGTCAGTCCGCGGAGCCGAACGAAAAATCGGCTGACAATGGTCCTGATCGCGTTGGCCGCGATCGCCGGGGTCCTGCTGATCTTATCCAGGGCCTCCGGCGGGAAAATCGAACTCCCGGCGATTCGTCCGGAACGGACCGCCGCCAGCGCCGCTTTTCATGCCGCTCTCAACGCGTTCCCCGCGGGAAGCCGGCTCGAAATTATCCTGGATTACGGATTCGCCGACGAGGCGGAGCTGAACGCGGCCACACGGTCGCTCATCAACGAACTGACCGGAAAAGACGCCTTCCCGACGCTGATCGCCGCGAACGATTCGGCGTATTCGATCGCGCGCTCGTTCTTCATGAATTCAGACGACGGCGTCGCGCTTCCGGTCTCGTACGTTCCGGCGGCGCTCGGAGCGATGACGTTGACCTCCGGCGGCAGACTGGAACAGGGCGCGGCAGCCGGAACCATCCTGATCGTCGCGGACGCGACCCGCGCTCAGCGCTGGATCGAGGATTTCCGTATCTTTCGCCCTGAAACGAAACTGCTTGTCATCGCCTCGGCTCAGGCCGCTCCGATCCTGCGCCCCTTCCAACGCACTGGCGTTCTGACTGCGTCGCTCCTGACGCCGGAAGAAAAAGCCGCCTACAGCGGTGAATTGAGCCCGAACCCGGCGCGCCTGGCAGCGTTGTGGTTCCTGATCGCGCTGGCGCTGAGCGCAATCCTCATCGGTTCCGCCACCCGCGTCCCGTTGACCTCCGCGATTACAGTCCTCACCGAGGAACCGAATCCGTCCGGCGACGCCCTTTCTGACACGGCGGACGAGAAACCCAACCAACCAAAGGAGGATCGAACCGAATGGTGATCTCCCCGGAATGGATCATGACCTTGGCTGGTTTTATCCTGTCGATCCTGATTTTCAGCCTGATTTTTGGCGACAACGGGCTTTTCCGCTTTGCCGGTTCAATCCTGAGCGGCGCGATCGCGGCAGGGCTGGTCCTGATCCTGATCGAAAAAGTCTTCTCACCGTACCTGATCCTGCCGCTGCTGGACGATCGGGCTGAGCCTGAGCTGCGAATCGTCAGCGTAGTCTGCGTCGGGCTGATTCTGATCCTGATCTTTTCCCACTACCGCGGCAGGAACGCGCCGGCGAATCCGCCATGGCTGACCATCATCTTTTTCGCGCTGACCGCGATCGCGGCAGCCGGCGCCGTGAGCGGGACGCTCCTTCCGCTTCTCGGCGCAACCATCGCGCCGTTCGCGAAGAGCGGTCCGAACGCAGCCGGGAACGGCGTCCAATGGGCGGAAGCGATCGCCGCGTTCGCCGGCGTCGTGACCGCTCTGATCTGGTCGCGGGAAATCGCGTCGGAACGCAGCGACGCGTCGGCCCCCGTTTCGAATCCAACGAGAAAATTCATCGGTGGAAAGCTGCTTTTTGCGCTGGAGCGGATCGGCGAAATTTTTGTCGCGGCCGCTTTCGGCGCAATTTTTGCCGGCGTTTTTATCTCGTCGGCAATCGTTCTGATCGACCGGCTGGACCTGCTCCTGAGCGGGGGCCGGACGATCCTGGGAGGCTTGCTGCCATGAAGCGCGCCATGAGCTCCGGAATCCTGAACCGGCCGGTATCGGACGAAAACCCGCAAGCGGCGGTTGAAAACGCACTGCCGCAATCGGTCCTGACGATCGACATCGGAACGGTCAATACGCGCGCCTGCTTATTCGAAATTCGCGCCGGAAAATACCGTTTTATCGGATCCGCCTCAGATCGAACGACGCACCTGAACCACGAGCGTTCTGAATTCGTCGGAATCGCCTCCGCGGTTCGGAAGCTCGAAAAAAACGTCAAAAAAAGAATCCTTGACGCGGACGGGAATTTTATCCTGCCGATGGCGACGGATTTCAGCGGGATCGACCAGGCGGCCGTCTCTTATACCTGTATCGCCGACCCCGCGATCGCGATTTTCGGGCTGAGCGAAGCGGGAAGCCTTCCGGCGCTGCGCTCGCTCTGCGCATGGCTGGGAACAACGCCGATCCTCGAATGCGCGCTGGACGACGGATATTCAACCGCGGAACAGCTTGACCGCCTGACCGCCGCCGCGCCGCGGATCATCGTCTTCGCGGGCGGGACCGAAAACGGCGCGCGCCAGGCCGTCTACCGAATCGGCGAAACGATCCTCCTGTACTGTAAAAGCCTGACCCGGGAACAGCGCCCGCTGCTCCTCTTCCTGGGAAACAGCGAAACGCGCGTCGAAATTGAACGCGTCTTCACGAAAATCTCCGATATCGCGTTCGGCTCGAACGTCATGGAAACCGAGCCTGGCGACGAGCCCGCGCTGAACTGCCTGCTGAAAACGATTCGGAAGGACGCTTCGCTCCGCGCCCCGGGATTCGAGACGCTCCGGAAACAGACGAACGCCTCGTTCATTCCCGGCGAATTCGCGTTCGGGCGTTCCGTCCGGCTCCTGTCGCGCCTGATCCGGAAACATCAGGTCGTTCTGGGCGTCAATATCGGCGCCGACCGGACGCTGATCGCGCAGGCGATGGACCTGCGGCTGAAGCTGAAAACCGTTCCGATCGGACTGGGGAAAACGCTGCCCGGGATCCTTTCGGAAACTGACGCTGAATCGATCCGGTCCCATATCGATTTTCAAATCAAAACCGGCGAAATCCGCGATTATATCCTGAATAAATCGCTCTATCCCGAGCTCGTCCCGGCGAACCGCTACGCCGCCGAGATCGAAATCGCGCTGAAAGAGGAGCTCATCCGCATCGCGCTTTTCCGTTCCGGCTTCCTTTCGCTCCCGCCGTCCGGACGGTTATCGGCCGTCCTGCTGACCGGATCAGGGCTGCGGAACGTTGAAGATCCGGGAGCGTCGCTGCGGGCGGCGATGAACGCGATCCGTCCGTACGGCGCGATCGATTACCTGCTCGACATGAATGGGCTCGCCGCCGTAATCGGAACCGTCATGCATGTTAATCCAAAGCTCGCCGCGGATATCATGGACAGCTCGACCTACCTGAACCTGGGGAAAATCATCCGTCCGAGAGTCCTCGACCGTTCGCTCTGGACGCGGAAAAATACCGCCCCGATTCGAATCAGTATTCAGAATACCGGCGGCGACAAAAAAGAATACCTGATCCCGTTTGGGGAAATCTACCGGATTCCGCTGAACTACGGTCAAAACTACCGGTTGGAATGGCTTTCGCTCCCCCGCGGCGTCGATACGCCGGGAATTCAGCCGTTCCTCCCGTTCGGCTTCAAAAGCGGGAGCTTCGGCCTGATTTTCGACTTGCGCGACGAGCGGGGAGCCGAAAAGGACGACCGCGCGGCGGAAATCGAGCGCCTCCGGCTGGAGAAGAAACAGCTCGGCGACTGGCGCATTGGCGAAGGGGGAAGACTGAATGGCTAACGTAAGCGACGCGATTCATCAGGGAACGATCCGGACGGCGCGCGCGCTTTCCGAAAATGGAACCGTCGTCGCCTACCCGGGTCAGGCGACTGATCCGTCGACCGTTATCGCATATCGGAAAGTCTGGACGCGGCATGAAGCGCTTTCGCTTTCCGACGCGCTGGGTCTCAGCCCGGGCGACCCCGTCCGTCCCTGCCTGACGATTAAGGACGGCGATTTCGTTTCCATCGGCGACACCATCGCGCAACGCGAAGGACGCAAAACGCGGACCGTCCTGGCAAAAAAGTCGGGCCGATTCCTCGGCCTTTCCGCAAATAAGCTGATCTTCGAATTCGTTCCACGGGATCGGGAACGCTGTATCGCCGGGTTTCCCGGGATCGTAACCGAAATCCTCCCGTATCGCGGCGCTCGCCTCGAAACGGAAGGGACGCTTGTCCGCGGGGTCTGGGGGAACGGAAAATTTGGCCAGGGGATCCTGATGTCGGTTGATTTCAACCGCGAAGAAGGAACGCTCACGAACGAATCGATTACGCTCGATTTCGCCGGCGCGGTCGTTTTCGCGAATACCTGCCATGACGCAAAGGCGCTCCAGCGCGCGGTCAAGGTATCGATGGGCGGACTGATCCTCGGATCGCTTCCCGCCGATCTTCTTTCGATCGCCGAATCGCTGCCGATCCCGGTCATCCTGACCGATCGAATCGGCAGCGGACGAATGGCGACGCCGGCGCAGCTGGCGCTGGGGAAAAATATTATCAAGTTCGCTTATCTGACCGGTCTGTCGAGCCGTTACGGGAATCCGCGCAAACCGGAAATCGTCATTCCCAAAGACGAATACACACCACAGAAAAGCAGTGCCGCCGAACCGCTCGAAATCGGGGACACAGTTCGCATTATCGACGGTTTTTACGGCGGCGAAATCGGCGTGATCAGCGAGCTGGTCAATCCTGACGCAAAGAACGCCGAATTTGAGCAGGTCCGCGTCCGATTGGATCAGGATACCGAATTGGCGCTGCCGATTCATAACGTTGAGCGCGTTCGCCTTGACGATTCCGAGCAGTGAGGGCGCAAATCGGAGGGTTACCATGAGCTATGACGAAAATGATGTTTTTGAAACGTTTGAAAACGAGTTTAACCGAAAGGAAAATAAAAAACGGCCCGGGAACCGATTTCCGTCATGGGTCATTCCGGTCGTCCTGATCGGCTGTGCCGCGATTTACTTCGGGACCCGGTACCCGGGCATCCGTACGCCGGAAGAAACGGCCGCAGTCCCGATCGCGAGCAGCACCGCCCAGCTCAGCGAACTCAACGCCGAAAGAACCGTGACCGCGCCCGAAGCCACAATCACGAGCGTCCCCGCAACAGCGCTTCCGTCGTTTTTCGACCGCTTTACCGCCCTCTTCGCGGCGCACCCGACCGCGGTTTCGCAGCCGACCGCCGTTTCCCAACCGGCAGCAGACGGGACCCAGGCGGCTCCCGCGGACAGGACCGAAACGGCTCCGGCTCAGCCGCTCCTCCCGACACAGGTCGAAATCGCCGGTCGCTCGACCATTTCAACAAACGCGCCACTCAACGCCAACCCGAACCCGCTGAATGGAACCGCGCAGCCTGTCGCGGTCGCGAATTCGTCCGCCGCGACGCCTTCCGAAACGGTTCCAGACGAAGCGGCAGACGCCCCTGAACGAATCGGCGCGGCGACGGTCGACGACAACGCCCGTCCAGTCCCGACCGCTGCCGCGGAACCCGGCTTCTTCAACCGCATTGCCGCTTTTTTCACGGGCGACAAGACCGTAAACGAGACTCCGACCGAAACGGCTCCGGACGGGACCGTGACCGAAGAGCCTGCCGGACAGCCCGCTCAGGCGGCAGCCGGATTCAGCCCGACAACCGCCAGCCCCGCCGAAAATCCGGGCCTGCCGCAGGCAGAAAATCCAACCGTGGACGCGGCCCATACCGATTTCCCAGCCGCCGAGTCCGATCCGTTCGCGACGAACGGCGAACCGGACGCGCCAACGCTCCAACCGGCCGAAACCGACGCGCCCGGCTTTTTCGAATCGATCCGCGCCTTCTTCGCCGGCGCTCCGGCGACTCAAACGCCATCCGCGGTCGTTCCCACGATCACGAATGAAAACGAAGCTCCGCTCGCCGATAACGCTGCCTCAGACGAACTTCCCGTTTCTCCGACGGCCGAACCGAACGGCGGTTTTTTCGTGTCCATCGCGAATTTCTTCTTCCCGCCAACCGAAACCCCGCTTCCAACGCTGACGCCGGAAACCATCCTGACGCTCCCGTCTCAAGACGAAGCGGACGCGAAAAACGCAGCGCTGTCAGCGAAGAACGATTTAGACGACGAGCCGATGTACGCTGAAAACAGCGAAGAACCGTTTTACCTCGTGACCTCGGAAATTCCCAATCCTCCGACGCTGATCCCCGCCGGGAACCAGCCGATTCAGCCCGTCCAGCCGCTCAGCGTCACTCCGACCCAGTCGATCGGGCTCCCGATCGTGACGCAGGCGGTCCCGACCCGCCCGGTTCTCCAGCTTCCTTTCAACCGCGCAACCGCGACGGCGGCCCTCGCCCAGATTCCAACCGAGCGGCCCTTTCAGGCCGCGACCGCGACGTTCGAAGCGCCGCTGATCGGAGACAGCGCGGACGATCCGGGACTTCCAGATAACCAGCCGCACCAGCTCCCGACCGCGCTTCCGGATACCGGAATCGGCGACGATTTCCAGCTCTGGCGGATGGGAGCGCTGCTGCTCCTGCTATTCCTGATCATGATTGCCGCACGAGCGCGGCGCCAACGGAAATAAAACGCCGGCGGCGGTTCGCGCCGGAAAGCAAAAAGAATCGACAAATCAGGCTCGATCCAGAAAAGGGAGGCAGAATGAATTTCAAAAACGTCCATATCCCCGCGTTTAACCGTAAAACGGCCGATCAGGCCGCCGCACGACAGCAAACCCTGACCAAACCGCTCGGCTCCATGGGCGATCTCGAGACGCTCTCGATTCAGATTGCCGGAATGACAGGCGATCCGCTTCCCGACCTGAAACGGAAAGCCGTCTTCCTGATGGCCGCCGACCATGGCGTCTGCGCCGAGGGGGTCAGCCCCTATCCGCAGTCCGTCACGCCGCAAATGGTCATGAACTTCCTGAACCATGGCGCCGCGATAAACGTGCTGACGCAGCAGCTCGGCGCCGAGGTCCGGATTACCGATATCGGCGTTGCGTACGATTTCGATCCATCTCTCCCCATTGCGCACCGCAAAGTCGCCCGCGGAACGATGAATATTGCCGTCGGCCCGGCGATGACCGCCGCGCAGCTCGATCAGGCGCTGACCGTCGGATATGAAATCGGCGAAGAAGCGTTCCGTTCCGGCGTCCAGCTGGCCGCGACCGGTGAAATGGGGATCGGGAATACGACCCCATCGGCAGCGATTACCGCGGTCCTGACCGGGAAACCCGCCGCAGAAGTCACCGGTCGCGGGACTGGCGTCGACGAAGCCGGACTGGCGCGGAAAATCGCTGTCGTCGAACGCGCGCTCGCCGTGAACCGTCCCGACCGAAACGATCCGTTCGATATCCTGATGAAAATCGGCGGATTCGAAATCGCAGGGATGACCGGCGTAACGCTGGCGGCCGCCGCTAACCGCGTCCCGCTCGTCATGGACGGACTGATCTCAACCGTCGCGGCCGCGCTGGCCGCCGAAATCAATCCCGGCGTTCGCGACTACCTGATCGCGGGGCACCAATCCGTTGAAATCGGTCATGCCGCGCTGCTCGCCCTGTTAGAGCGGCAGCCGCTGTTAAACCTGAAGATGCGCGTCGGCGAAGGCACCGGCGCGGCGCTGTCGTTCGCGCTGATCGACGCTGCGCTGAACGTGCTGCGCGACATGGCGACGTTCGAGTCCGCGAACGTCAGCGGCAGGAACGGATAACGCCGGAAGAGATCCCTTTACGCAGTCCGGGGCGTTTCCGAAATAAGCTTCGCCCCGGTCAGTCGTTCTCTCAGCAGCGCCAGTCCCTCAAAATAACCGGGGATTCCTTTCCCGACGACTGACGCGAAGCAGGCCAGCCGAATCAGCGAATCCTGCCGAAAGGCTTCCCGCTCAAAAATATTGCTGAGATGGACCTCTACGGCGGGAAGCCCGACCGCTTTCAGCGCGTCCAGGATCGCGACACTCGTCGTCGTGAACCCCGCCGGATTGATCAATATCCCGTCCGTCCCGTCCGAATACGCGGATTGAATCCGATCGATCAGCGCGCCTTCATGATTCGATTGAAAAAAATCGGTCTCCAGTCCCATCTCCGCGCCCCGCGCCCGAATCATCTCGATCAGCGTCTCATAACGCGTCGCGCCGTAGATTTCCGGCTCGCGAATTCCGAGAAAATTTAAATTCGGTCCGTTGACTACCAGTATTTTCATAGCGTTTCCAGCCTTTCCCGATAAAGTTCAAGAATCCGCGCCGCAACGGCCGCCTTCGATCCATAGTTCACGACGCTGACATCCGCGCAGGCGCGATACGCCGGCAGCCGCTCTTCGTATAACGCCCCCAGCGACGGCGCAGCCTGCGAAACCGGGCGTCCCGAGGTCGGAAGGCTCGAAAGCTCCCGCTCCAGAAAAACGACATACCCGTTCAGCCGCAAATGAATCCGGTTCTCCTCGCGAAGAACGGCGCCCCCGCCGGTCGCGACGACCTGACCGGTCTTCCGTCCAGCCTCCGAGCAGAGCTCAGCTTCAGCCTGACGAAAAGCGGTTTCGCCGAAACGCGCGAAATACTCCGGAATCGGCATCCCGGCGCGCTCGACGAAAACCTCGTCCAGATCGACGAACGGCTTCCCCGCCAGCGCCGACAGCGCGCGTCCAATCTCGGTCTTCCCCGCTCCGGGCATACCAACCAGAATCAAATTCTCCGTCCCGGCGCGCAGCTCCCGATAAACGCGCTCGATCGCGCCGTCATCCAGTCGGTCGCCAAGGAAGCGCTCCGCCGCCGCCTTCGCCTGCGCGACGAGCATGCGCAGCCCGCAGCCCTGGATCAGGCCCAGCCGCTGAGCCCGCTGCAAAAAGCGGGTCGAAAGCGGATTATAAATCGCGTCGAATACGCCGGTCAGCTTCGGAAAAAGCGTCAGATCGAACGGATCGCCATCCGTTTCCGGCGACATGCCGAGCGGCGTAGCGTTGACGATCAGCTCGGTATCCAGGAGCGTCCCCGCCCGCTCAAACGGGATCCCTTCCCGCCGGGAAACAAGCCGAACCGACGCCGCCCCCAGCTCGTTCAGGACCACAGTCGCCGTCCGCGCCGTCCCGCCGTTCCCTGAAATCACGCAGCGTTTTCCGTCCGGGTCCAAACCGATCCGCGCCAAAGCGTACCGCAGCCCGACGGCATCAGTATTATCGCCGATCCAGCGGTCGCCGCGACGAAAAATCGTGTTCACCGCGCCGATCCGTTCCGCGTCCGGCGTCAGCTCGTCAAGAAACGGGATCACCGCCCGCTTATACGGAATCGTCACGTTCAAGCCGTCGAATTTCCGAGATTTGAGAAAATCCGCTAACGCGTCGGGCTCGACCTCGATCAGCCGGTAATCATACGCGCCGTTCGTCAGCGCGCGATGAATCGGTTCGGAATAGCTATGCCCCAGCCGGCGCCCGATTAATCCGTACATGCGCCCTTTTCCGGTCTGCCCGCCGACGGAGCCGCGGCGATCAGCTCCGCTTGATAGCCCTTGCTGATCTGAAAAACCGCCGCATAAAAAGCCTCGATATACCGCGCCAGCTCCGGTCCGGCGTTCTCGGCGGCGCGCTCCAGAATTTCCCGTTCCCGCGCCGGATCGCCGACCGGGAGGCCATTTTCCCGTTTATACGCGGCAGCCTCCGCCGCAAGCCGCATCCGCTCACACAGCAGCCCGACCATTTCACGATCGATCCGATCGATCGCCGTTCGCGCGCATTGAAGATCCATTTTTCTTTACCCCGCCGTTCCTTCGTCCATCATCAGATCAGCTAAAACGAGCGCCGCGGCTGCCTCGACCGCCGGATACGCCCGCAGCGCAATACAGGGATCGTGCCGCCCAGCAACGGTCAGCTTTACGTTTTCCCGCCGCGAAAGAGAGACCGAATCCTGTTCGATCGCGATCGACGGCGTCGGCTTTATCGCAGCCCTGAAAACGAGCGGCATTCCGGTCGTGATCCCGCCCAGAATACCGCCATGCCGGTTCGAACGCGTCCGGATCGAACCGGCATCGCCGATCTCAAAAGCGTCGTTATGCGCCGACCCGCGCATCCGCGCCGAATCGAACCCCGCGCCAAATTCAACGCCTTTAACCGCCGGAATCGCGAAAAGCGCGCGAGCCAGAAGATTTTCAACTCCGTCAAAAATCGGATCGCCCCAGCCCGCCGGAAGACCCACCGCGGCGCATTCGATCGTCCCGCCGACCGAATCCCCTTCCGTGCAGACCTCCTCGATCAGCGCGCGCATCGCGCTCCCCGCCCTTTCCGACAGCACCGGCAGCGTCATCTTCCGCAGCGACGCCAACTGTTCCGCGCTGACGTTCAGCGGATCGAAACGCTCGTCGTCGACCGGCCCGACCGAAGCCACATGCGAACCGACGGCGATCCCGCGTTCGGATAACAGCCCCGCCGCGATCGCCCCGGCGAAACAGAGCGGCGCGGTCAGCCGTCCGGAAAACTGGCCGCCGCCGCGGATATCGTTAAACCCATGGTACCTGACCGCCGCCGCGTAATCGGAATGCATCGGGCGCGGGACGTCCCGGAGACGGGCGTAATCGCGCGGCCGCGTATCTGTATTTTCGATCTGGAACGCGAGCGGCGCGCCGCAGCAGACATTCCGCTCATCGACCCCCGACAGCAGAACCGGTTCGTCCGCTTCCGTTCGCGGCGTCGTCAGCTCCCGTCCCGGAGCCCGCCGCGCGGAAAAAGCACGGATCGCGTCCAGATCGAGCCGCGTCCCGGCGGGAATCCCTTCGACGACGCCGCCGATCGCCCGCGAATGCGACTGACCGAAAATCGTCAGCCTGAGCCTACTCCCGATCGAGAACATCAGCCACCCCGCCCAGACTCCGAAAATCCTCAAAAAAGGTTGGATAGCTCTTTTCGACCGCTTCCCAACCCCGGATCACAATCGGCTCATCACAGATCGTCGACGCAATCGCCATCGCCATAACAATCCGATGATCCCCGCTTCCGTCGACCTCGCCGCCGCGGAGCCTCCCCGCGCCATGGATCGTCAGCGAATCGGCGTCCTCTTCGATCTCCGCGCCCAGCGCCCGCAGGTTCACGCTGACGGCCCGGAGCCGGTCCGACTCTTTGAGCCGGAGCCGTCCTGCGTTGATAATCCGCGTCGTTCCCTGCGCCGCGCAGGCTAAAACCGAAATAATCGGGACCAGATCCGGCGCATTGCGCGCCGAAAAAACAATCCCGCGCATCGGCCTGGAGAACACCGAATATCCATTGCGGACCCGGATCGCGTCCGAACCGAAATCGTTAATCGCTTCGATAATCTTCGCGTCCGGCTGAACCGACGCAGGAGACAGCCCCGCGACGTTAACCGGCGTATTCATCGCGCCGGCCGCCAGGAAAAAGGCCCCGTTGGACCAGTCGCCTTCAATCATGACTTCCTCGGGCGCAACGAACCTCTGTTCCCCCGGGATCCGGTAATCGTTCGCTCCGACTTCGATTCGGACGCCGGACTCATGAAGCGCCTTGAGCGTCATATCGACGTATGCCGCCGATTCCAGCGGCGTCGTCAGCTCGATCCGCGACGGCCCGGAAAGGAGCGGCAGCGCGAAAAGAAGTCCTGAAATAAATTGCGACGAGACGCCTCCGGAAAGCCGGAACGTCCCGGATTGAAGCTGACCGCCGATCTTCAGCGGAAACTCTTCCGAAGAAAAAACCGTGCCGTTCTCCGCCAGCGCAGCCATCAGCTCGCTGATCGGACGTTCGGGGAGCCGGCCATGCCCGATAACCGTCGCCCTCTGGCCCAGCGCGGCCGCGATCGGAAGAATAAAACGAAGCGTCGAACCGCTCTCGCCGCAGTCCAGAATCACTTCCTCATGATCGCGCAGGTCATGACGGACCGGATGAACGACGATCCGGCGATCGTCGGCGCGAACGATCCGCGCCCCCAACGCCCGCAGGCAGTGAATCGTCGATTGAATATCATCGCCAAGCGGATCGGGGCCGATCGCAATCGCCGTCTCGCCGTCCGCGAGCGAAGCGCAGATCAACCGCCGATGGGCATCCGATTTTGACGGGATCGCCTGAACCGAGCCGGATAAATATTTAGGTTGAATAACCATCGCAGAAGCTGTCATCGTCCTTCTCCTTTAACGAAACCCCGAGCGGAAAACCCGCGGGATATCGGCGGCCGGAACCGGGACGAGCGCGGCCGCCCCGGCGCGGATCGGGAAAACGAATTGAATCGTCTCGCCGCTCCGCTTTTTATCGCTGAGCGCCGCGCCGGCGAGCTCCTCCGCCCCATAAGCCGTCTCGGTCGGGAGGCGGTACAGCCGCAGCAGCGCTTCCAGCCGCGCCGTAACCGACGATTCGGAAAGCCCAAGCCGATCCGCCGCCCGGCACGCCATCATCATTCCAATCGCCACCGCCGCGCCGTGGCTGACGCTGTAGTCTGATACCTTTTCGATCGCATGGCCAAACGTATGGCCGAAATTCAATATCTGACGGAGGCCGGTATCGCGCGTATCGGCGGCGACGAACGAAGCCTTAATCTCGACAGATCGAGCGATCATCTCCTCCATCTCCGCGCACGGAACGAGCGCCTCCAGACGCCGCAGGTACGCTTCGTCGGCAATCATGCCATGCTTAATCATCTCGGCGTAGCCTTCGGCGATCCGATCGTCCGGAAGCGTCCGCAGCAAATCCGGATCGCAGTACACTGCCGACGGCTGCCAGAATGCGCCGGCGAGATTCTTACCCTGCGGAAGGTCGACGCCCGTTTTCCCGCCGACCGACGAATCGACCGCGGCCAGGAGCGTCGTCGGGACCTGAAGAAAACGGACCCCGCGCAAATAAACCGCCGCGGCAAAACCCGCCAGATCGCCGGGGACGCCGCCTCCGAACGCCAGAACGATATCGCTCCGGGTAAACCGCTCCCGCGCCAGGAAATCGAGCGCCGCGCCGACCGTTTCGAACGTCTTTTGCGCCTCTCCCGCCGGAAAATCGAAAAACCGGACGTCCAGCCCCGCCTCCGCCAGCGACGCGCTCAGCCTTTCCCGATACAGCGCGGCGACCGTCGAATCGGAAATCACGCCGATCCGCGGCGCGCCGAACCGTTCGCGGATCATCGCGCCCAGCCGGAAGGTCAGCCCGCGCCCGATCGTCACCTCATAAGCCCCCTGCGACGTTTCGACCGGAACCCGACGCGTCCGGACCGCTTCTCCGCCCGCGCTCATGATCCGCCGCCGTCGATAACCGTTTTCCGCTCGCGTCCCTCTTTAAGAAGATTATAAACGCGATCCCGGTCGCCGGCCGCGATCGCGTCGCGGTAAGCCTGTAAATTCGCGATCAGCGTATCGATCTCTTCAACCAGATACGTCGGATTATCCATGAACAGCTCGGTCCACATCGCTTCGTTCAGCCTGGCGACCCGCGTCATGTCCTTATAAGAGCCGGCGGAGAATCCGATATGATGCAGCGCGGTCGGGCTCTTGATATACGCGCTGGAAACGACATGCGCCAGCTGCGACGTGAACGCGATCATGCGGTCGTGCTCCTCCGGCGTTGAGATTTGAATATTCGTGAACCCGATCGCGGTAAAAAGCCGCTTGACCGCCTGAACCGTCTGGATCGCCGTACCGCTGAACGGAACAAGGATCATCGACGCGCCGTCGAAAAGCGTATCGATCGAATAACTGAACCCCGAGAATTCGCGCCCGGCCATCGGATGCGCCCCGATATAGGTAAAGCCGTTCGCTTCCGCGAGGCGGCGAATCGGTCCGCAGACCGCCTCTTTCACGCCGCAGAGGTCCATCACGACGCAGCCCTTCTTAAACCGCGGCGCGTTTTCGCGAACCGCCTCGATCGCCTCTTTCGGGTACAGCGCGATAAGAACAATGTCCATCTCTCCGATATTCTCCGCCGTCAGGTCGCCGTCGGTCGCGTCCAGAAGCCGCGCCTTGAGGCGGACCGATTCGGCCTGATCCTGACCGAAGACCTCGTTCTCCGTCCGATTCTTGAGCGCCTTCGCCATCGAACCGCCGATTAAGCCTAAACCGATGATCCCGATCTTCATAGCCGTCCCTCTTTCCATAAATCGTAAGCGTACGGATAGAGCTCCCGGACCGAGCGCGCGACGTCGTCGAACGCGTCCGGCGTCAGCGACTGCTTCCCGTCGCTGAACGCCTTTGCCGGATTATTATGCACTTCGATAATCAGCCCGTCCGCCCCGACGACCGTCGCCGCCAGCGAGACCGGCTTAATCAGCGCCGCCGTCCCGGTCGCGTGGCTCGGGTCGACGATCACGGGCAGATGCGACTTTTCTTTCAGGTAAGGGACGGCGGCGAGGTCGAGCGTATTGCGCATGGCGGTTTCAAACGTCCTGAACCCGCGCTCGCAAAGCATTACGTTGTGGTTCCCGTTCGCCAGGATATATTCGGCGCTCATCAGCAGTTCCTCGAGTGTATTCGCCAGCCCGCGCTTGAGCAGGACCGGCTTATCGCAATGTCCGACGTCCTTCAGCAGGTCGAAATTCTGCATGTTGCGCGCGCCGATTTGAATCACGTCGATATCGTCGAACAGCGGCAGCTGCGACGAGGTCATCAGCTCCGTCACGATCGGGAGCCCCGTTTCCGCCCGCGCGACCTTCAGCAGCTCCAATCCAACCTTCCCCAGCCCCTGAAACGCGTATGGCGAGGAACGCGGCTTGAACGCGCCGCCGCGTAAAAAAGCCGCGCCCGCGGCCTTGACGCGCTTCGCGATTTCGACAATCTGATCTTCGGATTCAACAGAACAGGGCCCGGCCATCAGGACGCGGTTTCCGCCGCCGATCTTAATCCCGTTGACCTCGATAACCGTATCGTCCGGATGAAACTTGCGATTGGCGTTTTTATACGGCTCCTGAACGCGTTTAACGTCGGAAACGATATCGAGCGCCCGAATCAGGTCGATATCGACGACCGACGTGTCCCCGACCAGTCCGACGATCGTCGTGTCGATTCCGGAGCTCAGGTGAACGTCCAGGTCTAAACTCTTCAGCCACTGGATCAGATTATCGAGCTGGCGTTCGTCCGGATTCTTCTTCAAGACTACAATCATAGATCTCCTCCCTGAATAAAAAAACTTCGCGATGAATTTCACTTCGCGAAGCTTCGGTTTTGAGTCTGGGGGTGTTCGGGTCCCTGCGCTGCCGTCCGCCGTTCAGCAAAATTCAATCTCGGTTAACCCTGCGTAATAGCGGTAACCGATACCGAAAGCGTAAACAGTTGAAACGGATAAAATGCGCTGCATGATCAGGACCTGACCTCTTTTCTAATCAGAGTTTAACATGGAGCAGGATTTTTTGCAAACGGCAGGCGGTTTTCAGCCGTTTCGCACCGGCCCCGGGGAAAAGCGGCGCGGCTGACGCGAATCTTTCCGTTTCCGAAAAAAACCGGCGGATTATCTCCCCCTTCGAAGGACAATCCACCGGCAATTGATATGGAACCCTGAATCATCATCCGCCGCAGGCGACTTTGCGCTGTTCCCGGCGATGAATCTTTCCGCTCCGGATTACCGGATCGGCTGAATCTCGACGGTCGGGACCGTACCCGCGACCGGGAAATCCGCGTTCCAGAAATAGCTGAACGAGTAAATTCCGCAGGGGCCCTGATCCTCGAAGCGAATAATGATCGGGGAAACGTCTTTAAGCTCCGTGGGAATCGGATACGAGACCGTCTGTGGCGAGCCGTCGATCGACTCGTACGTACCGACTTCAATCCCGCTGAAAATCGTCCCCTTTCCCGGAACGGTAATCGCTTTATATGCGCAGTCCTGATCGGTCGGCCAGCAGGGCGGAACGACGGGATCCGGAAGATTATACGTAAATAACGAAGGATCCGGGATCACATACCAAAGGTCATCCGGCCACGGAGCGATCGGTCCGACCGTCCCGTTATAGTACGGATCCGGAAGCTCGTACGTCGAGAACCCCTTAATCCCATAGCGAACGATCGACCCGCCGGTAATCACGCCCATCTTGACCTTGAAGGTCGAATTCGGCGGGAATTTAGCGGTCGTAACCGTGACGCTTCCGTTTTTCGCGACCGCGTCGAAAGTAAACGTCGGAATGACGCTGTAGTTGCAGCTGACCTTACCGCCCGCCCCGCCGTTCGCGAACTGCGACGTGATACTGAGTCCGAACGGATCCGACGCCGAAACGATCGTCATTTCGATCGTCTTCGCGCCCGCGACTTCCGACGGAATCGGAAGCGCCAGTCCAAACGCGCCGCCGGCGCCGGAATTAAACCTCGCGACGCTGAACGCGTTTCCGCCTGCGTCAAAATCGCGCATCCTGACGACGAAATCCGTATTCGCAGGGAAATCCTTTGTCTGGACCGTGACCTCGGATCCGGCGGTAACGCTGGTAATCGTGTACGCCGGTAAAGACGCCGATTGGGCGTCGACGGCTGCGGTACTGACGATCAGCACCGCGATCATCATGACAAGAACGAAAATCATACTTTTATATTGCTTCATATCTGCCTCCGGCATAACTTTTTCAATTGCGGCATGTTCCGCAGGATTCCGGCTTTTCCCAATCCTGCGGAAAAATCCATCCCCAAACGGATGCTTTAGCCTGCTATTTACGTGTGCAAGAATTAAACCAATCTCCATAAAATCCACGGATTCGCTCAGCGCCGTCTAATTGACGTCCCCGGCGTAAACCTCGCCCGCGATCCATCCGTCCGCGCTGAAACGCGCTTTCAGCGCTTTCGGATACAGGTTCGCCGACCCGATTTCCGTCAGCGGGATCCAATCCAGTCCAACCTGAACCGAATCGGGATTTGACGCGCGCGCCGCATCCGGACCGGATACCAGTTCGCAGAGAAAATAATGGGAAATCTGATGTGTATCCGGATCCTCTTCGGCGAACTCATGGTTCCGTCCGATATAATCCCGAATCCAGACAAGCGGACCGATCTCGATCTCCGCGCCCGCTTCCTCGAGGACCTCGCGCCGAAGCGCATCGTGAAGCGACTCGCCGAATTTCTGTCCCCCGCCGGGGAGCAGGTAACAAACGATACCGTCGCCGAAATCGCAGCGCTGCGCCAGGAGGTTCCCGTCCCGAAGGAGGATCGCTTTCGCTGACGACCGGACCCTTGGCTTTTTCTTCTTTTTTTTAACGTTCAGCTTCTCTTCTTTCGCTTCGCTCATTCAGCTCCTTCCTCCCCATCGTCTTTTCGCATCAGAAACTTAACTTTTATCTATTATACGCCATTCGGGACGTAGCCCGCCCCGGTCAGGAGCTCTCGGAATCCGGGACCGCGATCCCCCGCTCCCATATCCGGCGCGCCTCGGGCGACAGCGAATCCGCGTCCAACGCTTCCAGCGCAGGACGGAAAAACGCAGGAACGCCCTCCTCCGCTTCAGCCGCAGCCAGGTACCGCTCGGCCAGCTCAGGATCGCCGCCAACCAGCGCCGCAATCAAAAAGCTGCGCAGCTCAACCGCGGTCGAAGCCGCCAACCCATGCGCCTCCGCCTCCCGCGCCAGCTTCAGGACCTCCGCCCAGTCGCCGCGATCCGCCGCCGCCTCCGCCCGCTCATAATAAAAACACCATCCATGCGGCGGTTCACCGGCGAAAAAAGGCGGAAGCGTCATCGGCCGATCCGCCGCCGGAATTACGCGCTTTCCCGGATCGGACACGATCGGCAGCAGCGCCCTTCCCGTTTTCGATAAAAACGGAAGGCCCCGATCGCTCGGCCGCAGCAGCATCAGGCAAGCCGAAGGCGATCTCACCGCGATCACCGCGTCGCTCATTACGCCCTGAAACGCGCCGTGAACGACCGGCGATTCCGGACGCAGCGTCAGCAGGCTCTCGCGCCGGTTATCGATCTCAAAAACCTTATACGCCTCCCGCTCCGGCGCCCCGGGCGTCTCATACGCCCAGTTGACCAGCGCGTTCAACGAATTATCCGTCAGCGACCCGGTCGGGAGCCGATCGAAGAGCAGGAGCGTTCCCGGCGCTAAATCGGGCGCGCGCCATTTCAGCTCCCAGACCGCCGCGCGCGTCAGCTCCCAATCGCGCCGGAAGCGGTTCTGAACCTGGAACTGGTACCCCAGCGGAACCGCCGCCAGCAGCGCCAGGCCGACCGCACGGTAACGCGGGCGCAGGATCTCGGATAAAAACGCCGCGGCCGCCAACGCCGCCCCCCAGGCGAACGACAGCGTCAGCCGGTCCCAGAACAGCGTCAGCGTCATTTCCAGCCCCGCCCCCCAGACCGGCGCGCCGCCCACGAGACCCGCGAAAAGCCCGAGCCCGACCATGCGCCAGCGTTCGTCCCGGCTCCTGCGTTCCGAATCGGCATCCTCGTTCGCGCCTGGCGCCTCAAAACGCCGGACCACGACATAAAAAAGAACCGAAAAAACCAGCGTCAGCAACAGTCCCAGAAGTCCGCTCTTCCCGCTCAGCCGGGTCGACAGCGGGAGCCGGAAGGCGTCGATAAACGCAGTCTTCAAATCTCCGACAGCCTGCGTCATGAGCCCGATCACCGCGCTGAGCGGGTCCGCCCGAAGCTCCTCCAGCAGGACCGGTTCCAGATAGGTAATCGACGTCCGGAACAGCCGCCAATACAGGAAAAGCGCCAGGATCGCCAGGAACGGGAGCGTCGAGACCGCCGTCCGCCTGAAACGCGTCCGCGCCGCGTCGTCCGCGTCCAGACTCCGGTAAACCAGAACCGCGCGGACAATCTCTAATCCAATAAAATATTCGCAGGAAAAAACCCCGACCAGCGACAGCCCGCCCGCCGCGATCATCCGCAGCGCCGAAAGCGATCGCCGGCTCGAATTCAGCGCAGACTGATGAATCGCGATCGAAGCCAGAATACAGCACAGCGAAAAAAAATGCAGAATAAATTCGACGGGAACCGCCTGCTGACTGAAACCCGGATAAAGCAGGAAAAGCAGCCCCGCCGAAAAAATCAGCCCTGTCCGCCGCGGATAAGCGCGCCGCAGCGTTATAAAATACAGGACAGAGGAAAGCCAGCGCAGTCCCAGCGCCGCAATCCGCCAGCGCATGACCGTCTCGCCAAGAAAAGGCGAAGCCCACTCGTACAAAAAGACGCCGTATTCCCGGATCCAGGCCATGAACGGGCGGTAAGCCGCCGCGCCCCCGCGATGATACGCCCAGAGAAAATTCGGATCGTCGCCGAACGCCGCCCATGATGGAATCAGGATCCCATAGGCGGCGAGCGCCGCCAGCGCCGCCGTCAGCGCGAATATCAGCGACACGCGCCGTTCGCTTCGCCGGTTCGGATCGGGTTTTGCCTGCGAACGCATCTCCTGCCGCTTTCCGTCAGCCCGCTTCCGGGACGATCAGGTCGATCGAATCGCCGGCAATCTCCGCCCGAAACGATCGAAGCTCCGTTCCGAGAACCTCGCCGTCCGCCTGCCCGATCAGGCCGCAATCCAGAACCTCAACTTCGATCCTCCTGGCCAGGTACCGGTGAACGATTTTCTGCTGCGCGACCGTTCCATTAAAAAACGACGGGATAATCGGGAGGACACGCCAGAGCGGAAGGCCGTCCCCAATGATCGAAACGTTCAGCAGCCCGTCCTGCAGGTCAAAATCAGGCGCGAGCTGAAAGCCCCCGCCCTCGCGGAGCCCGTTCATCGCCGCCAGCATCACGACCGGTTTCTCAAACGATTCGCCGTCGATTCGAATGCGCATGACCGGCTGGACATAGTTCCGGGAAAGCGCTTTCAGCAGGCCCCAGGCGTAAGACGGGAATCCGTTTAAGCTCGAAAGCGTCGCCCAGTAGTTAATCGCCGCGTCGATCCCGACGCCCGCCCCGTTCATGAAATACCGTTCGCAAAGTCCGTCGTAAACCCGCCCGACGTCGACCTTTTTGAGATGTCCAACCGCGATAATCGCGATCGAGCGCTGAAGATCCTGTGGGATTCCGACGGAATATCCAAAATCATTCCCGCGTCCGTTCGGAAGAATCCCGATCGCCGCGCGCGCCGCGCCGCTCTTCTCCGCGCGGACGACGCCGTTGACAACTTCGTTAACCGTCCCGTCGCCACCGGTACAGATCACGCGCTCCGTTCCGTCCCGGACCGCCGCCTCTACGAGCTCGACCGTCTCTCCGCTCTTCATCGGCGAAATCATGACATGATCGATCCCCGCCGATAAAAGCGCTTTCCCGACTTCCTCAATCGAATGACGCGGCCTTCGCTTCAGAGCGTGCCGATTGTAAATAACGATAGTTTTGATCATCCCGGCCTGAATCCAATCTGATTTTAGAGTACCGGCGCGGATGGGCGCGAATTCGTGCGCCGCCCGGCTGGATTAATCGTAATTGTACCGTGAATCCGTCTCAGGGCAGGCCGGCTTATTTTTTCGGGGAGTCCGCCTCCGGACGGAACGACGGAGAACGCGAACCGCGGGGACCGTTTCCCGGCGCTTCAGGAGCGGAACTGCTTCTTCTCCCGTCTCCACGGGCCGGACCGTTTCGCCGCCGTGGAGCGCGGTCTTCCCGCTGCGCGGATCGATTCGGGTTCCGTCCGCCGCGGTCCCCCGATCGCCGTCCGTCCGGCGCTCCGCGGCGCGGTTCGGGAGAGCCCGTTTTCCCGAGAAGAACGTCTTTTTGCCGCTGTTTCCGGGAGGGGTCCTTCTCAACGAAGATCGGTTCTCCGGATTCCGGATCGCGCTCCGTATAGTACATCAGCGACGACCAGGTCGAAGGGGTCGGCGTGAAAATCTGCGTCTGCTCCGGCGTCACGAACAGCGTTTCTTCGCAGAACCTCTTCAGTCCGAGCATGTCCCGCTCGCTGCAGCCCGGATGACAGGCGATGAAATAATAGCTTAGAAACTGCGGAAGGCCCGCGGCCTTCGTCTCGCGGTCGAATTCGCTCTTGAAAGTCAGGAGCGCCCCCTTCCCCGGCTTCCCCATCGCCGCCAGGACCTTCGGGCTGTCATGCTCCGGGGCGACGCGCAGCTGACCGGAAACGTGGTACCGGGTCACGGCGCGAAGATAGGCCTTTCCATAGACCAGGTCAGCCGGGAGCAGGTCATATCGGATCCCCGACGCAATCATAATTTTCTTCACGCCCGGAATTTTCCGCGCCTTTTCGAGGAGCGTCAGCTGCGGCTGATGATTAACCGGAAGCGAGGGGCAGACAGCCGGATAAATACAGCGCCGGTCCCTGCAGGCCCCCTTAGCCAGCTTCTTCGGGCATTCGTACCCGTACATGTTCGCGGTCGGACCGCCCAGATCGAGAATATATCCCTTAAAATCGGGAAGCTCGCTGATCGTCCGAATCTCCCTCAGGATCGACGCCTCCGATCGCCATTGCACCGTCCGGCCCTCGTGAACCGCAATCGCGCAGTAGTTGCATTCGCCGTAGCAGCCCCGGTGCGTCGGGACCGAGAATCGAATCGTCTGAAGCGCGCGGACCTCGCCCTGCCGCTTATAATATGGATGAACGTCCCGTTCAAACGGCAGGTCATAGACCGCGTCCATCTCGCGCTGGTTCAGCGGCTTCGCCGGCGGATTCTGAACGAGGTAACGCTCGCCGTGCCGCTGCGCGAGAATGAAACCGCTGACGGCGTCGTTATTCTGATAAAACGTCTTGAACATGCGCGTAAAAGCGTCCGGATCCGTCCGGCATTCCTCAAACGAAGGCAGGATCGAAGCCCCTGCCGGCGCTTCCTTCGCCCCATAGCAGAGTCCGCGGATCGCCTCGACCGGCTTCCCGTCCCGAAGCGCTTTTGCCAGCTGCAGAATCGAGCGGTCCGCCATCCCGTACAGCAGGTAATCCGCCTTCGCGTCGAAAAGAATCGACCCGCGCACCTTATTCGTCCAGAAGTCATAATGCGCGACGCGGCGCAGCCCGGCTTCCACCCCGCCCAGAACGATCGGGACGGTATTTTTGAAATAACGGCGGATCAGGTTCGTATACGCGAGAACGGCGCGGTCCGGACGCCGGTTGTTGACGCCGCCAGGCGTAAAATCGTCCTGCCGGCGCGGCTTGTTCAGCGCCGTGTAATTCGAGACCATCGAGTCGACCAGCCCGCCGGTCACGCCCCAGAAAAGCGTCGGTTCTCCCAGTCGGGTAAAATCTTCCTCGCTGGCGATATCCGGCTGAGCCAGGATCGCGACCTTATAGCCGGCGTTATCTAAAATCCGTCCGATCAGCGCGACGCCGCTGTACGGGGAATCAATATACGTATCGCCGCTGACGAGGATGACGTCCGGCCGTCCCCAGCCCCGCGCCCGGATTTCCTCAGCCGTCGTTGGAAGAAACATGTCTCGCTCCTTATTCTTTCGCAGCGGCTCCACCCGCCGTCTATCGATCCTGACCCGATTTTGAAAGGCTCCGGAACCGAACGAAACAGGGCGACGCCTGCCGCCCTGTTCTGAAGTCTGTTGATTCGTCGGGCCGCGGCCCGTTCAGATTCCCCGGCTCTCCAGAAAATCGTTGAGCAGGTTCATGCACACCTGTTTCCGATAGGTCGCGGACACGCGGCCGCGGATCGGAACGATCCGGTCGTCATATTCCTTCAGGAAATCGGCTTTGATCTTTTTCGCCTCCGGAATCGTCTTCCCGATCATCATCGCCTCAACTTCCGGGAAGCGCAGCACGACGCCGCTGACCGCGCCAAACGCAATTGACATCCGCTCGATCCGTCCGTCCGCTTCGCCGTAGATCGCGACGAACGAAACGCGCGAAATCGCCATCGCCGCCCGCGCGCCAATCTTCTTATAATAATAATTATCGACCCCGCGCCGCGGCATCAGAATCTCCGTCAGGAGTTCATCCTCCCGCAGGCACGTCTTCCCACGATCGATAAAAAATTCGGAAATGGGAACGATGCGCTCGCCGGATACGCTGCGCAGCCGCAGCCGCGCTCCCGCCGCAACAAAAATCAGCGCTGAGTCCGCCTTCGGCGACGCGTTGCAGATATTTCCTGCCGGCGTCGCCTGATTCCTTGTCGCAGGCGAGGCAATCAAGCTCATCGCATCCTTCAGGACCTGCGGGACCGCTTCATGATTGAGCAGCTCCGTATACGTACAGCCCGCCCCGATTTCCAGCGTGTCGTCGGTAACGCGAACCCGCGACAGCTCCGGCAGCTGGTTCAAAAACAGGTACGTCGCGTCTTCCGCCGCCTCAACCATTAAGTCCGTCCCGCCGGCGTAAGGAACGACCCTTTCCGCCGCGCGAATTTCCAACGCCTCCATCAACGTTTCAGGAAGATAGCCGTTTTCCAGCTTTACCATAGACCGTTCCCTTTTACCGATGCGTTCTGAATCGCATGCACAATCGCGTTATACCCCGTACAGCGGCAAATATTTCCGGACAATCCTTCACGAATCTCGAGCTCCGTCGGATGCGGATTGAACCGCAGCAGCGACTCCGCCGCCAGGACCATTCCCGGAATGCAGAAGCCGCATTGAACCGCCGACAAATCAGCGAACGCGTCGGATAAAATTTCGAAACGTTCGCTGCGGCTGAAGCCCTCAATCGTTTCGACCTCGCGGCCAGAGACGGCGCCGAGCGCGACGAGACAGGAATTCGCCAGCTGCCCGTCGATTAGAACCGAACACGCGCCGCATTCGCCTTCCCGACAGCCGCACTTGACCCCGGTCATCCGGAATTCTTCGCGCAGGACGTCTAACAGCCGCTCATTGGCTTTCCAGTTCGATTCGACCGGTTCCCCGTTCAGAATAAAGCGGATCTTTTCGGCCATATCGGCCCACGTTTCGAATCGCTGAACCGCGAGACTCTCAATAAAGTGGGTTTTCTCAACCATTTCGTCGCTCCTCTAATAATTGCATCGTATCTTCCGTCGAGAACGGCGTCTGATACAAATCGGTCCCTAAAGCCGATTCCATTGCGCCGATATACGCCGCCGAACCGCCGACGTTTGGAAGCTCGCCCGCCGCCTTCGCGCCGAACGGGCCGTTAACATATTCGCTCTTGTGGAACATGACATGCAGCGACGGAACGTCGAGCGCCGTCGGGACGATATAATCGCTCAGGCTGTTATTGCGGATGCGTCCCGACTGATCATAATTAATCAGCTCGATTCCGCCATGCCCGATCGACTGGAGCAGCCCGCCTTCCATTTGGCCGATGACAATATTTTCATCGATCACCGTTCCCACGTCGTAGCAGCCCCAGGCGTTCAGAACCTTCGTCAGACCCAGCAGCGTATCGACCTCGACTTCGACAACATTCGTCGACCAGGACGAATCCGGGTAAGGATCGCCGGAAAACGTCGCCAGGTCCCAGGGAATCATGAACTCCGGATGGACGTAATGCTCGGTGATGAGCTGATCCTCGCCGGGCTTCCAGTCGGCTTTCAGCCGCTTCGCCGCCCGCTCGATCAGCTTCCCGACGACCATGACCGAGCGGCTCGCGACCGTCGGGCCTGAATTCGGGACGCGGTCGGTATCCGGATTGACGATAATAACGCGGTCAACCGGAAGGTCGAGGACGCTGGCCGCGATTTTCCGGAACGCCGTCTTGACGCCCTGGCCCATATCGACCGCGGCGGCTAAAATCTCGACCGTATCGTCCGCCCGTTTATGCAGCTTGAAAACCGCCTTGATCAAATCGCGTTCGCCCGCGCCGGTAAAGCCGCAGCCATGATAGACCGACGAAATACCGATTCCGCGGCGGTAACGCCCGGATTGATTCTTATACGCTTCAGCCTTCCGATAGTAATCCGACGCCTCCGCGATCTGCTCCAGCATGTCGGGGATCGGGATTTCAAAATGATAAACGCCATGCGTCGGAGAAACGTCGCCCTTCTTCGAACAGTATTCTTTCCGGAGCACGAGCGGATCCTTTCCGAGCCTCCGCGCCGCATGATTCATCATCAGTTCCATCGCGAAAAATGTCTGCGGGCCGCCGAAGCCGCGGAAAGCGCCGTTCGGGACCGTATGCGTCTTGACCGCTTTTCCGTGAACGCGGTAACGCGGGAATTTATAGATCCCCAGCGCGCCGATCAGTCCACGCTGCAATACGACCATCGACAGCGTCGTATACCCGCCGCCGTCGTAAAGAATATCCGTATCGACCGCGGTAATCTTTCCGTCTTTAATCGCCATCCGGTAGCGCATGAACGCCGGATGCCGTTTCGAAGTGCAGGTAATATCCTCGCGCCTGTCAAAAACGCATTTAACCGGCCGGCCGGTCTTGTACGAGGCGACGCCGACCTGCGACCCCAGGATCGAGGGATAATCCTCCTTCCCGCCGAAACCGCCGCCGGTATCGTCCGCGATCACGTTGACATCCTCCGGCTTCATCCCCATCACCGCCGTTACCGCCGTATGCACGTAAAACGGGCATTGCATCGAGCCGCGGACCGTCAGCTTCCCATCGCGGTAATCCCCGATAAGCCCCTGAACCTCCATGTAAGCGTGCTCCTGATGCGCTGAGAAAATTTCGTCGTCAATAATTTCGTCGGCTTCCTCGAAGGCTTTCTCCCAATCGCCCTCTTCGTAAGCGTATTCGTAAAACGTCGTATCGGATTTTTTCGGATCGAAGCAGGCGTCCAGAAGCTCGTAATCGACCTTCGTCGCCGCGGCATATTTTCCGACCTGGCGTTTATCCGGACCAACGATCATCAGAATCGCCTCGCCGATATAGTTCACCTCGCCATTCGAAAAAACGGGATGATCGTCGCCGACAATATGGACCTGATTCACGCCCGGAATATCCGACGCTTGAACGACGGCATATTCCGGACCCATCTCCGGCAAATGAACCGCCGTAATTTTCCCATGCGCAACGGTCGAGCGAACGATCTTCCCGTACAGCATCCCGTCAAGACGAATATCCTCAACGTACCGCGCAGCGCCGGATATTTTCGATAAATGATCCAGCTTTCGAACGGATTGACTGATTGAACTCATTGATTAACGCCTTTCCCAAATCCCTGTTTCCTTCTGAGAACGTCCGGAATTCGTCAACCGGACAATTAGCATAACGCCGGTACAATTCCCTGATAAAAACAGACCCGCCTTTTAAATGCCCGACATTTCTGATTTCATTATACGCAAAGGCGGCATCTTTTTCAATATTTATAAAATAAGCACTTCCGTGCCGGTCAGATTGGGGTCTATTTATAGAATGAGTACGAAGTTTTCGTTTATGCACTACAATATGTTCATCGCTGTTTCGCGTTTTATAACCGGCAGCGTCGGGGGAAGGCCCGCTAAAACCGCCAGGCCGAATGTGCATGCTCGGCTTGCATCAGCGACCGAACGATCCCGCGTTCCCAAACCGAAACGGTTCGTCGGCGCTTAATAAAAAAATCTTTCGGTAACTACAGGAAAGAAAAAGCAATGGCGGAAACATATTCATTCATCGTTAACGGGAAATCGGTCAAAACGGCTGAAAATAAATCCCTGCTGCGCTTCCTTCGCGACGATCTCGGGCTGCATTCGGTCAAAGACGGCTGCAGCCAGGGAGCCTGCGGGACCTGCACGGTTATCGTCGACGGGAAAACGACGCGCGCCTGTGTCCTGACGACCGCGAAAGCGGTGGGGAAATCGATCCTGACGGTCGAAGGGCTTTCGCTCCGCGAAAAGGAGGCGTTCGTTTACGCGTTCGGCGTAAAAGGCTCGGTCCAGTGCGGCTTCTGCATCCCGGGCATGGTGATATCCGGCAAGGCGCTCCTCGACCAGAACCCCAACCCAAAAGAAGACGAAATCCGGTTGGCGCTGCGCGGGAATATCTGCCGCTGTACCGGGTATACGAAAATCGTCGAAGGGATTCAGTTAGTCGCCGCGATCCTCCGCGGGGAAGCTTCGATCGACGAGAAGTTTGAGATGGGAGGCGCTTTCGGCGTCGGGAAACAGGCGTTCCGTGTCGACGTCCGCGATAAGGTTCTCGGCGTCGGCGAATACGTCGACGACGTCGTCATCGAAGGCATGGCTCATGCGTCGGCGGTCCGTTCCGCCTATCCGCGCGCGCGCGTCCTCTCGATCGATACGGACGCCGCCCGTTCGCTCCCCGGCGTGGTCGACATCCTGACCGCTGAAGACGTCCCCAACAATAAAGTCGGCCATATCCAGCAGGACTGGGACGTCATGATCCCCGTCGGGAGCGTCACGCGTTACGTCGGCGACGCGCTCTGCCTCGTGATCGCCGAATCGCCGGCAATCCTCGAAGCGGCGAAAAACCTGATCAAAATCGAATACGAGCCGCTCGAGCCGGTCCGAAACGTTTATGAAGCGATGGCGGACGGCGCCCCGCGGGTACATTCAAAAGGGAACCTCTGCCAGACGCGGCACGTCACCCGCGGCGACGCGAAAAAAGCGCTCGCGGAATCCAAATACGTCGTCACGCAGAAATACAGCACCCCCATGACGGAACATGCCTTCCTCGAACCGGAATGCGCGATCGCGTTCCCGTATAAGGACGGAATTAAGATCCTCTCAACCGACCAGAGCGTCTATGACACGCGGCACGAAGTCGCGATCATGTTCGGCTGGGATCAGGAACGGATCATCGTCGAGAATAAATACGTCGGCGGCGGTTTCGGCGGGAAAGAGGACGTCTCGGCTCAGCATATCGCCGCTCTCGCCGCCTGGAAAACGCAGCGTCCCGTCAAGGTCAGGTTTTCGCGCGAAGAATCGATCGCGTTCCATCCAAAGCGGCACGCGATGGAAGGGACGTTTACGCTCGGCTGCGACGAGAACGGAATCTTTACCGCGCTCGACTGCGATATTTATTTCGATACCGGCGCCTACGCGTCGCTCTGCGGCCCGGTTCTTGAACGCGCCTGTACCCATTCGGTCGGGCCCTACCGGTACCAGAATACGGATATCCGCGGCTACGGCTATTACACGAACAACCCGCCTGCCGGGGCGTACCGTGGGTTCGGCGTCTGCCAAAGCGAATTCGCGCTCGAATCGAATATCAACCTGCTCGCCGAAAAGGTCGGGATCTCGCCTTGGGAAATCCGTTTCCGGAACGCGATCGAACCCGGGGCGGTCCTCCCCAACGGCCAGATCGCCGACCGCTCGACCGCGCTGAAAGAAACGCTCCTCGCCGTCAAAGACGTTTACGAAGCGAATCCCGGCCGCGCCGGGATCGCCTGCGCGATGAAGAATTCCGGCGTCGGCGTCGGTCTTCCCGATAAAGGCCGCGCAAGGCTGGTCGTCCGGAACGGCATGGTTGAAATTTACTGCGGCGCGTCGGATATCGGTCAGGGCTGCGCGACGATCTTCGTCCAGATCGCAGAAGAATCGCTCGCGATCGGCCGCGACCGCCTGCGCTGCATCGGCGCAAATTCAGAGCTCTCCCCGGACTCGGGAACGACCTCCGGTTCGCGCCAGACGCTCGTCAGCGGCGAGGCGATCCGAATGGCCGCCACGGAGCTCCGCGAGGCGCTCGACGCGTCCGGCGGCGATTTATCCGATCTCGAAGGGCGGGAGTTCTTCGCCGAATACTTCGAGCCGACCGACAAGCTTGGCGCGGACGTCCCCAACCCGAAGTCGCATATCGCCTACGGTTTCGCAACCCACGTCGTTATCCTCGACGACGACGGGAAAGTCAGGAAAGTTTACGCGGCGCATGACTCCGGCCGCGTCGTCAATCCCATCGCAATCCAGGGCCAGATCGAAGGCGGCGTCCTGATGGGGCTGGGATTCGCGCTGACCGAAAATTTCGTCTGTCCAGACTGCGTCCCGCCGAAGAAATTCGGGACGTTGGGGCTGATGCGCGCGACCGACGCGCCCCCGATCCAGGCAATCTATATCGAAAAGAATCAGTACCTGGACGTCGCGTACGGCGCGAAGGGGATCGGCGAAATCGCTTCCATCCCGACCGCCCCCGCGGTTCAGGGCGCGTATTACGCGATGGACGGGGTGCTGAGGACGAAGCTGCCGATGAGCGAGACGTACTATTCGAAACCGAAAAAGGCGTTCCGCTGATCCGCTCACGCGATCGAGCCGTTATTCAGGGAGAAAGAAAAATCGCTTCTATCCCCTGAGCCTGCTTCTGGAGCTTGAGGTCGATTTCCTTCTTTCAGCTTTCGGACTTTGAAAGCCAGCCGCAGCTTCGCGGGGCAGCGCGCACCCGGCCGGTTCATGCGCCCGCTCCCTCTGCGTTCAGTTCCTTCGCGGGAAGACCTTCCGCCAGAGCGTTCCGATCAGGAAAAAACCGGTCGCGGTCAGCACGATCGACGCGCCCGAGCTGATATTCAGGTAATAACTCGCCATCAGGCCGATAAACCCGGACAGCATCCCGATCAGCGCCGACACGAGCATCGTCTGCGCCAGCTTTTTGGTAAACATCAGCGCGGTCGCCGCCGGCGTGATCAGCATCGCCGTCACCAGAGACGCGCCGACGATATTGATTGAAATCGTAATCGTCGCCGCGATCATGACCAGCAGGACCGACCGCAGCAGCCGTACGTTCCAGCCCATCGTCCGCGCCATGATCGGATCGAACGTAATCGCGAGGAACCGGCGGTACAGCAGGACCACCGTCAGCAGGACGACCGTCGCCGCGACCGCAATAAAGCGAATATCCGCCGCGTTCACGCCCAATACGTTCCCGAACAGGATATGCGCCAGGTCGACAGCGTATGAACGGTTCGAACTGATCATCGCGACGCCCAGCGCCAGCGCCGCGGTAAACAGGATCCCGATCGCGGTATCTTCGCGGATCTCGGCGTTTTCCGAAAGCTCCGCAACGCCGAGCGCAACCAGGCAGGAGGCCGCCAGCGCCCCGATCGTCAGATTTCCGCCGAAAAGGTAAGCAATCGCCACCCCCGGAAGAACCGCATGCGCCAGCGCATCGCCGAGAAAGGCCATCGACCGCACGACGACGTACACGCCGATCACGGAACAGACCGCGCCGACGATCGTCGCCGCTAACAGGCTGCGCACGAAAAAGTCAAACTGAAACGGCTCGATCAGCGAAGCGATCAAAAAAATCCTCCTGCGCAGCGGGCCGCACGCCCGCAAAAAATATTAAAAAATAACCGCGCGTTTCCCATACACCGCTTCCAGCTTCTCACGAACCATGATTTCTTCCGCCGGGCCGTAGGCGAGCTCGCGGTCGTTCAACAGGATCACCTTTTCAAAATGATCACGAACAATGCTCAAATCATGCGTTACGATCAGCGTCGTAACCCCCTGCGCATGGAAATCATGCAGACTATCGAGGATAATTTCCTCGGTTTTTAAATCGACCGCGTTGAACGGCTCGTCCATCAGCAGCATGCGCGGCTGC
Source organism: uncultured Anaerolineaceae bacterium (assembly GCA_938020565.1). GTDB lineage: Bacteria > Chloroflexota > Anaerolineae > Anaerolineales > Anaerolineaceae > Flexilinea. Next base: position 16,337 of record CALIHP010000020.1, on the reverse strand, counting down.
TGCGCAAAGGCGCGGGCTAAAAAAATCCGCTGCTGCTGACCGCCGGAAAGATCGCTGATCCGCCGGTTCGCGAACGCCGAAAGCCCCATTCGTTCCATCGCCTCGGCGACGATCCTCCGATCCTCGCGCGACGGGAAGCCAATCAGCGGAAGATACCTGTATCGCCCCATCATGACGACGTCGCCGACAGTAATCGGATAGCTCCGGTCGATCGCTTCGCGCTGCGGAACGTAGGAAATACAACCGCGGTGTCGCGAGCCGGGCGCGGCGCCATGGAGCCGGACCTGGCCGGAGACCGGCGGGATCAGCCCGACGATCGTTTTCATGAGCGTCGACTTTCCCGCGCCGTTCGGCCCGATCACCGCGACCATCTCGCCGGCGTAAATCGTCAGCGTGATATTCGGAAGCGTCGCCTCGCGTTCCTCCGCGTATCCCAGCGAAGCGTCGATCAGCTCGATCATCGGTTGTTTCGCGTTTCCGTTATCCATCATCGTTCTCATTATACTCTGAACCGTACCGATATCCGCCCCAACTGAGCGGACGAACGTTCCCCTCCTGCGGCGTCCCGCTCGCCAGGAGAAATCCTGTCATCTTTTGTCATGCTTTTCAGGCTATAATGACATGACGTCAACGGAGATCGGGGAATGAAAGAAAACCGCCATTTCAGAATCATCTACGCGCTTCTAAGGCAGGGGCGGATGACCGCGCCGAAACTGGCAGAAGAACTCGATGTCTCGGTCCGGACGATTTACCGGGATATCGACGCGCTGAGCGGCTCGGGAATTCCCGTCTACGTTACGACCGGCCGAAACGGGGGGATCCAACTCCTCGACAGCTTTATCCTCAGAAAAGCGCTCCTTTCCGGGGACGAAAAAACGACGCTTCTGACCGCGTTGGAAAGCCTGTCGAAGATGACCGGCGGCGGTCATCACGATTTATTAATGAAGCTTTCCGCCCTGTTCAACGCGCGAGCGGAAAGCCTGATGGAGATCGATTTTTCCCGCTGGGGGAACGAGGCGTCGGATACCGTTAAATATGAGCGGATCAGGAAAGCAGCCTTCGAACGGAAGGCTCTGTCCATCGTATACGTCAGCTCCTGGGGCGAGAGGAAAACAAGAAAAATATACCCGCTGAAGCTCAGCTACAAAGCGAAGGACTGGTACCTGAAAGCCCGCTGCGCAGAGACGGAAGCTTTCCGTCTTTTCAAGATCAACCGGATCCTCGCCTGCGAGGTCCTGAACGAGGAATTCGCGCCGCTCGAATATCCCGAGGAAACGGCGTCGGTTCCTGAAAGCTGCGAGGAGATTACGCTGCGTTTCCCGAAAGAATTCGCCTGGCGCGTTTACGACGAATTCACAGAGGGACAAATCCGCGAAACGCGGGATGGCGAGTTGACCGTCACGGCAGTCATGCCGGTAGACGGCTGGCTCGTCGGGTACCTTCTCTCGTTCGGCGCGGCTGTCGACGTGATCCGGCCCGACTTTTTGCGCGGCGTTTTAGCGCGTGAAGCCGCGAAAATCATGGCCAAAAATAAACCCTGACATACGCTGTCATCGTTCATGCGCTATCCTGTTCGTATCAGCAGCTTCGCGCGGCGCGGGGAACGAAACCCCGAATCCAACGCCGCGCGGAAAACGGAAGGAACGAAGCCTCATGAGCAGACCTGCGACAAAGACAGATTTAATCGCCGCCGCGGCGGGCCAATACGAAAAGCTGAACCGCCTGATCGACGGCATGACGGAAACGGAACTGGGAACTCCGTTCGATTTCAGCGCGGACCCGAAGAAAAAGGAAGCGCACTGGCGCCGGGATAAAAATCTGCGCGATGTCCTGATTCACTTGTACGAATGGCACCGGCTTTTACTGAATTGGGTCGAGTCGAACGAAAAGGGCGAAGCGAAACCCTTTATACCGCTTCCGTACAACTGGAAAACGTACGGCGAAATGAACGTCGCTTTCTGGCGGGACCATCAAACCACTCCGATCGAAACGGCGAAGGAGCTCCTGACCGCGTCGCATCGCGACGTCCTGGCGCTGGCCGAAAAGTTTTCGAACGAGGAACTGTTTTCGAAAGGCGTCTATCCATGGGTCGGCGGAAGTCCGTTAGGCTCTTACTTCGTCAGCGCCACGTCGAGCCATTACGACTGGGCGATAAAAAAAATCAAGGCGCATCAGCGGAAATTATCCGCCGGCTAAAGCCGAAATTCACGCCCGCCACGATTCAGGATCGCGCCCCGCCCGCGTACAGTATAATTTCGGACATGAGATTTATCGCCGAACTCGATATCCAAATCCGCGCGAAAGCTGCGCTGATCCTGATCCGGACGCCGGAAGAAGCGCGCGTCCAGGGCGAAATTCTGTCCTTCGCCGCGAATACCGGCCGGGAGCTGATCTCTTGGGATATCTGCGCCGGGTTTACGCCGCTCCGCGGAAAAAACGCGCCGGACGGAGGCCGCGACCCGCTCGCCGCGCTCGAAGCGATCGATAAAGCCGCGCCCGATCGGGCCGCGCTCTTCCTCCTCAAAGATTTCAACGCGTTCTGGGATAACCCGACCGTCCGGCGCAGGCTCAGGACGCTGAGCCAGACGCTCCGGCAAAGCCGGAAAACGATCCTGATCACGACGGTCGAGGACGAGCTCCCGGTCGAGCTGCGCAGCGAGGCCGTCGAAATTCCGTTCGAGCTTCCCGACGCGTTTGAAATCAACGCTGAAATCGACCGTCTCCGGCTCCAGCCGGGAACGACGCTCCGGCTCAGCGAAACCGGGCGAGAACGGCTCGTCCGCGCCGCTCTCGGGCTGACCAGCGCTCAGGCGCAGCGCGCGTTTGCCAAAGCGATCGCCCGATCCGGGTTCCTGAGCGACGAAGATATTGCCGCGGTTGCCGAAGAAAAGAAGAAAACCCTGCTCGAAAGCGAAGCGCTCGAATATACCGACGCGAACGAAACGATACAATCCGTCGGCGGACTCGACGTCCTGAAGGACTGGCTGACCTCCCGTGAAAAAGCCTTCGGCGCCAACGCCGCCGCGTATGGACTTCCCGCGCCGAAAGGGATCGCGCTGATCGGGATTCCCGGAACCGGAAAGTCGCTGACGGCGAAAATGATCGGACGCGCCTGGCAGTCTCCGCTGATCCGCCTCGACGTCGGCGCGCTCTTCGGGAGTCTCGTCGGCGAATCGGAAAGCCGCGTCCGCCGCGCGCTGAAAATCGCCGAGCAGATCGCGCCGTGTATCCTCTGGATCGACGAGCTGGAAAAAGCACTGGCTCATGGCGGAAGCGATTCCGGAACGTCGGCTCGCGTTTTCGCCTCGATCTTAACCTGGATGCAGGAAAAGAAAAGCGAGGTTTTCGTCGTCGCTACCGCCAACGATATTACCGCGCTCCCGCCGGAGCTCCTCCGCCGCGGAAGGTTCGACGAAATTTTTTTCCTCGATTTACCGAATCGCCGCGAACGGCGCGAAATCTTCGCGGTTCATCTCGAAAAACGACGCCGTCTCCCCGAATCTTTTGACCTGGACCGCCTCGCCGAAGCGTCGGAAGGCTACGTCGGCTCCGAACTGGAACAGGCGGTTATCGACGCCATGTACGTCGCGTTCAACGACGGCGAACGTGAATTTACGACCGAAGATATCCTCGAAGCGCTCCGGCGTCAGGTTCCGCTTTCGGTTTCGCAGCGCGAAGCGGTCGCCCGGCTGCGCTCCTGGCTCAGCGAAGGCAGGGCGCAATCCGCCTCCGCCCCGGAAAGTCAGGCCCATTAGCATGTCGCACCTGTCGATCCTGCGAACCCAGTTCCGCGACCGCGCCGTGCTCCTCGAAGCGCTCCGAACGCTTGGATACGAGGTCAACCCATCCGCGAATCAGAAAATCAGCGCCAACGGCCGCGCCCGGACCGTCGAGTTCACGGTAACGCCGCCATATTCCGCGCCGATCGGATTCATCCCTGGAAAAAACGGATACCGGATCGTTGCCGACTGGTTCCTGATCCAGCTGGATCAGAAAACGTTTACCGCCGAGCTGACCCGGACGTACGCCTACCTGACCGCGCTGTCGACGCTGACCGCCGACGGCTTTTCGCTCGTCGAAGAAACGCGCGACGAAAGCGGGCGGATCCGGCTGATCCTCCGGCGAATGAGCTGAGGCGGGACGCTGGAAGAAAATGAACCGGGCTGACCTCCTTTCGGAACTGCGATCGATCCTGACAGAGGCGGAAATCCCGCGCAGTTTTCCGCCTGATTCGACCTACCGGCTCGCCGGTATCGGCGCGCTGACCCTGCTTAGCGAATCGCTTTCAGCGGGCGCCACGGAGGCCGCGGAGCTGCTGATCGAAGCCGCAGTGCGTTCGCCGGCGGAAGCGGTTCGCGTCCGCGCGCTCCGCGTGCTGGAAGACGAAGCTGCGCTGCGGAAGAATCCGGCCGCGATCGACGCGCTCTTCGCGCTGGCGATCGACGAGATGAATCCCGAGGCGCTCGCCTTCCTGAAACAGGAAAAAATCGAATCGACCGAACCCCGCCGGGAAACGGCGAAGCTGCTCCTCCTGAACGAGCGGGAGCGGCTGCTGAGAACCGATCCGGCGCTCGATGCGCTGATCGGGGCTTTTTCAGCCGCGAACGACGCCGTCCGGGCGGCGCTGCTGAAACGCGCGGGAACCTCGCTCCATGGCTGGGCGGCGATCGCCGGCTGGATCGCGGACGCGGACGATCCGGACAAACGCCGGGAAGTCATCCGTGCGTTTCCGACGTTTAACCGTGAAGAGCGCGCCTGTTTCTTCGCGCAAATCGAAAACAGCCCCGCCTTAGGGAAAACGCTCTTAGCGGATTTATTCCTGACGGTCGACGACGACGCCGTGCGCGAACGCTGTGTTGAGTTCGAGGCAGTTCCCTCGAATCCCGCCGACAATGCGGTTTATTTCTACCTGATCGAAAACTGGGCGCGCTATGAAGAAAATGACGTCGCTTTCCGCGCGTTGCTGCGCGTCTTCGACGGGCCGGATACGTCGCTCCAGGTCCGCCTGATCGCGGCCGCGGCGCGCAGCGGCGACGAGGAATGGCTCGCGGCGCTTCATCCGGACGACCGTTTCGGCGAGGCGCGCCCGGTTTTCAGCCTTTCCGACTGGACAGGGCAATTTCAGGCAGCGTCGCGGCAGCCCGACGGACCGGCCCGACAATGGGCGCTGGCGCAGGCCGCGCCGCTCGCGGTCCTGCCGGACGCGATCCAACGGTTGGAAGCGGAGGGGTTTCAGGCGGGAGACGGCGAAGAACGCGCGTTGTTTGACCGGATCGCCGCCTTTATCCATGAATCGAGACTTCCGTTCCCGCCGGTCCCGTCCGAACCGGCGCTCGCGATCGACGGCTCGCCGGTCGATTTTCAGCTCAGCGGCGACGGAAGAACCCTGGCGTTCGTCAGCGCGAACGGACGCCTTTCCGCGCTGGACCGGGATTTTTCCAAAACGCCGCTCCTTGAGATCCGTCTCCCCAACCGGATCCCGCGTCGCATTTTTTTCAGTCCGGACGGGAAACGGCTGATCAGCGGCTGGTCCGACCGTTCAATCCGTATTTTCGACCTCGCGACCTCACGCCAGCTTCAGCAGTTCAACGCCGCGGAGGACGAAATCGCCGCGATCTGGGTCCAGCGCGACGGTCGGCGGCTGATCCTGATCGACCGATCGTCGGCGATCGCCGCTTTTTCCTATCCGACCGGCGTTGAGCTTTTTCGTGAAACCGTCCTTCCGGGAACGCGGATCACGAACGCGGCTTTCGATCCGGGAAAAAACCGAACGCTGATCGCGAATGAGAACGGCGAAGCGCTCCTGATCGATATAGACCGGAGGCGCCCGGTCGGACGCTTCCGCCTCCCCGCCCCGTTCAGCGCGTTTTCCGACGAAATTGACCGCGATTGGCTCGCGAGCGCGTCCGGGCGCCGCTTAACCGTTACCCACGTCCCCAGCGGAAAGACGATCCTGTCGCGGACGCTTCCCGACGACGCGCCGGGGCGAATCGCCGGCGCAGCGCTGGCGTGCGAACCAGGCTGCGTTTTCGCGCTGACGACCGGGGGAACCCTGTTCGCGTTTTCCCTTCCCGGAGAACTGGAGCTGCTGCGCTTCGAAGTGCCGGCGAAATACGCCGCGGCCGAGCGCGCGTTCGCCGGACTGCGGATCGCGCGAGACGGGAAGACGCTCTACCTGACCGAAAGGAACGGATTGCTGTACCGTCTTTCGCTCGTCGATTTCCGGCTGACGCTTCTTCCGGCCGACGGGATCGATCCGGACGAGGCCAAAGAGGCCGACGCGCCGAGCGGGCTTCGCGAGCTGCTCCGCGCCCGGCTCGATTGGCGGCGGCGTTTCGAAATCGATCTGGACTTTGGCGACGAAACCGACGCTGAAGAGGAGGACAATCAGATCAGCGGAGGACTGGAAAAAGGATGAAAAAAGCGGCGCCTGCGTTCGACCTCGACGAGATCTTCGTCCGCGTCAGCCAGACCTACTTCGGCGGAAAAATCGCCAGACCGAAGCTGTCCTGGTCCGCGCGCGGCGCGAAATATACCATGGGGAAATACAACTATACGACCGACACACTGACAATCAACCGGCGGCTGAACCGCGCGGATACGCCCGAATACGTTCTCGAATTCGTGATGTATCATGAGCTGCTGCATAAGGCTCTGGGGTACAGCGTCGTCAACAACCGCCGCCGCGTCCACTCGCCGCAATTCCGAAAGCTCGAAAAAGCGTTCGCCCGCTACCGCGAAGCCAGCGATTTTTTAGAGGCCTTCGCGCGGAAATCCGTTCCGCGACCGTCAGGCGAAAAAAACGCAGCCAGCCGAAACGCTTCGGAACGCCCCGCCCAGCTGAAATCCGCCTCGCGATCGCCTTACCGCCGGGGAAAAGGTTTCCTCGAATGGCTTTTCGATCTGATCGAAAACATGTAACGCCCGGCGGGGCTCCGTCCCATGCGCCGCCTCGTCGCAATACATAATCCGATTCATTTCGAATAATCCGCGGGTAAAAATATGATATAGTTTGAAAAGCTGATCTTCGGAAACGAACGCAGCGTTTATCCGTAGCAGGCAGATTAGTGAGGATGATAAGGCAGTAGCGCCTGAACGCTACAGAAAGGAAATCATGAAGAAGTTTTTATCCGTTTTATTGATCTTTGCGTTCTGTTTTTCGTTAATCGCGGCTCCAGCCTTCGCGCAGATTACGTTTGAATCCGAAACGACGGCAGAGGAAGCGGCTCCGGAAGAATCCGACTTCGAGGAGGCTCCGGTAACCGAAGCTCAACTGGATCAGGCGCGTCTGGCGCTGAAAACGATCGCGGACTATATCTCTGATTTTGACGCCGGCGAAGCTTACACGTCGCTCAGTAAAATCGTCGATCTTGCCGACAATTTCGATTTCTGGAAAGACGATATGACCTCCGACGTCAGGAACTTTATTTTTAGCGAATTAAAGAAAAATATTGTCGACGATGGAAGAGAAGATTATATTGAAGAACAGTTCCGGCTCACCGCGTCAGACGAAAAATCGAAGGCCGAATTCGCGAAATCGAATATCACCATTGCTTCTGATAACTCGCTTGATATCATGGGCCTCATGACAATGACCGCCGAAGGCAATTCATACATATACACCGACGCGACCGGAAAAGTCATGCAGCGAGTATCGCTCTCGAAGGGACCGGAAGCGGATACGATGCTGATCACGTATGAGGCGCCCGGCGAAGACGGAAAGATGATGGAGAACAACTTCCTGGTCCGCTTCGGCGACAATACTTTGACGATCGCCGCGAAATTCGAGGAAGAACGCGAATTCAGCGACGCGCTTGAAATCGCTTTCACGGAAACCAACAAGATCTCGATAACCGGGCTCGAGGATAAGAGGACGAGCACCCTTGAATTCGTTCCCGAAAAATATCAGATAATCTTAACAACGCCGGAAACGCCTACCCTCGCCGACAAAGACGCTCCTTCCACGGCGACATACACGCTTGAATTAAACCCTGAAAATAAATCGTTCGGAGTGACCGCCGACGGCGTCGAAGTTTTCACGGCATATTTCTACCCGGAGACTAAAGAAATTACGATCGCGGCGGAAGGTCTTTCTGATGCGACGGCGGAGCTCGGGGCTGAGTCGTCCGGCGATTCGATCACGCTCAAATTTGAGGATGAAACGAAAACGGTCCGACTGACGTCCGGAGATACCGAAATCGTCAATCTGACCTTTAACGCAGCGGAATCGATGATCGAGATTGAAATCAGCGCCGGCGAAATGGGCATGATGAGCGGGTTTTCGCTCAAGATCAACAAAGCCGACAGCAGCGTCGCCTTTGTCATGATGGGAATGGAAATTTTCAACGCGACGCTCGATCCTCAGGCCGAAACCGTTACGGTTAAATCGCTTGATTTCGAAACTCAGAGCCAGACAGAAGAGGTCATGACGCTGGAGGACCTCGCGCGCATGTTGAATCCGGCGGTAGTCGAGTACGAATCGACGGATTACTAAACCTTTCAGGCATTCATCCGCTGAAAAAACCGCGCTTCCGGGCGCGGTTTTTTTGTGAACCCTGCTCATGCGCCCCTGCGGAATTCAGCGCGCTCCCGATTAAATCAGGTATGCTTAACGACATGATACCGTTGCCGCCGCGCCTCAGCGCCGAAACACGACAGGATATATCCGCCCTTTGGCGGATCGCCTATCCGATCATGATTCAATCGGCGGCCACGACAGCCGTCAACCTGCTCGACGCGCTGATGGTCGGGGCGCTCGGCGACGCCGCGCTGACCGCCGTCAATATCCATACCCAATTTTTTTCCCGCCTGTTTCATGTTATCCTGTTCGGCCTCGGGAGCGGCGGCTCGGTCTTCATTGCGCAGTACTGGGGGATCCGCGATAAAAAAACGATTCATCGTATCATGGGCGTCCTCCTGACGATCGGCGCTTCGCTCGGAGCCCTCTTCTTTACGGGCGTCGTCCTGATCCCCGATCGGATCATCCACTTCTATACGAACGATCCCGCCGTGATCCGGATGGCCGGGGAATTCCTCCGGTTTCAGGCTCCGGTTTTCCTTTTCTATCCGGTTACGATGGTTTTCAGCGCAGGAAATCGTTCGACCGGTTTCACGCGGATTCCGATGCTGACCGGGACGTCCGCGTTCCTCGTCAACCTGAGTTTGAATTACGTCCTGATTTTCGGAAAACTCGGCGCGCCTGCGCTCGGAACCAAAGGCGCGGCAATCGCTACAATGATCTCCAGATTCGTTGAAATAACGCTGATGATCGCGCTGACGTTCCGCTTCGGAACGCCTGCCGCCGCGAAAATCCGCGAATACTTCGTCTTCCGGCGCGCTCTCGTCGTTAAAGTTTTGAAAAAATCGCTGCCCGTCCTGATCAACGAAACGCTCTGGGGCTCCGGCGTCAACGTTTATTACTCGCTCTTTGCGCAGATTTCAACCGTCGCGGCCGCGGCAGCCGCCGCCGTATCGCCGATCGACGCCCTCCTGTTTATCACGATCTGCGCGCTCGGCGATGCCTGCGCCGTGCTGATCGGAAACGAACTCGGCCGCGGCGGAATCGCGCATGCCCGCCGGCTGGCGGACCTCGCCCGCTGGCTCAACGGAACGTCGGCGGCGCTTCTCGGGCTTGTTCTTTTTCTGGTTCGAGATCGGATTCTCTCGTTCTACGCGCTCTCTCCCGAAGCGCTGAAGGCCGCGTCAGGATTGCTGATGATCTGCGCGCTGTCAGTCCCGATCCGCGCGCTTGGATATACGATGATGATCGGGATCCTGCGCAGCGGCGGCGACGTGATCTTCTGTATGCTGACAGATTCGCTTTCGATATGGCTTGCGGGGATTCCAACAACCGCGCTGCTGACGCATGGATTCCACTTCCCAATCACGGTCGTCTATCTCGGGATGGCAGCGGAATGGGTTACGACCGCCACCGTTTGTACATTCCGGGTTCGTTCCGGGAAATGGGCGAACGTCCTGACCGGGGAACTTCCGACCGAAAACGCAGCGTTGTCATAAACCGGGCGCTGTCCCGTAAATTTCGCCGGCCCCCGGCGATCAATTGCGGAAAATCATGTCGCGGTCGTCGACGCCGACGGCCGCTTTCCAGTTCAGGAAAAGCTGATAGTACCCTGAGTCGATCGCCGATCCCGAATCCAGCCCCAGCCGCTCGGCCATCGCGAAAATCTGGTCATTTGAATCGCCCTCGATTTCCAGATACGTCCCGATCGGCGTCTCGTCCAGCATCAGCATGCAATCGTCCGCCTGAAAAACGCTGCGATATTTTTCGTAGATGAACCGAGTCGTATACCCCAGCCGCGCTAAAATCAGGCGTGTATTCTCGAAATCCGAGACTTCGGTTTCGACCTCTTCACGGAACGCGACGCCCTCGATTTTTTTCAGGCTGCGCTTATACGTCAGCGTCGCGACCGAGCCCTGAAGGCGGAGTCGGAGCCGCTGATACGAGTCCTGAAGCGGGGCCGCGTCCCGGTCGAGGATATAGTTCAGCTCATACACCTCGTCGATCCTCAATTCAGCGCCAAGCGCCAGAATCCGCTCGCGCAGCTGCGCTTTATCGCCGATCGGAAATTTCGCTTCGATCTCCTGATTTTTCGATTGCGAACGATAATTGATCATGTACTCATTTTACCTGATCTCGCGCCGATCGCTGAAAAAAAACGTCCCCCTGGCAGTCACGGGGACGGTTATTAAGATAATCTATGCCCCTGCCTTTTCGAACTCGACCTCGATCCCGCGCCCGGAAGCGAGCTCCAGCCTGTCGTCATCACAGAGCTCCCGGATCATCTGAAAACGCTCCGGCGCCGTCCGGTAAAGAACCTTCCCGATTCGCCTCACGCCGTTCGGATGAACGAAGTTAATCGGCTTCGGATCGACCGAAAAATACGTCATGAAGAACGGAACGTCGAGCGGCTCAGGAATCAGGAGTTTAAACCGCAAGTCGCGTCCCTGCGTATCGACGCGCCGGCTCGGAAGCCCGCCGCTGCGAACGCCATATTTCGCTAAAATCGCGCGCTCTGCGTCAAAATTCCCCTCATAAGTCTCAAACGCAAGCTCGCAGTAACCCGGCCCGCAGCTATCCAGCCTGTCCATCCGATCCATGAAAAGTCCGTATCCAAAAAGCCGCATCAGCTTTTTGATCCAGTTGGGCATTCCCGTCCTGGCCAGCAATTCAAGATAAGGCCCTTTCGAAAAATAGATCAGCGCGTTGTACGGATTCTTCGTTTTCCCGTACTCGACCGCAAACCCTTTCTCACGGTACATTTTGACCGCCTGATCGAGATCGTTAACCTTCAGGATAATATGACTCAGCTTCATCTATCGTCCCCTGTCTGATCCGCAAACGCAGAATACTCAATCATCGTAATGCCCGCGGCAGGATAGGATTTCCAGAACGCCGTTAACAATACGATAAACAAGCCTGTTTGCATCGTCTATGCGCCTGCTCCAAAAACCGCTCAATTCGCCTTTCAAGGGTTCCGGCTTTCCAATACCCTTAAAAGACTCTCGTTCGATATCCCTCAGCAACATATTAATCCGCTTCAGAATTTTTTTATCCTGAGCCTGCCAATACAGGTAATCCTCCCACGCTTCCTCAAACCAAATCTTTTTCACACGGCTCCGCCTCAACTGGATCATGTTCTATACCTTTGCCTGCGTTAAGAGCGGCAATCCCGCGCCTGAGATGGGCCATATTGGACTCAGAATAAAACGGATCGACGGATATTTCAAAAGGAATCCGTTTCTCACGGCTGACCTTCCTCGCGAAAATCGTAAACGCCGCGCTCATCGAAAGCCCCAGTTCCGAGCATGTCTGTTCCATGCTCTTTTTTACGTCTTCATCCAAACGAAAATTCACGTTAACTGCGTTCGCCATCTTTCCAAACTCCTTTCTTTCTGTATTATAGCATTCTGAAAGAATTAAGCAAGTATGATTCGTTACATTCTCGGCATATCCATTCCCATGCGCCGTCAAAGCGAGCTTCCTGAATCGAGAACTCGTTCAGCCGCGCGCTCCAAAGCCGCCGGAATAAAAGAAGACCGTACTCTGGATCGTTCTCTCTGAATACGGTCTTCCGATTATTCCCGGCTATCCGGCTCTTATTTCCTGCCGCCCGCGCCGCGTCCTCCGCGATCGCGGTTCCGATCGTTATCACGGCGGTTATGACCACGATTCCCGCCGCCCGGCTTCTTCGAATCGGCGGCGATCGCCTCTTCCAGCGTCCAGCCCTCGAGAACTGCCTGGCGACTCAGGCGAACCTTCCCGTCGTCAACGCCCGTGACCATGACGGTAATTTCGTCGCCCAACGAAACGATATCTTCAACCTTATTGACGCGTTCGGTATCGAGCTGCGAAATATGGACCATGCCGTCAACGTTCGGAAGAATTTCAACGAACGCCCCAAAATCGGTAATCCGAACGACCTTCCCGGTATACAGGTTTCCAGGGATCGCCGTCTCGATCATGCTCAGAATCTTTTCGCAGGCCGCTTCCGAATTCGCGCCGTTCGCGGAAGAAATAAAGACCAGCCCGTTATCGTCGATATCAATCCTGGTATTCGTCTCGTCCTGAATCGAGCGGATATTTTTCCCGCCCGGACCGATAATCGCGCCAATCTTTTCGATCGGGATCTGAATCGTCGTCATTCGAGGAACGAACGGCTTCAGGTCTGGACGCGGAGCGGCGATAACCTCGCGGATCTTGCCCAGGATATGAGCGCGGCCATCGTTCGCCTGCGCGATTGCTTTCCGCATGATCTCCGGCGTAATCCCGCGAATTTTGATATCCATCTGCAGCGCGGTAATCCCGGCCTCAGTCCCGGCGACCTTAAAATCCATATCGCCTAAATGATCCTCGAGGCCCTGAATATCGCTCAGGATCACGAAATTTTCACCTTCTTTAATCAGTCCCATCGCGATTCCGGTGACCGGCGCTTTAATCGGGACTCCCGCGTCCATCAACGCCATCGTCGAGCCGCAGACCGAAGCCATCGAGCTCGATCCGTTCGAACTGAGGACCTCGGAAACGACGCGAATCGTGTACGGGAATTCCGCTTCCGACGGAATCACGGGGATCAGCGCCCGTTCCGCCAACGCGCCATGCCCAATCTCGCGGCGGCTCTGACCGCCGAGGCGCTTCGTCTCGCCGGTACAGAACGGCGGGAAATTATAATGATGAATATAACGTTTGCTGGTAACCGGGGACAGCGTATCGATTTCCTGAGCGTCACGCGGCGTTCCAAGCGCGACTGACGTCATGACCTGCGTCTCGCCGCGAGTAAATAACCCGGTCCCATGAACGCGCGGAAGGCAGCTGACCTCCGCCCAGATCGGACGGATCTCCGTCAGCTCCCGGCCGTCAGGACGGATATGACGATCGAGGATCCGGCTCCGAACGACTTTCTTGTAAGCCGATTCAAACGCTTCATGATACTCATCGATCAGCGCCTCGTCGTCTCCGGCGAATTCAGCGACGGCTTCAGCTTTCAGCGCTTCAATACCGTCAGCCAGCTCCGCTTTGGTATGCGCCACGTCCATCAACGCGTCCATGCGGGCGCCGAATCGTTCATACAGACGCTCAGCTTTTTCCCCATCGACGACGAAGCGCGGAATATCCGCCTTCGGTTTTCCGACTTCCGCCGCCATGCGCAGCTGCGCCTCGATCAGCGGCTGAATCGCGCGATGACCCATTTCCAGCGCTTCAACCATCAGCTCGCTGCTGACCTGGTCCGCGCCCGCCTCGACCATCAGGATCGCGTCTGCCGTCCCTGCGATTCGCAAATCGAGCTCAGATTTTTCCATTTCGCTATGCGTCGGATTGATAACAAATTTTCCGTCAATCCGGCCAACGCGAACGGCGCCAATCGGCCCGTTCCAGGGAATATCAGAAATCATCAGCGCGGCCGAAGCAGCGTTCAGCGCTAAAATATCCAGCTGCGTTTCATAGTCCGTCGAGAGACTATACAGAATAACCTGAACCTCATTGCGGATATCCGAATCAAACAGCGGGCGGAGCGGCCGGTCGATCAGCCGGCTCGTCAGCACGACATCACCCGACGGACGTCCTTCACGGCGGAAAAACGACCCGGGGATCCGTCCACCGGCGTACATGCGCTCTTCATATTCGACCGTCAGCGGGAAGAAATCCTGCCCTTCGCGAACCTCTTTGCTCATTGTCGCCGCGCAGAAGACGACTGACTCCCCGCAGCTGACCGTAACGGAACCACCGGCCTGAAGCCCCAGTTTTCCCGTTTCAAATACAAACTCATTGCCGCCAACCGCGGCGGTAACCTTTTTAGTTTCCGGTTTCATCTCTAATACCTGTTTTTTTACTTGCGCCGCGGTCAGGGACTGAAAGAAGATCGGAAAAGCGTCCGGTTTCTAATCTTATTTCAATGCCCAACGAGCGGCTCGGACAAACGACACGGATCTGAGCGAGGTCAAATCCGTTTTTGAAAAGCGCAGATGAGTAAATCATCTACGCTTTTCGAATCACCCTGTTTTCTTATTTGACGCGCAGCCCTAACTTTTCGTTGACCTCAAGATACGACGTAAAATTCTTTTTTCGGAGATACGCGAGAAGACGGCGGCGGTACCCAACCATCTTCAACAGACCGCGACGAGACGACTCGTCGTGCTTATTGACCTTCAGGTGTTCCGTGAGTTCGGAAATCCGAAGTGTCAGCATCGCGATCTGAACCTCGGTCGAACCGCTGTCGCCTTCGTGCTTTCCAAATTTTTCCTGAATTTCTAACTTCTGTTCCTTCGATAAAGCCATGACCATTGCTCCTGATAAAAAATTTGCAAGTCTCCTGCGCCCGGAAGCGGAATCACTGCCGAGGGGACCAGTCAACTTGTAAGTATATCACCTTTTCGCGTTTCCGCCGTTCCATCAGGCGCGGAAATCATGACCAGCGAGATCCTGCTGTAAGTTGTCAAAGCAAACGCAGCCAGATCAACAGGAAAACTGAGGGTCCGCGGCTTTATTCCTGATCCAAAAAGCAATCGTACGGCGCCGTTTTATCGAAGGGATTCGCTTTTGAAATGACGGGGATCGTATCCACGCAGGAGAAAGCGTCCTTCACGTCTTCCGTCCACCCGTTATGAGAGGTGAAAACTGCCTTCAGGTCATAACGGGACATACGTTCCTTAAGGCGTTCCAGAGACTTTTTGTTCAGGTCGCTGTCCTGATTAAAAATATCGAAGAAACAGTAGCCGCCGGTTTCATTAATCGCAAGCGAGTCCCCTGTAAACAAAAGCCTGTCATTCACCAGATAAGCGCAGTGTCCCAGAGTGTGCCCCGGAACCAACAGCGAGGTAATCACTAGATCCCTAAGCGTCACCGTTTCTCCGTCCTCCAGGAGCCGATACTCTCTTGCAATCCGTACCGGGTTTTTCAGTCCGACTGGCCCGATTTTCTTCCGATGCCATGTGTTTTTCAGGTAGTTCTCCTCCAGCTTCCCCAGATAGATTCTGGCGTTTTTAAACGAATCCACGGACCGCACGTCAAGCCCGCCGGCATGATCCGGATCCACATGCGTCAGGAACAGATCCGTCACATCCGCAGGATCGACGCCAATCCTGCGGCATTTCTCCCCCAGCCGCGGGTAGTTTTTATATCCCGCGTCAATAGCGACAAGATGCCGATCTCCCTGAATAAAGAAGATGTTGACGTCATATTCGCGGACACAACGGACCCCAAAACCAAGCTCCCCTGTGGCCGCAGGGTGCAGCGCGCCTTTTCCGCGGTACATTTTCGGCACGACATTCATCGCGAAATAATCTATAATGCTCATAATTGCCTCCTTCAAACTGCTGAAAACTGAAAAACCGACTTCACAATATTGGATTGTGCATGAAATTGATATCGGATGCCTTTTCGTAAATGTTAGCTTTTCGATTTTGACGCCGATCTTCCTGCTCATGCAGGATCTTCCGCCGGCCTTTTCCCAGAAAATCCACCCTTAATTAGGCATCGCTAACTACTGAATATAACATGGTATCCTCATTTTTTCAAATTTAAAAATAACCATAGATTGCAGTGCCACCTGCACCGAATGAACTATAATCTCAGCAGTTGAGTTGAGCACACCTTAAGCTCCTCAGAAGAGTTAAGCTGGGAACGGATGAACGGCAATCAAAGCAGCCACTCCGCTATTACTTCGCTTTTTTGTCCCAGCCGAGTATAAGACAAAGTATGAAAAGTACTAATATCCCGTCCTGACCGAAACAGGCAAATGCGACATTTGAATCCTGACAGGGAATGACGCTGGCGGCCCTGCGTCGCGCCGCTCCCGGGACGCCGTTAAAACAAAAAAAAG
>CALIHP010000019.1 GCA_938020565.1 uncultured Anaerolineaceae bacterium | reverse complement strand
ATTCAAATCCAACCGGAGATTGGGCTGGTTCTGGGCTCCGGACTGGGCCCGTTGGCCGACGAGGTTGAAAATCCGGTCGTGATCGAAACGGCGTCGATTCCGGGTTGGCCGCGGTCGACGGTCCAGGGTCATTCCGGCAGGCTTGTCGTCGGGACCTGGGCGGGGCGGAGCGTTCTCGTTCAGCAGGGGCGGGTCCATTTTTACGAGGGATACGAACCGGAGGATCTGATTTTTGCTGTGCGCGTCATGCGGCTGCTGGGGGTTCGGTCGCTCGTCGTTACCAACGCGGCCGGCGGGATCAATCCGAAGTTTAAAGCTGGCGACGTCATGATGATCACGGATCAGATCAGCTTTGCTGCGATGAGTGGGTTTCATCCGCTGCGGGGAAGGAATCTCGATGAATTCGGGACCCGTTTCCCGGACATGTCGCAGGCGTACGATCGCGAATATCAGGCGCTTGTCCGTCAGGCTGCGAAAAAGCTCGGCGTCAGGATTCAGGAAGGGGTATACACCTGGCTTTCCGGGCCTTCGTTCGAGACGCCGGCGGAAGTTCGTTTTCTGGGCGCGACGGGGACGGACGCGGTCGGCATGTCGACGGTTCCGGAGGTTATCGCCGCGAATCACTGTGGAATGCGCGTGTTGGGGTTTTCGGGAATTACGAACGCCTGTACGCATGACGGCGAAACGAAAACGACGCATCAGGAGGTGCTCGAAGCCGCCGGCGGTATCGGGCCGAAAATTATCCGGATTTTAAAGGAAGTTCTTCCGAGCCTCTGAGGCTTCGGACGGCGGCGCGGAGCGGAACCGGCGGGAAACGGGCCGGTTCGGTTGACGGCGCGGTTGTTTTCAGTTCGGCAGTCGGGACGAGGGCGGAGAATGGATTCTCTTTTAATTTTTCTGGTTCGTTATCAGACCTGGATTTACGTCATCCTTGGGCTGATTCTGGCGATCTATCTGAAAAAGCTGCTGGCTGCGACGCAGGACTGGAACGCGACGATTTTCGGTCTGGAACGCGATTACGCGCAGAAAAAGTTGAATACCGCGCTGGTTATGGTTGTCGTCACTGGCCTGCTCTTAGCGGCGGAATTTGTGTCCGTGAAGTACCTGATTTCCGATTTGCCGGCGTTCGATTTGCGAACGGGCGCGGCGCTTACGACGCCGGAAGTCGATACGGAAATCGTCGGCGAAGCGCAGCGCTCCGGCGGGGAAGAGGTTCAGGGCGGGTTTGCCGGCGGCTGTCAGGAGGGCGTTTTAGAATGGATTTCGCCGGGACCGTCGGAGGTCGTCAGCGGCCTTTATACGCTGAAAGCGACGGTTAACGTTCCGGAGATGGGCTTTTTCCGCTATGATTACGCGCCGATTAATGATCCGTCGCGCTGGAACGCGATTTCGGCGGGGAACCTTCCCGTGATCGAGGGGACGCTGGGGCCGCTGGCGACGACCGAGATTGAAAATGGCGATTATATCCTGCGGCTTGAAGTCCTGAGCAAGACGAACGAAGCGTGGGCGCCCTGCGACGTATCGATTCGGATTATGAATGAAACGGAGGAATAGCCGTCCACGATCGGGACGCGGCTGGAATTCTGCCGAAAGATGGCGGCGATGCGTATGGAAAGTGAAACTGTAGTCGTTCGGCCGGCGGCAATGACCGACGGGGTTTTTTTAGCTCGAATCGTTTTAGACTTCGAAAGCGAGTTCGTTTTCAAGGCGCGAATCGAGGAGGAACAGGAAGAAATTACCGCGGAGTTTCAGAGGGTCAGGCTGCCGAGGCGGGACCGGATCGCGTTTCAGTCCGTTGCGCCCGAAGTTCTCGAAGCCTATGTTCGCCGGAATGACGTTCTGGTCGCGACGATTGACAATCGCATTGTCGGATATCTTTGCCTGGACGCCGACGCTGGATTGAGCTGTCTGCGGCTTTGTCAGGGCGGAGTCCAGCCGGATCAGCGGCGAAAAGGCGTCGGGAGCGCGTTGGCCGCGTCGGCGGAGCTGATCGCGAAGAAGCGGGGGCTTCGGCGGATAACCGTCGCGATTCAGGCGAAAAACGAACCCGCGATTGCGTTTATCCGGAAGCAGGGGTACGTTCCCGGCGGATACGAAGAGTTTTATTTTCCAAACCTTGAAATTGCGCTTTTTTATTCGAAGATGGTCCGGTAAAGGGCGGATTCGGGCGAATCATGGAAAACTATTCAGTCTGGTTGATTCCGGTCCTGCGAACGATCAGCGAGGCGCTGATCGCCGGCGTGGCGATTTCCTGTTTTTCCGTCTTTTTATTCCTCCTCGGATATCTAAGGAAGGAGGTTTTAGCCCGCGTTTTTACGGTCATTTTAGCGCTGTTGGCGGGGATTTTTACCGCGAACGCGTTTAGCCTGACGACGGATTCGATCGAGTTCTTTTCCGCCATGCAGCTGGCGCAATGGAGCGGTTTCTTCCTTGTATACGCTGGTTTTTTTCATTTTTCGCTGACAATTTTAGCGATGACCGGGGCGAAGCTGCGCCGCGCCCGGAGGCTCGCGACGATCGGCGCGTATTTATCGGCGGCTTTTCTGGTTTATTTGCTGCTGGACGGGCGAATTTTTGTCAATCCGAAGCTTTTCGCTTCGGGAGGTACGATAACCGGCTTTGGCGATTTTCAGCCGTGGATCTGGGTCTGGACCGGGTTGATTCTGATCGGTTGTATTACGATCCTGATTCTTGCGGTCAGCCGAACGAAGACGAAAACGAGCCGGCGCCGGATGCGATACCTGCTGATCAGTTCAATTACCGTTCAGGTCAGTACGACGCTTTCCGTTTTCGCCGGCTTCCGCTTTAAGATTTCGGCGCTCTGGTGGTATTGGCCGCTCAGCGTTTTCGCGTATCTCGGGCTGCTGTCGATGATCTTCCTGATGGCGTATGCGGTTGTGACGTTTTGCGTAACCTGGTCGCATCGTGTCGTCCGGCTCCGCCTGATTGAATGGGTCCTGCGCGGCCCGGTGACGGCGAGCGTGACGCTGATCCTGGTGACGTTGGTCCGGCGCACGGCGAAAGTCCTGGCGATTAACTCGGAGGGCTTGACGTCGCTTCTGACGGTTGTTTCGATTTTGCTGCTGCAATACTTTATCACGGTCCTGACGCCGTTGATGCGCCGGAATAATTATTCCGGCTATGGACACGAGGACTACGAAATGCTGTCTGAGCTGGAAAACATGATGATTTTCCGTGCGGAAATGGAAACGTATCTCGAATCGCTGTGCTCGGTGATCTGCGACAAGCTTCAGGTATCGGGGGCGTTCGTCGTCGTTGGCGGCGTTTCCGGTCAGCCGGAATCGATTATTACGGCTGGCCTGATTTCCAACGAGCAGCGGAAGGCGATCTATGCGTTCGCGGCCGAGCGGATGGCGGTGTCGTCGGAGCTTGAATCGGATACCGTTTCGTGCTCAGGCGGATTCGCTTATCTCCCGATTGAATATCCGATCGCGGGGAACGACGATCCGTATTTTCTGGCGCTGATCGGGACCGTGGTTTCGGACGGAGCGCACGATTCGTCGATTCAGGAGGTTTTGCTGTCGGCGGCGGTCGACTGCGCTCAGGTTCTCTGGCAGCGGCGTTATTACGCGCGGACGGTTCGGACGCTCGAAGGGATTTCGGAGAATGAATTGAATCAGCGCTATCGAACGGTCAGCCTCCTGAATCCGGAGGTTGGCTTCGGCGCAGGGACCCCGCCGCTCCCGTCGGACGTGACGCTTTGGGTCCGCGACGCGCTGACGCACTATTGGGGCGGGCCGCGGCTTTCCGAAAGTCCGCTCTTAAGCTGGAAAATTGTCGGGATGGAGACTGGCGAATCCGACGGAAATCGAATTAACGCGCTGCGAAAGGTGCTTCGAGACGCGATCGAGAAGACACGTCCGGATGGCGAGCCGAGTATCTCGCTGGAGTGGACGCTGTATAATATTCTGATTTTAAAGTTTATCGAAGGACGGAAGGTTAAGGAAATCGTTCGCAGGCTGGCGATGTCTGAGGCTGATTTTTATCGGAAGCAGAAGGTCGCGATCGAAGAGGTCGCGAAGCATCTCAGCGCTGCAGAAAACGAAGTGCGCGATTCGGTGGCACAGGGCGCGGCTGATGCGGCTGAGGCGGATGAACGTTCGGACGGCTGACGACGGGTCGCCGGAGCGGTCGAGCCGTCTGCTGATCCTGACGATTTCTCTGGCGTTCCTGACGATTTTCAGCGCGGTCGCTTTTTCCGGCGCGGCCGGTGGGCGGGTTCTCCTTCGGGTTCAGCGGTTTTTCCTGAACTGGCTGGGGGCGGGGCGTTACGTGTTTACGCTGCTGCTGCTGGGAATGACGCTGAGTTCTGTCTGGACGCTGCTGCGAAAGCCGCCGCTGATCGTAACCGCGCGGCAGTGCGCCGGTTTGCTTCTTCTTTTTTTTACGCTGCTGACGTTCCTGGCGACGGAAAAAGGCGCGCTGGGTGGTCGTCTGGGCTGTTTATTGCACGAGGTACTTCGCCGGCTTTTTGGCGAGACCGGCGAAATGGTAGGATTAATAACCGGCGTGCTGGCCGCCGCGGCGCTGATCGGGAAGCTGAGCGCACGGGATTTTTTTATCAGGGCGATCGCGGCGGCGCGGGCGAACGCGGTCAAAACGCGCGAAAAGACCATGCGCCGTTCCACAGTTTCGGAAACGGCCGGAGAATCCGAACCCGTCGAGACGACCGTGGAGGAGATTGGCGGATCGACTGAGCCGGAGCTTCCCGCGCCGGTCCGCGAAACGGATAAGGAGTCAGAAGAAGATTTGGAATCGAGGAAATATCGGAATAAATATCCGCCGATGAACCTGCTCGAACCGGAGATGGGGTTTATCAATCGGGAGATCGACGTTACCGACACGGTTCAGGCGATTATGACGGCGATGGAGGAATTGGAAACACCGGTCGAAATCGTATCGCACTGCGTCGGCCCGGCGATTATTCAATATCAGGTGCGTCCCAGTTCCAGGCGCGGACCCGGTCCGGAAGGCGCTTCGAGGCGGATTAAGGTTGGGGATGTCGCGAAGGTCGAGCGCGATCTGGCAGTCCAGCTCGGCGTCACGAATTTGGCGATTCAGGCGCCGGTTCCAGGGAAATCGTATATCGGGATCGATTTGCCGAATCCGGCGGCGTTGACGGTCCGGCTGCGGCCGCTGATGGAAAGCCGGACGTTCCGGGAAATGAAGTCGAAGCTGCGGATCGCGCTCGGGCGCGATATCACGGGGAAGCCGGTCGTTGTCGACCTGGAGCAGATGCCGCACCTGCTGATCGCGGGAACGACGAACTCGGGTAAATCGATCTGCATGCGTTCGATCGCGCTTTGTCTGCTGATGAATAATTCGCCGGAGGATCTGCGCGTGATCATGATCGATCCGAAGCGGGTCGAGCTTTTCCGATTTAACGGCGTTCCGCATTTGTACGGCAACGTTGAGACAGAGTTCGAACGATCGCTCGCGGTTTTGAACTGGGCTGTTTTCGAAATGAACGAGCGGTACAAGCTGTTTGAGAATGAGGGGAACGGCGTTAATAAAATTGAAGCGCATAATCAATTGATGCTGTCGCGCGGCGAGAAGCCGATGGCCCGGATCGTTATTTTTATCGACGAGGTCGCCGAGATCATGAACGGGCCGGATAAATCGGGGGTGGAAGCGATCGATAAGCTGGCGTCGCTGTCCCGCGCGACCGGGATTCACCTGATCCTCGCGACGCAGCGGCCGGATACGTCGGTGATTACGGGCGTGATCAAGAACAATATTCCGGCCCGGATTGCGCTGAACGTTGCTTCTGGAATCGATTCGCGCGTGATTATGGGGAAACAGGGCGCGGAAAAGCTGCTGGGGCGCGGGGATATGTACCTGGTTCAGCCCAGCCAGCATACGCCGCTGCGGATCCAGGGGCCGATGCTGATGGACAGCGAGATCGACGCGGTCGTTAATTTCTGGCGCAGGCTTGCGCCTCCGCCGGAAAACACGGACGAAATGGGCGCCCCCTGGGAGACGATCATCGCGCAGCAGGAGGACGAGGAGCTTCATGATAAGGTTTTCCGCGACGCGGTTAAAGCCGTCTGCATGACGGGACGGGCGACAACGAATTTTTTACAGACGAAGTTCAGAATCAGCTTCCCGCGCGCGAAACGAATTTTATCGCGGATGGAGGATTTAGGGATTGTCGGCCCGTCGCAGGCGGGCGGTAAACCGCGCGAGGTCCTTTGGTCGCCGGACGAAGCGGATCATTTAGAAGAGAAAATTGGCGTAACGGAGGAATAAAAACGAATGAACGAGACGTATACGACTTTTACGGATAAAATGCGCAAGGCGTTCCGGGCGTTTGGAGAAACCTGTTCGAGGTATCTGCTGAAAATCGGGTTGACGGCGAACGCTGTGACGCTGATCGGCTGCCTGGGGCACGTTCTGGCGGCGATTGCGATCGCCGGGGGACATTTTACATTGGCGGGACTGCTCCTGGTTTTCTTCGCCGTGACCGATTTCTTCGATGGGACGATGTCGCGGATGCAAACCGGCGGGAAGGGAACGGCGTTCGGCGCTGTCCTGGATTCGACGACCGACCGGTACGCCGAGTTTATCGTCTTCGCCGGATTTATTTATTATTATGCGGCGCGAAACGAATTCTTTACGATGATGGTCGCGTACCTGGCGATTATGGGGTCGATCCTCGTATCGTACACGCGCGCAAAGGGCGAGATCGCGGGACTGAACATGAAGCTGGGACTGATGTCGCGGTTGGAGCGGTATTTATTCCTGGTTCCCTGTCTCCTGATCGGGGTTCCCGTGATCGCGGTCTGGGCGATCGCGATCGGGTCGCAGTTTACCGCGATTCAGCGGCTCCTGTACATGCGCCGGCAGCTTCAGCCGAACGAAGGCCTGGCGGAGCCGGCGGCTGAACCCGGAGCGGATGCGCCGGGGCCGGACAATCCGGATCAGGGAGACGGGACGGAATTGAAATGACGATCCTTTCGCAGGCGATTCAGATCGGACCGCTGACGATCCGATTTTACAGTTTGACGATGATTGCCGGGATCCTGCTGGGGACACAGCTGTTTTCGCGGTTCGGTAAGGAAAAAGGAATCGCGCCGGAGACGGCCTGGGATAGCCTGATCTGGTTTTTTATCGGTGGAATGATCGGAGCGCGGCTGTGGCATGTCGTTTTCCCGTCGGCGTCTTCCGGCCTGTCGTTCGGGTATTACCTGCGCCAACCGTGGCTGATCCTGGCGGTTTGGAACGGCGGACTGGGGATTCCGGGCACGATTATCGGCGGGGCGGCGGGAATGGCGCTCTTCTGCCGCCGGTACGGGTTCCGGGCGGCGGACTTCTTTGACGCGGCGGCGCCGGGACTGGCGCTGGGCCAGGCGGTCGGGCGGTTGGGGAATTATTTCAATCAGGAATTGTATGGCGCGCCTTCGGATTTGCCCTGGGCGATAACGATCGATCCGCCGTTCCGGCTCGCTCGATACGCCGGCGTTTCACGGTACCATCCGCTTTTTGCGTATGAGATGATTTTCAGCCTGATCAACGCTGTCGTTCTGATCTGGGCGGATCGGAAATTTCGGAAGCGCCTCAATCCGGGCGATACGTTTGCGCTTTACCTGATTTTGTATCCGGTTGAGCGCTTCGTGCTCGAATTCCTTCGGCTTGATTTCGTGTCGCTCGGCGGTTTGAACTGGAACCAGACGGTTATGGGCGTAACGGCGCTGGCGGCCGCCGGGTACCTGATCGTGACGCATTTCATTCTCCGCAGCGAAGGGCTTTCCGCGGCGCGATAAGCAGGGACTTCGCGTAGAGATACGCAGCTGTCTGTATTCCTACGTCCTGCCTTCGGACCGGGCGGCTTTATTTGATACGCTCCGGTTCGAGCTCTTTCAGCGCGTTCGCGAGCTCGTCCGGAAGCGGCGCTTCGAAAATTGAAGGCTGCGTCTGGCCCGGGAGCGTAACCTTAACTTTGTGCGCGTGAAGGAAATGGCGCCCGAGCGGGATCGATTGTTTCCGGTAGCCGTAGAGGTTATCGGCGACAATCGGGCACTTCAGAAAGGCGAAATGGACGCGGAGCTGGTGCGTCCGGCCGGTCAGCAGTCTGGCTTCCAGGAGCGTATGCCGCCGGTATTCGGTTTTCGTAAAATATTCGGTTACGGCGGCGCGGCCCTGATCGGCGGGCAGGATGGCCATCATCTGGCGGCGCCTCGGGTCGCGGCCGATTGGGGCTTCGATTCGTCCGACCGGGGTCGGCGGCCTGCCGTCGACGAGCGCCAGATAGCGTTTATCGATTTCACGCGATTTGAATTGTGACTGGAGAAAAATCAGCGATTTTTCGTTCTTGGCCAGAATCAGGATCCCGGAGGTGTCGCGGTCAAGCCGATGAACAACGCCGGGACGAATTTCTCCGCCGAAGCTTTGTAAATCCTTGCAGTGCGCAAGGACGGCATGTACGATCGTTCCGCTTTCGTGGCCGAAGGAAGGATGAACGACGATCCCGGCGGGTTTGTTCAGGATAATCGTGTTCTCGTCTTCGTAGAGGATATCGAGTTCGCGCTCCTCCGGGACCAACGCGGACGGCTGCTCTTCAGGCAGCGTCAGCTCGATGCGGTCGCCGCCGCTGAGCCAATGGCCGCCTTTGACGGCGGGCTTGCCGTTGACCGAGACGCGGCCTTCTTTAATATATTGGAGGATCCGCGAACGGGACGCTTCGCTGAACTCCGCGGATAAAAACTGGTCCAATCGGATCGGAACGGTCCCATCATACAGGATCTCGAACGGTTTATTCATGGGCTTTGTCTGCCGTGGACGCAGTGTTAAAGTCTTTAGTGGGCGCGTCGCCGGACTCAGATGGCTGAGCCTTTTTCACGGCGGCCAGATCGCTTTTCCAGAGCGTTATCAACAGGATCCCAGCGCCAATGACAACCGCGCAGTCGGCCAGATTGAAAACCGGGTATTTCCAGATCCAGATAAAATCGACGACATATCCGATTTCAGGGTTCAGCCGATCTATCAGGTTCCCGATCGCTCCGCCGAGCTGAAGCCCGATCGCGATTGCGAAGGAAAAAGATCCGTTCAGGATCGGTTTATAGAAAAGGACGATCAGCGCGAGAAAGACTAACCCGGCGAAGGGCATTATCCAGCCAACGCCGGGGAACAGCCCGAAGGCAACGCCGGTATTTTTCCAATGGACGATCTGGAAATAATCGCCGAGGGCTTCGATCGGGGTCCAGGTCTCGCGAATCGCGAGCGCGTTCCGGACCGTGAATTTAGAGGCCTGGTCGATGACGATGACGATAGCGGCGATGGCGCCGATTCCCAGCAGGCGTTTCAGCGGTAATTTCAAGTGTGACTCCCTGTCATTCGAATTCATAGCTATTATAGCTGAAAAGAATACTCTGAATCCGCGCGTTCCCGGCATTGGTGAAACCGGTGCAAATCCCGGGCGGCTGCGTACGATATAATGATATCAGCGTTACTGCGGGCGGCGGCGATTCTGCTTCTTCGGAGGAGCCCGGGCCCGACGACGGACGTAAGGACAGGAGGCTGTGCATGTATAGGAAAATTCTACCGATTCTTTTGATTCTATGGATATTCGCGATAGGCGTCGGCGCGGGGGCGCTGGCCCGGGAAAATTCTTCGACGGTCCCCTCGAGGTTCTCGGTTCAGCCGGTCGGGACCGCTCAGCGCGATGATCCGGAAGATCCCGATGCCGATCCGGAGGACTTAACGGAGCTGGTTCAGGATTTGATCCATGCCGAAGGCGAATATCAGAACGAATATGGAGATATTTTCCCGTACGGTTATCGCGTCCCGGAGCTGAAAATCGATTCGCCTGCGGCGCGGAGTATCAACGTTGAAATCGACGAAACGATCGGAACGCTGGCGCGGGATCAGCTCCAGCTTATTCACGACGGAGGCGACGAGGACCCCATGACGTATTTGATTGACTGGAATGCGTCGTTAACGGATGGAATCCTTTCGTTAATCGTGGAATATCGGGACATCTGGTGGAAACCGAAATATTTCGTTTATGTCTACGATATAAATCGTGATCTTCGGCTTGACAATTTCGATTTGATCGAGCTTTTCGGTTATTCAGAAGACGATTTTTTAGCGTCCGTTCGCGATGCCGCGGGGTGGGAATATATTTTGGCGAACGAGGGCGTTCCGGCGGAATACCGCGGCGAAATGTATGACGACCGATATGCGTTTACGATTTCAGACGAAAATATTTCGTTTGAAAACCTGATGATTTATCTGGAATCGGACGGTCGGGTCGCCGTTCTCGCCCGGATCGGCTCGATGGCGGGGGCGGGTTGGTATTATCATGTCGTATATCCGTTCGAGGCGGTCGGGTGAGGATCGGACGGAGAAGACGAAAAGCCCCGGGCGCAATCACGGCCCGGGGCTGTAAAACGACTTTAGGTTATTGATTTTCTTTCCGCTGGATAAATTTTACGATTTCGACGACCGGTATCGTCAGCAGCGCCAGCCCGATCGCGGCCGCGAACTCGGTCAGGCTGACCATTTCAAATTCGAACATGTTCGCGAGAACCGGAGTATATAGGACGCCGGCCGTCAGGATAATCGCGATCCCTGCCGCGCCGATCAGGCCCCAATTAACGGTCCTGATTGTGAAGATTGAATTTTTCCGCGAGCGCATGTTAAATGAATGGACGATTTCCGCCAGCGACAGCGTCGTAAACGCCATCGTCATTCCGTCTGGGCTTTGAGCGATTTCCCAGACGCCCGCTTCCATATAATGCCCTATGATATATGAAACCAGGGTCAGGATCGAGATGGCGACGCCCTGGTACAGAATGTCGATACCCATGCGGTTGCCGAGGACATGCGTTTTCGGGTCGCGCGGTTTCCGCTTCATCAGGTCGCCTTCGGGATCTTCGACGCCGAGCGCCAGCGCTGGGATCGAATCGGTAATCAGGTTGATCCAAAGTAGGTGAACCGGCTTGAGGATCGTGAACCCGAACAGCGTGGCGACGAAAATCGCGATGACTTCAGCGAGGTTCGCGGAAAGGAGGAATTGGATGACTTTTTGAATGTTATCGAAGATGCGCCGTCCTTCTTCGACGGCTGCGACGATGGTCGCGAAGTTGTCGTCCGCGAGGACCATGTCGGCGACGTTTTTCGTAACGTCCGTCCCGGTCAACCCCATTCCGACGCCGATATCGGCATGTTTAATCGCGGGCGCGTCGTTGACGCCGTCGCCGGTCATCGCCGTGACCCGTCCGAGCTTCCGCCAGGTTTTAACGATCCGGACTTTATGTTCCGGTTGAACGCGGGCGTAAACGCCGATCCTTTCGATTTCCTTTTCGAATTCTTCGTCCGATAGCTCGCTTAGTTCCGCGCCGGTTATCGCTGTTTTTCCGGCTTTGAGGATTCCTAACTGCCTGGCGATCGCGACGGCGGTTTCTTTATGATCGCCGGTGATCATGACCGGAGTAATTCCCGACTCGTAGCATTC
The DNA here is from genome assembly GCA_938020565.1 of uncultured Anaerolineaceae bacterium. Lineage (GTDB taxonomy): Bacteria > Chloroflexota > Anaerolineae > Anaerolineales > Anaerolineaceae > Flexilinea. Next base: position 133,182 of record CALIHP010000019.1, on the reverse strand, counting down.
AGTAACCGCGGGGCCGACCTCTGGCCGAACCGGATCGATCATCCCCGTCAGTCCGACGAAAATCAGGTCGTTTTCCAGCTCGGCGGCTTCGAACGAGGCTGGGAGCGCGTCATATTCGCGTATTGCGCCGGCTAAGACGCGAAGCGCCTCGCCCGCCATTTCGTTATTGGCGGCGAGAATCGAATCGCGGATTTCGTCGCCGAGTTCGACGATTTCGCCGTTATGAAGAACGCGGCGGCATTTTTTCAGAATTTCATCCGGCGCGCCTTTTGTAAATTGGACGATTTTTCCGTCGAATTCATAAATGGTCGACATCATTTTTCGCATAGAGTCAAACGGAGCTTCGCCTGAACGCGGGTGAAGCGCGGTGGTTTCGTTTTTATTCATTCCCTTTCTGAACGCGTAAGCGACGAGAGCGGCTTCGGTCGGTTCGCCGATCGTCGCCGGGTTTTCCGGCGTCGCGCCGGGAGCGAGCTCTGCGTCGGAACAGAGCGCCATGACCCGGGCGAGGAGGTTTTCGTCGGAAGTAAACGTCCGGACGACGGTCATTTTATTCTGCGTCAGCGTTCCGGTCTTATCTGAGCAGATAACCTGCGCAGAGCCGAGCGTTTCGACGGCGGTCAGCTTTCGGATAATCGCGTTTCGGCGGGACATATTCGTGACCCCGATCGAGAGGACGATCGTCACGACCGCGACCAGCCCTTCCGGAATTACGGCGACGGCGAGCGAAATCGCGATCATGAACGTATCGAGGACCGCGTCTCCGGTAAACGCCCCGTTCCGGATGATCGCGAACGCGAAAATAAAGACACTGATGCCGATGACGAGCCGGGTCATGACGGTGCTCAATTCGTTCATGCTGCGCTGGAGCGGCGTCATTTCTTCTTCCGCGGCGGTGATGGACGCCGCGATTTTTCCCATCTCCGTCTGCATTCCGGTAGCGGTGACGATCGCGGCGCCATGCCCGTAAACGACGGTCGAACCCATGTAGCACATGTTTTTGCGATCGCCGAGCGGAACCGTGTCGTTCCTGCCGCGGAGCTGAATGAGGCCGATCATTTTCGAGACCGGTTCCGATTCTCCGGTCAGCGAAGCCTCTTCGATTTTCATAGACGCAGACGCGATTACGCGCGCGTCGGCGGGAACCGCGTCTCCGGCTTCGAGGAGGATTAAATCGCCGCTGACGAGTTCAGCGCTGGGGACGGACGTTTTTTGTCCGTCGCGGATGACTTTCGATTGCGCGGCGGTCATCTTCTGAAGCGCTTCGATCGCTTCTTCCGCTTTGTTCTCCTGATACACGCCTAAAATCGAATTCAGGACGACGACGAACAGGATAATAAAGACGTCGGCAAACGACTCATTTTCGATCGCGGCGGTAATTCCGGAAATCGCGGCGGCGACGAGCAGGATCAGGATCATCGGATCGGCGAGCTCTTTCAGGAATCGTTGGAGGCGCGTCGGTTTCGTCGGTTGGATGAGCTCGTTTGGACCGTTCCGCGCTAAGCGGGCGGCGGCTTCCTGCTGCGTTAACCCGTCCGAAGTCGTTTTCAGGTCTTCAATAACTTCGTCAATTTCGTTCGTATAATAAAGCATAAAACTCCCTCTCAAATCCTTAAAACGAACTGAATGTCCGGTTGTCTCGGGATTTTCTGGCTGATGAGATGGTCGGAACGGTTTGGGGCGATAGGTCGTTTCGATTCCGTCAATCCCGATTCCAATGAAAAAAATAGTGAAGCTGCCGGTAGGAAGGTTTGCCGCCGGCTTCCTGCTTCACGGCGGAGATCCTTCCTTGATCTGTAAAAAAGTATACCCTGAAATGATCAGAGAATTTGACGGTCTCCTGATCGCGCGGCCCGAACGTTCCGTCGGCCGACCGGAATGGGAGGTTTCCCCGCGCCGCATGGGTTAAATTGGCGCGCGGGTCGATTGCCGCCGTTTTCGGCGGTATACTTAAATCGGAGAACATTGATTTTAGATGAAGCATTGCTTGAACTGTTACCGGAAAATCCCGAACGACGCTGCCGTTTGTCATTACTGCGGCGCTCCCCAGGTGGAAAAAGGAGCGCCGCCGGTCTCCGGCGTTACCCGTTGTCCGAATTGCTTATCATACTTGTATTCTGAGACATCGGGGTGCCAGAAATGCGGTTACGTTCCGACCCCCCAAAAAAAGAGCGTCCGCGGTATCGTTTTGGGAACTGCGGCGGCGCTGTTTTTTTCGGGTTTCGCATTGTGGCAGCTGGGCGTGCTGACGTTTTTACCATCGCCGGGGCGGTTGGCGGAATCGATCCAGGCGACCGGCGAGTCGATCACGCTCCTGGATTTCAGGCTTTCCGCCCTGGATGAGGACCGGGACGCGGCGGGGCCGACGCCGACGGTTTACGGCGATCCCAGCGAAGCCGTTGTTCTCCTCGATGCGCCTCTTGAAGAGATGACCGCGCTTCCGGAAGCTGCGGCGGTTTCGGAAGCGGCGGCGGCTGAAAGCTTTGCGGCGATGACGACGGGATCCGAGCCGGCGACGGCGGTTCCGGAAGCTCCGGTCATCGTCAGTATGGCGACCGAGACGCTGGCTGAACCGGTGGAGGAGGCGACGGCTGCGGACGCGACTGAAATTCCGCCGACGATTGTGCCGACGGTCGATTCTGCGTTCCGCTGTGGAGACATGCGCCATCAGTTCGAGGCGGGCGCGGCCGGGGTGTTAAGCGGTTCGTCGATTAAGGTGCGATCCGAGCCGAAAACGACCGGGGAACAGCTGACTATTCTGCGCGCCGGGATGATGTTCCAGGCGCTGGACGCTGAACCGGTCTGCGACGGGAAGTATATGTGGATTAAAATTCATGTTGCGGACGAAAACGTGACCGGATGGACGGTTGAGGCGGACGACCGCTATTATTGGGTCGTTCCGGCGAAATAAAATCACGTTCTTCTCTCTATTCAGATAACCATGATCAGCGTTCCCGCGCCGATCATCAGGCAGCCGATCAGGGATTTTACCGTGAATTCTTCGCGCAGGAAGACAAACGCCAGCGCGAGCGTTATAATGACGCTGAGTTTATCGATTGGAACGACCTTCGACGCGTCTCCGAGCTGGAGCGCGCGGTAATAGCAGAGCCAAGACGCGCCCGTCGCGAGACCGGAGAGCGTCAGGAAGATCCAGCTTTTCCGGCTGATTCCGGCGATGCCGCTTTGCGATTGTGTCATGAAGACCATGGCCCAGGCCATCACGACGACGACGATCGTTCGGATCGCGGTTGCGAGATGCGAATTGACGCCTTCGATTCCGATTTTCGCGAGAATTGAGGTCAGCGCCGCGAAGAACGCGGATAGCAAAGCGAAAAGCAGCCACATGATAACGATACCTCGATCTTTTTCTATCGATTCTTTTTTGTATTTCTGATTTTACTCCTCTCCGCGGTTTTTGGTGCGAACTGATTCTTTTTGAACCGTTTGGGAGTTGATAACTTGTTTTTTGCGAATGTTCCGCTGCTGCTGAAAGAATTCATGTATAATTTCATAGAGCGATTCATTCTTTTAAAAAATTCGAGCTGTCATTTGAAGCGTATCGGTATCTGACTGAATCCTCGGGAATTTTTTTCGGATGGAGATCATATGTCGCCTGTCGATCCTCATAAATTCTTTTTAGGCCGTCTCGTCGGCCCGGATGGGAAAGAGACCGGGGAAAGTCTCCTGTATAAACCGGAAGACCTGAATACGCATTGCGTGATTACGGGAATGACCGGTTCAGGGAAGACGGGCCTGGGGATCGTCTTACTCGAAGAATTCGCGCTGAAGAATATTCCGGCGATTATTATCGATCCCAAGGGCGACCTGGTCAACCTCTGTCTGCATTTTCCTGAGCTGCGCGGCGAGGATTTCGAGCACTGGATCGATCCGGAGGCGCCGGCGCGTTTAAATAAGGGGCTTTCGGTTCTGGCGGACGAGACGGCGGAGAAATGGCGGGAGGGTCTGGAACGATGGGGGTACGCGGGCCCGGATCTTGACGCGTTGAACCGGGTCGATTATACGGTATTTACGCCGGGATCGACGATCGCGAATCCGATTAATATTTTATCGACCTACGATCCGCCGCAGGGAAGCTGGCGCGAGGGCGACGAGAATATTCGCGAGCTGATTTCAACGTCGGTAACGGCGCTGCTGGACCTGGTCGGGTATTCGAATATCGATCCGATTCAAAGCCGGGAACATATCCTTTTAGCGAATATCATCGAGCATTACTGGAACCAGAATAAATCGATCCAGATCGAGGACATGATCAACGCGATCGATCAGCCGCCGTTCGAAAAGCTGGGCGCGCTGCCGATCGACCGGATGTACCCGCCGAAGGATCGTTTCCGGCTGGCGATGGCGCTGAATAATTTTCTGGCGTCGCCGTCGTTTCAGAACTGGAAAAAAGGGCCATCGCTGGACGTTGGTTCGATGCTGTATACGGAAGACGGCCGCGCACGGTTTAATATCTTCTACATTCAGCACCTGAGCGATCATGAACGCATGTTCTTTGTAACGATGCTGTATTCTCAGGTCGAGGCATGGATGCGAACGCAGCCCGGGACGAGTAACTTACGGCTGGGGGTTTATTTTGACGAAATCAGCGGCTATCTTCCAGCGACCGGGCGTCCAGCGTCTCGGGGCGTGATTCTGCGGCTGCTGAAGCAGGCGCGCGCGTTCGGCGTCAGCCTGATCCTCTCGTCGCAGAATCCGATCGATTTCGATTACAAAGCGCTTTCGAACGCGGGAACGTGGTTCGTCGGTCATTTGCAGACGGAGCAGGACAAGAACCGGCTGATCGACGGGCTCACGACGACAGAGGGCCAGATCGACCGGACGCAGGCAAACCGGCTGATTTCTTCGCTGGGAAAGCGGCAGTTCCTGTACATGAACGTGCATGAACCGGGATTAAAGGTATTTACGACACGGTGGGCGCTGAATTATCTGGCGGGGCCGGTAACGAGGAACCGCCTGCCGATGTTGGTTGAATTTGGATTAAGTCGAGAGGTCGGCGAAGACGGCAGGCCCCGGCGCCAGGATTATCACGAAGAGGAAATAGAAGAGATGGCAAACGAGACGAAAAATGACGGAACGAAGCCGGAGATCGCGGCGACGATCGGCGAATATTACCTGCGGGCGACGAAGTCCCCGTCGGAGCTGGATTCGGACGGCGCGCTGATGACCTATATGCCGGCCTGGTTCGCACAGGCGGAATACCGGATTACGCAGCGCAAATACGATCTGGATCTGACGGATCGTAAGGCCGCGCTGATTGAAGACGAGGAGATTCGCGGAACGACGATCCGCTGGTCGGATTATATGATCGATCCGATCGAAGGCGACCAGCTCTCGAAGCGTCCGGAGAGCGACGCGGTTTATTACGCGCCGGTTCCGGGCTGGATGCTGAGCGCGGGTTCAATCCGCAGCCGCGAATCGGATTTTATCGATTCGATTTACCGCGATGGGAAAACGGTCGTCTACAGCAACGAGGATCTGGGCGTGTACGGGGATTCGAAGTTATCCGAGAAGGAGTTTATCGAACTCTGCAGGACGAAGGTTGACGAGGCATCCAAGGCGGAGAAGGATAAACTGACCAAGGCGTATCAGACGACGGTCGACCGGCTTGAAACGAAGATTCGCAAGGCGGCCGCCGACGTCGACGATAAGGAAGACAAGGTCAAGTCGAAGAATATTGAAAAAATCGGCGCGATTGGCGAATTCGCGTTGAGCCTCCTTCAGGGGCGGCGCCGGTCGGTTTCGTCGTCGATTAACAAGTTCGGTCAGTCAACGAACGCCGGCAACGCGCTTGAAAAGGCGACGATCGTTTTGGAGGAGCTTACCGAAAGTCTCGAACGGGAGACTGAAGCGTATAAGGACGCGATCGCGGCCGTCGAGGCGAAATGGAGCGCGTTGGCGGAAAAGTATTCGACGGTCAGTTTATCGCCGATGAAGAAGGATATTTTCGTCGATTATTTTGGGATCCTCTGGCTCCCGTATTACACGGATTCCGCGGGAAAACTCGTCCGCGCGTATCAGGCAGCTGGAATTTAAAAAATCGGGCGTTCTCAAAAAAAGAGAACGCCTTTTTTTCATATTTGCGCTACGGACTCAGGCTTTCCCGACGATCCAGTCGATCATCCTTTGAATAACGTCTTCTTTCAGAAACGGCTCGTTATGCAGCTCGTGATAGCCGTCGGGATAAGCGACGAATTCGACTTTTTCGTTCCCGGTTTTTTTCGCGAACCGCGCGGTCATTTCCGGATCAACGCATCGGTCGGCGCCGCCCTGCAGCAGGAGCAGCGGGACTGGGAACGGGTCGCTGCGCTCGACCATGTCACGGCCGAGCGTGATCAGGTCATGCGCCAGGGAAAGCGACAGGACGCCATGGACCAGCGGGTCTTTTGTATAGATTTTATCTTCGCCTGCGCCATGATAAAGATTCTCCGGCGGCAGGAAATTCGGCGTTGTCAGTTTTGGGAACGTCCGCCCGAGGAATCCGACGGCTGCGGTCAGCCAGTTCGGGTATGGCGGAACGGTTCCCAGTCCGGGCGAGCTGGCGACGACGCCGCGAATATCTGCGGGAAACCGCTGTGCATAGGTTAAGACCAGCGCGCCGCCCAGCGAATGCCCATAGAGGAAGAACGGCAGGCTGGGTTCGGACGCGAGGAGTTTCCCCTGAAAGTGGCGGATGAGCTGCCATGCGGTCGCGTAGCGGTAGACGCCGCGTTTTCCGCTCGTTCTGCCGTGGCCGATATGATCGAACGCGGTGACGGCGATTCCGGCGTCCGTCATGGCCTGGATGACGTGATCGTACCGGCGGCAGTGTTCCCCTAATCCATGGACGAGCAGGAGGCTGGCTTTGATTTCTGCGTCTGCGTCCGGTTTGGCTGTGAACGTGTAAACGTTTTCGCCCATCAGGTTCTGTCGTTCCTCGAGTGATTTCATGCGGATTCCCTTTTCGGATTGTTGGCGGCGCTTTCTCTCGTCCGGAGGACGCCGTTTCTTATAAAGTATAACCCGATTTTACGGCGGTATTTTCGGCTTGAAGAGCGGAGGGAAGACGGACGGAGCCGGTTTCCCTCCGCTTTCGAGGAACAGGACGAATGTCATTACAGGAATTGGAAAAGGTAACAACCTTTGCGCGCTGCCGGACAATAAAACGCCGCGGCAGATTGAAAATGGTAAAATGTATGGATACTTTTCTAATCACGTAAAGGAGATTCAGGCGCATGTTAAAGTTGAATAGAAGTAAGGGCTTTCTGCTGGCTGCGGTTTTAGTGGCTGTTCTTGTCCTGTCATCGGCGGTTTTCGCGATCGATACGACGAAGGCGATTTTCCTGATCAACGGGTCGCTCGGCGATAACTCGTTTTACGATTCAGGCGAAGCCGGAATGAAGGCGTTAGCGGAGGAATTCGGGCTGGATTATCGAACGATCGAATGTGGCTTTGATTCAGCGCGGTATGAACCGGGGCTTAACGCGGCGGTCCAGTTCGCGGATATTATTTTCGTGATTTCCTACGGATACGAAGATATTCTGAAGCAGTATGCGGACGATTTCCCGGATAAGATTTTCGTGAATTTAGATACGACGGTTCAGAATTCCGGCGGGACGATTACGTCGGTTGATTACGTCGAAGAAGAAAGCGCTTATCTGGCCGGCGTGGTCGCCGCGTTGGTAACGTCGTCGGACATGCCGAAGGTCAACCCCGAGAAGATTATCGGCGTCGTCGGCGGGGATACCGATCCGACGGTCCAGTCGTTCATTTTTGCCTACAAAAACGGCGCGGAATATATTGATCCGGACGTCAGGACGGAGGTCAAGTTTTTAGGCGACTGGGAAAATTCTTCGAAGGGGAAACAGGCCGCGCTTCAGCTTTACGATCAGGGCGCGGATATCGTCTTTCAGGTCGCGGCGGCCGCGGGGATGGGCGTGCTTCAGGCTTCAGGCGAGCGCGACCTGTATTCGATCGGCGTCGACTCGAACCAGAACGCGATTGTCCCGGGGCATGTTGTCGCGTCAGATATCAAAGACGTGGGGCTGTCGATTCAGAACGTCTACCGGACGATCGTCGACGGAACGTACAAGCCCGGCGAGGTTTTGGACTATGGACTGGCGTCCGGAACGGTTGACGTCGTTTTCGAGGATAACGGCGGCGTCCTGCCGCAGGAAATGATCGACAAGGTCGCCGAGGTTCGCGACATGATTATGAATGGAGATCTCACCGTCGAACGTTATTCGGTCGAATAAGGCGGCGGAAGCGCATGCGCCTGAGGGGATATAAGCCCGCCGGCTTACACCCTCAGGCGCCCTGCCGGCGACGGCGCTTTTCGAAGGATCTGTTTAAAGTTGAAGACGGACGGGGAACAGGGCGGTTCCCGTTTTCTACGCGCCGGATTCGCGGTGAATCTGATCATGGCGCAATGAACCGGAGGTAAAACGCGATCGGAACGGGCTAAAGGACGGCTCGGCGATTCAGCGCCGGGGAGGGCTATGAATTCTTTGATTGAGATAGACCGTCTGGTCAAGATTTTTCCGCCGAACGTGACGGCGCTTGACGGCGTCAGCGTTGATTTCCGCGAGGGCGAGATTCACGCGCTCGTAGGCGAGAACGGCGCGGGAAAATCGACTTTGATGAAAATTTTGTACGGAATGTACAGCGCCGATGGGGGCGCTGTTCGATATCGGGGCGAGCCGGTTCGATTCGCCGAGCCAGGCGACGCGATCCGCTCCGGAATCGGCATGGTCCATCAGGAGATCCTGCTGGTTAACGAGTATACGGTCTGGGAAAACGTTGTATTGGGGCAGGAGCCGACAGGGCTCTTCGGACGGATCGACCGGAAACGGGCGCGTGAAATCGTCCGGGCGAAAATCCATGAATTTGGGTTTAACCTGGACGCGGACGCGCGCGTTTCCGAGCTGTCGGTCGCCGCGCGTCAGAAGGTTGAAATTCTGAAGCTGCTTTATTGCGACGTTTCGTTCCTGATTTTAGACGAGCCGACCGCGGTCCTGACGCCGCAGGAAATTCCCCAGCTTTTTGACGAGCTTCGCCGGCTCCGGGACAACGGGCATACGATCGCGTTCATCTCGCATCATCTCGATGAGGTTCTGGCGCTGAGCGACCGGATTACCGTTCTCCGGAAGGGGAAGAAGATCGCGACGATCGCGACGGAGGAAACGAACGAGTCGAGATTGGCGGAGATGATGGTCGGACGGGAGGTTCTGTTCAAGCCGATCAAGGATGACATCCCGGCCGGCAAGGTTATTTTTGAATTGTCCGGCGTCGATTTAAAAGCTGAAAACGGGAAAGAAGTCCTCTCCGATCTTTCGATTCAGGTTCGTGCGAGCGAAGTCGTCGGGATCGCCGGCGTCGAAGGCAACGGGCAGCTCGAACTGGTTCAGGTTCTGATGGGGCTGCGCAAGCCGGAGCGGGGATCGCTTCGGATCGAGGGGAGCGAGCTCCTGTCCGCGGCGATTCTGGACCGGCGGCGGTACATGTCGTTCGTTTCGCAGGACCGGTCGCGCATGGGTGGATGCTTACCGGCGTCGATCGAGGAGAATATGCTGATGACGCATCACCGGCTCAGCGGCGCGTTCACGAGAGCGGGCGGGTTCCTGATCGACGGCAGGCGCGCCGCGGCGTTTACGGAGACTGTCTGCGCCCGGTTCGACGTTGCATACGCTTCGATCCTGTCGCCGTTCCGTTCGCTCTCGGGAGGCAATCAGCAGAAGGTCATTCTGGGTCGGGAGCTGTCGTTGGATACGCCGTTCGTATTACTGGACCAGCCGACGCGCGGACTGGACGTCGGTTCGATCGAATATGTGCATCATCAGATCCTGGAGCTGAGCCATGCGAATCGAGCGATCCTGATCCTGTCGGCGGATTTAGAGGAGTTATTCCGGATTACCGATCGGATCCTCGTTCTGCATCGCGGTCGAATCGTCGCTGATCTGGAGACGGAGCGGACGAATATCGCGGAGGTCGGCGCATGGATGCTGGAAGGGGCGGGGCTGGATGCGTAGGAGTTTATTCGTTAATTTTATCGGAATTGCGGTCGCGTTCCTGATCTGCGGCGTGGTCATGCAGGTCCAGGGATACCCTGCTATCGAAAGCTACGCGGCTCTTTTCAATCAGTCGGTTGGGAGTTCGTTCGCTTTCCTGACGGTCCTGAAGAACTCGATTCCGCTGGTCCTGACCGGGCTGTCGGCGTCGGTTGCTTTTTCGTCCGGCCCGGTTAACCTCGGCCAACCGGGGCAGCTCCTGATCGGCGCGCTGTTCGCGACGATCGGCGGCCTGTACGTGGAGCTTCCGGCGTTTCTGATGCTCCCGTTTCTTCTGGCGTTGGCGATGCTGGGAGGGGCGGTCTGGTCGTTTGTCGCTGCGCTGATGAAGCAGCTGTTTGAGATGGACGAGTATATTACGACGCTGATGCTGAACATGATCGCGGATTTCTTTACTTACTGGGCGATTTCGGGCCCGTTCTTTGAAACGGGCGCGAACTTTCCTCAGACGCCGCGGATCGCTGAAAGCGGCTGGATGCCGAGCGTGGGAAAGTTCAGTACCGGCGTGATTGTCATGCTGCTGACGTTTATGGTCGTCTGGTTCCTGTATTATCGGACGACGGCGGGGTATGAATGGCGGATGACGGGTCAGAATCCAACTTTCGCGCGGCTGGGCGGGGTCCCGACGAAGAAGAATTACCTGACGGTTATGCTTCTGACCGGCGCGCTGGCGGGGCTGGCCGGCGGTCTGGTCGTCATGACCGGTCCGCACCGTTTCATCAAGGGCCTGGGCGCGAATTACGCCTGGGACGGGATTATGGTATCGATGGTCGCGAATAATCATCTTGTCGCGACGCTGGCGTACGGCCTGTTTTTCTCGATTCTGGAAACCGGTTCTTTGGGAATGGAACTGTTCACGAAGGTCCCGAACGAAATGACGACCGTTCTTCAGGCGATTATCGTTCTTGTCGTTATGGCCGGGCGGGGTTCGATCGAGGTCTTTATCCGGAAAGGGATGACGCGGAGAAAAATGAAAGCGAGGGCGGAAGGATGACGGTTCTGGTCGGGTTATTGAATGGGATGATTTCCGCCGCGACGCCGCTGCTGCTTTCGTCGCTGGGTGGGGCGCTGACGTATTATGCTGGAATTTTTAATATTGCGATGGAAGGGATGATGCTGAGCGGGGCGTTTTTCGCGGTCCTTGGCTCGTATACCTTCGGTTCCTGGGAAGCCGGGTTGATTTGCGGGGTTGCAGGCGCGATGGTGATCGCGTTAATCTTTATCCTGTTCTCGGTCGTGTTGAAGGTTGACGAATTCGTGACCGGCGTCGGATTAAACATGTTCTCACTGGGGGTGACGACCTACCTGCTCAGGCAGATTTTCAAGGTCAAGGGCGCGTTTACCGATCCCGGGATTATCTCGGTTCCGAACGTCCGGATTCCGCTCGTCGAGGGGATCCCATTCGTGGGGCGGATTGTCAGCGGCCAGAACCTGATCGTCTGGCTGGCGATCGCCGCAACGCTGGTCTGCCAATACGCCGTGTTCAGGACGCGATTCGGGCTGCGGCTGCGCGCGGCAGGGTACAATCGAGACTGCCTGGATACGAGCGGCGTTTCGGCGAATCGGATTCGCGTTGCGTCGTTGATCTGGTGCGCTGTGCTCTGCGGGCTGGCGGGGGCATACCTGTCGCTGGGGTATGTGACGCTGTTCAGTGAAAATATGTCGGCGGGACGCGGGTGGATTTCGTTGGCGGCGGTTATTCTCGTATCGGGGAACCCGCTGGGAATCGCGCTGGTCTCGCTGCTGTTCGGGTTGGCGGACGGGTTAGGTCTCTTTTTACAGCGATCGATCCCGTCGCAGTTTACGTCGATGCTTCCATATATTGCGACGTTGGTCGCTCTATTCGTGTATTCGACGCGGAGAAGGAAGGAGGTTCGGAATTGATGAAGCAGGCATGGCAATTAGAGCGGGAGCTTCGCGACGCCGCGATTCCCGTCGACCGGCGCAAGCAGGCGTCGGACTGGTATACGTCGGAGACAGTGTTCCCGCATGGCGACGAGCTGATCCGGAAGTTCTGGTCATCGCAGGTTCCCGGCTCGTTCGCGCCGGAAATCCCGTATCTGGAAATGGTCCAGGCATGGAGTAATCAGGGTTATGACGTCAGCGCGGCGGAGGAGCTCCTTCCGCATGGTATCGAACTCAGCCGGGCGATTGGCAAGCCGGAGGATATGGACCGGCTGCGCGTCCTGACGGCGGAGCTGCTGCGGCGGTTGAATAACGCTCCGCTGATAGGAACGCATCCGTACCATTCATATATGCATCCGATGACCTGGGACGAGGTTCGGGCGGCGATGCCGATTGCTGAAAAAGGATGCGATTCGGTTCACGAGCCGAACGCGCAGGGCGACAGCGAGCGGATTTATCAGGGCTGGCTCGGGCAGCTCAGCGGCGGGGCGTTCGGAACGGCGATCGAGGGGTATACCGGGACGCGGATCGCGGAGGTCTACGGCGAGATTACCGACTATGTTACGGAGCCGGAAACGGTGAACGATGATGTCGTTTATGAATTGGTCCTGCTCGACGCGGTAGAGAAGTTTGGCCGCGCCGTCACGGCGGGCCAGATCGCGGCGGAATGGATCCGATCGCTTCGGTTCGGCTGGTCGGCGGAAGGGATCGCGATCCGCAATTTGAACATGGGAATTTATCCGCCTGAATCCGGAAAGCTTTTCAACTATTATTCAGATTGGATCGGCGTGCAGATGAGGGCGATGGTTTGCGGAATGCTGGCTCCGGGTCAGCCGATCGAGGCGGCGCGGCTGGCTTTTACCGACGGTATCGTTTCGCATTCGAATAACGGCGTTTACGGCGGGATCGCGGCGGCGGTCATGACGTCGCTGGCGTTTAAACTGGACGATCCGCGCGCGGTTCTGACCGAGACGCTGAATTATCTTCCGGCGCAGAGCGAATACGCGGCGAAGTACCGCCCTGTCCTGACCGTTCTCGCGAAGCATCCGGAAAGCGAGGCGCTGAAGCTGATCGCGAGTTATTTCGAGCGATATAACTGGATCCACGCGTACCCGAATATGGCGGCGGATTTATTCGCGCTCTGGTACGGGGAAGGCGATTTCACCCGTTCGATGTCGCTGCTGGCGAAGGCTGGGAATGACGTTGACTGCAACGCCGGGCTGGTCGGGAACGTTTTGGGCGTGATGAATGGTGTCCCGGAAAAATGGGCGGGGCCGATCGGCGATATTCTGGAAACGTATCTTCCGGGACGTGAAAGGAATTCGATCCGCGAGCTGGCGCTGCGGACGGCGCGGCTGAGCGGGATTTTATAACGCCGCGGGCGGCGTGTCCCGTTCTACGGATCAGAGCGGCCCGATCGCAGGGCGGCGATCGCGGCGTAAGTCGGAATGGAAGCAGGCGTAACATGAACCGAACCAAAGAAAGGGCAGGATTTTGACGTGATAAAAAGGAAGCGGTATTTCTGGCTGATGGCGGTGTGGTTGTGTTTTTTCTGGTCCTTCAGCTATGGCGCGGCGGGACAGGCGTGGGACGACGTGGACGTTTCGGAAACACCCGCGCCGTATCGCGAGATCATTCAAAAGGCGAATTCCATGATTCTGAACGGCGTAGACGACGGGGGGAGCGTGGAGGACGGGTATTACGCGCTTTCAGAGCTGGGTTTTTATCTGAATCAGGCGGAGCTCCTGGATCAGGTCGGATACGCCGTTCAGGATCTCAGCGGCGACGGCATCCCGGAACTGATCATCGGCGAAATCACCCGTCCGGATATGCCGGACTCGGATTCCAATCTGATCTACGCGCTGTACACGCTCGACGCGGATGATCAGGCGCGGCTCGTTTTCGAAGGCTGGTACCGGAACGCCTACCGCTACGTCGGGGATGGCCGGTTCATGTATCTGGGCGCAGGCGGGGCCGCCAGTTCGATGTTCGGAATGTGCGGGCTGTCGCGGGATGGAAAAGACCTGATCTGGAGCGATTATTATTTTACGATTCCGCGTGAAGGAAATTATGAAATCATAGACTACTACTATAATACGTCCGGAAAATCGGATACGCAGGGATCGCAGCGTCTCGATATTTCGGAAGACGCCTTCTGGCAGATTTCAGATCGCCTTCAGGATGAAGCGATTCTGATCGAGCTGGCGCCGTTCAGGGCGCTCAATGAAGACTCCGTCGTTGGCGACGCGGCCGGTGAACCGCTGCGGGCGGAATTCTTCGCGAATACGGAAAAGCGGGCGCCGGAATCTTATGATCATGCGATAATCGACCAGACAGGCTTTGAGGAACAGATCCTGTTTACGGCTGAACGCCCGATTTATGATTTCCAGATCCTGAGTCTGGAAATCCTGGACGTTACGCAGGCGGGCAATTTGATCTTTGACAGCGTTGCTGTGTACGAGAAGGACGTGATTCGACCGGAGCGTCCGTTGCTTGTCAGCCTGACTTTCTTCGGCGATTTACCGTCCTACGGTTTTTCGTACACCGACGAATCTGGCGATGATCATCGTTCTTACCTGGGTGTCAGCGGAAGAGACGGATCGCTGGTCGTCAGGCCGTTCTGAGGTCCCGATCGGAGAAGGATGTGGCCGTATAAGAAGGCGCTTGCGTCCTTTACCAATCTCTCATCAGCGCGGCGAGTCTCCTGTCGATATCGAGCCTGGTTTCTTTGCATTCCCGCGGGTGTTCTTTTCCCGCTTTAAACATCAGGCCGACTAACAGCCCCGAACCAATGGGGAGCATCAGCTTCAGCATGGATTCCGGAAAGATAAAGTGTGTGCCATGTTCATAGATCCAGGCTTCAAAATCGCAGTCATGCGGCAGAGTTTCCAGCCGTTGACGCATTCTGCGTATGTATTTGCAGGTGTCCCATAGAGCGTCGTCCTCAGCGCCGATACAAATAACTTTTCCACGAATGCGCTCCACCTTGATTTTTTCTTCTTCATTCAGGAGATGGCGGCGCTCTGATTCATCAAACATTTCCCGTGCGGCTATCAGGTTGCCGCTGGCTTTGGATTCTTCCTGCAGCTTTTGCCAATATTCCGGATGGCGATAGGCATATGGCAGATATGGCAGCGGAATGCCCTGCCACGATACAGCGGATTCATGGTCTCCCGGCCGCTCACGGACGCCGTCTTTCCCGTCCCGATAGAATCCTTCCATGATAAAGTCCGGGGGCGTGAGGGCGATGGTAAGCCGGATGTCCGGGTAAAAGGAAGCGGCGGCAAGCGCCACCGTGCCGGTCGCCGACGCCCCAAAAATTCCGATTTTATCACAGCCTTGCGCGCGCAGAAACTCGATTGCTTTTCCGATCCGCTCCAACGGAAAGTTGTGCCAGCCGTGGTCCTTTTTGCAGGGGGAAATCGCCAGCGCGTGAATATTCTGCCGGTGCAGCCATTTCGCTCCGGAAACGATCATCCGGTTATCCGAAGAACCGTCCAACGTGATGATCATGGCATGGGAAGTTTTCCCCTTGGGATTCGGGTACCAGGCCCCATAAAATCCGTCAGCTTCTATTGAAAACATTTTTCTTTGCATTTTTCTTCGCTTCAGCTTATCCCCCGTTATCGTGAGAATGGATTGCTCGATAAACCTGCTCTTCAAATTATATACCGGTTAATTTCTTCTAAACTTACCGTGTAAATGAATCGTATCCTGAGTTTACAGGACGTACGTCACTTTCCGAACGGAATCTCGGCGTAAACGACTTCCCCTCGCTGACGGTAGATCAGCCGGACCGATTCCGTTTCTTCGGACACAGCGATCGTTTGAACGTCGTAACGATCGCCGTCCGGAAACGGCTGGCGCAACCGTTCAGCGCCGGTCCCGGCGTCGTAGACGCGGACGACGATCGCCGAAGCGAGATCGTTCAGGTTTTCCCGGACGGCCGTCGCGAGGTATTTCCCGTTCGCGGACAGCGCCATGTTCCGGTCCTCCATGAACTCCTGCAGCGGGATTTTCGAGACTGTGTCCGTTTCGGCGTTCCAGACGTATAACGTTTTCGCGGGGAGACTTTGAAGATCGTCCGGGTCGTCCGGGATCGGCTCCGGCGGCGAAATCAGCGCGGCGGGGGACGTGACCGGCGTGTGGTCGCGGTACGGCTGGACGGCCGAAGCGTTTTCGTCGATCTCCGCGAATTCTTCCGTGTCCCGTATCGTTATCTCCTCTCCGTCCGCGCTCATCATCCCGTAAATGGCGTGCGTCGTATGGTCGGCGTCCTCCGGGACGTACTGGCTTCCTGTGAAGAAGATCGTTTCTCCGTTCCGGATCAGGTTGAAGCCGTTGATCGAGAAAGCTCCGGGCGTCAGGTCGCGCGTCATTTCGAAGATCATCGTTTCATCCCCTGTATCTAAATTTCTTCGATAAAGGTTCCATGAATCCGATTTGTAAAAAAGGTCAACCCCGTTCCGCGCCAGTCCGAACAGGATTGTTGTCGGAATGTCGCAGATTTCGTTCAGGTCGACGTCCCGGATCAGCTTCAGATTATCGTCATATTCGTAGAGCGCGATTCTGGTCTCGATGAAGCTTTCCCGGACTTTTTCGACGAACCAGCCGAACCCCGTTTCAAGCTCCTGAACACGGTCCGATCGGAGGACCATCTCCGGATCGTTCAGCGATTCCGGAAACGGCGCTTCGCCGATCAGTTCCAGCGGGTCGAGCCTGAGCAGCGTCAACCGGTCGCTCAGGATCAGCAGCCGGTCGCCCGACAGAAACTTGAAGCTGGCGCGAGTCGCTGGCGACGCTTCTTCAGGGACGAATTCGTTCAGGGACTGCACGCGGATCGCCGGAGCGCTTTCGGCGGCGGAGGCGGGACATGGCGGGATGACGCCCGCCGCGAGGACGAGCGTCATCATCATTCTTATCAGCGTTTTAAATTTTTTCATGGCTGCCTGATTGGGTTATTCGATCGGGATCTCGACATAGGAATAAGCCAGCTTATCCAGGAGTACCGCGCGGATCAGCTTATCCGACTCGGAGACGCTGATCTCGGGTACAAAGCCTGCCGTAAGGCCCGAATAGTTTTTCTCCATGAGGAGTTCGCCGTTCGACGTGTCGTAGAGCCGGACGGTTAAGGATGTGACCTCGGTCATCGGATCGTCGGCCGCTGCCGTAGCCAGGTATTTCCCGTTTTCTGAGAGCGCGGCTTTATGGTCTTCCATGCTGATCCGCAGCGGGATTTCGGTAATATCGCCCGTTTCGACGTTCCAGGCGTAAAAGCTCTTCACCGGCGGGGGCGTAAAGACGTAGTTTTCCGGATCGTCGAACCAGGTCGGTTTCGGATCGTTCGGGGTCAGCAGCATGATCGGCGACGACTGCGGGACGTTCTGCTCTCCGGCGCCTACCTGATAAAATTCGTACGGGTCCTGAAGCGTCGTTGGGTCCAGAATTGTCAGGTCGCTTCCGTCCGTGGACATCGATCCGTAAGCGTAAATTGTATCTCCGACCTCGCCGGTTATGTCTAACTTTCCTCCGACGAAACAGAGTCTTTTCCCGCCGTTCAGAAGCCGCAAATCGGAGATGACATGGAATTCCGAGTCCGGCGACCGATCTGTCAGATAAATCAGGCGGTCCGTTTCCGGGCTGAGCGGAATTCCCCCCGCCAGAAGCTTTTCGCCTTTGTCTTCCGGCGAATAAGCTACGTAATACACCTTTGACCCGTCGGCATCCGGCGCGATACTTCCGGGTCCAAAGCCAAAGTCCGACGGGAGCGCTTCGCTCAGGTTCGTTTCCTGAACGAGCTTCAGATCGTTATCATATTGAAAGTAGAAAAATATCGGGGGCGTTTCGCCGCCTGCTCGCGGCGTCATATTCACCAGCCAGGCAAACCCGCTGTTGAGCGGATGAACGCGGTCGAACAGCGCGTATTCCTCGGAAAGCTTTTCGGATATCGAATCCGGCATTGCGGCTTCCGCGGCCGCTTTCATCGTTTTCAGGCCGACGATCGTCAGCTGGTCATGGATCACCAGCAGCCGGCCTCCGGACAGGAACGTGAACGAGAGCGGATTGCCTTCCGGAGAAATCGTCTCAGGCGTAAATTCGGCTAAGCTCCGTGTCAGGGTCTCGTCCGGATCGGCTCGGCTTTGAACCGGGAGCACGGCCAGGTCGCAGAGCAATCCGAGCAGTCCCGCGAATCCGAATACGATCCGTCCGAACCAGAGTGCATGTTTTTTCATTTTGTCGTTCCTTTTCTGATGATCTTATTTTTCGATCGGGATCCGGACGAGGCGGACGGCCTGACCGTCCTGATACACGACGGAGATCAGCCCGTCTGCTTCGCTGACGCCGACGGCAGCGTTCGTGCATTCGCTCAGCGCCGGGAATTCGTAGGTCGCAAGGAGCGAGCCTTTCGCGGCGCCGTAAAGCCGGGGAACGAGCGCGAAGGTCCCGTCGTCGCGGCTTTCGCAGAGGGCCGTCGCGAGGTACTTCCCGTTTTCGGACAGCTTCGCCCGTTCGTCTTCCAATGGGGCCTGAAGCGGGATTTCGACGACGTGCTTCGCCGCGACGTCCAGCGCATAAACGGTTTTGATCGTTTCTGGCTCGGACAGGGCAGTCGGGACGATAAGCGCGATCGAAGACGTCTGCGGGGTGTGCATAAACGATGTCAAGGTGTTGGCATCGATCGGGACGTTGTATTCGCTTCCGTCATCAATGGCTAAATTTTCTCCGTTTGGCGACAGGGTCCCAAAAACGAGATGTGTCGGAATGCCCTCGCTATCAGAGTTTTCTGGTTCAATAAGTTTATGCCCCACGAAAAGAACGCTCTTTCCGTTATCGATCAGGCGGAGGTTGATTAACGAGTTGATTTCCATGTTGAAACCCATCTCGGTCTTAAGGTACCTTGCCTTTTCGCCGGTATCCAGATTCTCACGCCAGAGTTCTTCCATATCGCGAATATAGAATAACTCCGAGCCATCCCGGCTGATATCCATGAACGTCTCGGAAGTGTGCCCCGTATATGGTATCATGTCGAATTCGCGTATCAGCTTCAGGTCGTTATCGAACTGATAGCCAAGTTGAACAATATTCCCGTCCGCAAAGCCGTAGATAAACCAGAACAGGCCGTTGTCTGATTCCTGAATCCGATCGGTCCGGAAGACGAATTCGCTGTCGAGCGCCGGCGCGGAGTCCGGCAGGGGCGCTTCGGCGATCCGCTTCATCGCGTCCAGGTCGATCAGGTTCAGCCGGTCGGTGACCGCGAAGAGGCGGTTCCCGGGAAGAAATTCGTAGACGAGCGGACCCTGAACGTTTCGCGCCGGGAGGATTTCGGACAGGTCCTCAATCGGGATCTCGTCGACCCGGTAGAGCTGGTCGGGCTCCTGCGCGTGAGCGCCAACGGCGATCGCGCAAATCAGCGCGAGCATGAGGATAAAAAGTTTGAGTTTCTCAGGTCGGTTCATTTTGGTCTCCTTTTTTTCTAACCGATTCTTATTCGTGCGATATCCATCGCTATCTATATAATAGAAAACGATTCTTAAGCGAAAAAAGTTCCCGATATTTTTCAGGAACTTTTCAGAGCTTCGTATCCGTTTGGCTCAGACGAAAATCTGGTTAATATCGCCGATCGCGTAGGACGGCGGCGTCCCGACCAGCCCGACGAGCATGTTCCGGCCGGTCATTTCGTCGACGAGGATTTCCGGATGAAGACGGAAATTGACGATTTCGCCGGTCGTGCGGACGTGCATGCGCGGCCCGGTGCAGTAGTGGCGCTGGTCGCCGATCAGGATATGCGTCCGGTCGAGATAGGAGATCGGGATGTCCTTTTTGATCATCTCGTTGACCTGATGTTCCAGATCGAGAATATTGATCGAGCGTTTGTCCATGTAGCTGAGGATAAAGCCGTGACGGACGTCGGAATGCTCGAACGACCCGATCCCGTAACCGAGGAGGCAGAATTCGCAAAGGTCTTCGGCGGTATGGGCCATGCGCCGGTAGATGACCGACTTGGAGACGATTTTCTGGAGGTCGCGCGGGTCCGGCCCGAACATGGTCGGGCGCGTGATAATAATTTCTTCGCCGACGCCGACGAGAAGATGCGCGTTGCGCTTGATTGCCGGGTAAAGAAGGTCGAAATGCTCAACGATGACCCGTTTCCCCATCGCGGTCGCGTCGTTGATCGCCTGCACGATATCGGTCATTTGGGTAAACGCCGATTCGAAGCGGATATCGATATGATAGGTATGCGCGGAGAAAAAGCTCTGATCGTGGAGCTGAAGCAGGGGCAGGGGGCGGACGTTGACGCCTTCGTCGTCGTTCGTCATCTCCAATCCAGGGAACATCCCGCGGATCAGGACGCTTTTCCCGGATCCGGATTCTCCGACGAACCCGATCAGCGAGTCGAACGGGCTCATGTACAGCTGGGCGATCTGGTTGCCGACGTCGGCCATGCGCGGGTTCCCGCGCGGCGCGAGGTAAACGCTGAACAGGTGATTTTTCTGCATTCGAGCTGAATAGCTCATATGGATCGTCTCCTTCGTTGGCTCAGGCGGGCTGCGGCGAATCGGTATCGAGTTCGATACTGAGGAGCGGGGCGTGCTGCTGAGCCCCGTAGACGTCGGTTTCGCCTGTATCCCCGGAACAGGTCGGCCGCTGGATCGTGACCTTTATCGCTTTCGCCGGCGGGAATTCGACGATCCCGATTATTTTTTCCGGCGCGATTTTATACAGTTCGCAGATTTTTTCCGGCGAGAGGAGGCGATACTTCCGCGCCGTTTCGAAATCGTCCGCAGTTTTGAAAAGGACGTCGAGCGTCAGCTCGTATGGACCGGAGTTTTTCGAGCGGATAACGTCCGCCATTTCGGTAAGTTTTCGTTTCATTCGGTTTTCCTTTCGCCGCTATAGTTCGTAGACGTCGATCCGGAACGGCGCGGCCGGGTCTTCGACTTCCAGCAGGTGATACACGCTGAATTCATAGACCTTTCCCGCGTGAAAATCGCTCGGCGAGAACGGGAACGCGAGATTCCCGGCGGTCGCGATCCGTCCCGGGTAGCCGTAATGGAGCATGGTCGATCGCGCGGTCGCGCAGACGGCGTCGGCGCGTTCCTGCGATTCGGCGACGGCTTCAATAATGATCCCCAGTTCATGCGCCGATTCGGTTCCGGGGGTGGGTTCGAGCGGCCCCATGACGCCGTCTTTTCCGTAAACGGTAAAATTCAGCCGATAGTCCCAGGGCTGATCTTTATAGATATCGGCGACGTTGGCGCGGACGGCGGCGATCGTCCGGTCGATTTCGCGGATCATGATCGGGTCGCGCGTCCCAGCGATCGAGACGGTTCGGAAGCCGACGGACTGCGCGCCTTCGAGCTTGATCGTGTAGGGCCTGTCTGCGATGAACTTCGATCCAGAGACGCGGATTCTTCCGCCGCCCTGATCGGTAAAGGAACAGGCGCGTAAGTCAAGATGACCGCCGGGGCCGGGGAGAATATACGGGTTGGTTTTTTCGTAGAGCGTATGCGCCGCGACGGATACCGTCGTGCATTTTCGGACCGGGTTCAGCGCTTCGAGCTCGAACCAATCGTTCGTCAGCTTCCCGAACATGCAGTCCGACCCGCTTCCCGGCGAGGCGCAGATCGCGGCGCATTCAAGGATTTTTCCCAGATGCAGCGCGAGGGCGCGATCGAAGCCGTCGCGGATCGGCAGCGCGGCGAAAACGCTCGGATCGTAGGATCGGCCGGCGAGGATAACGTCCGGAATCTCTTCAAAGGCGCGGATATACGGCTCGACGCCCATCTGGCCGACGATATGTTCCGAGTTGAGGACGCGTTCTTCGGTCAGCTCCGGCGCGCGGTCAAGCGACCGGATTTTTCCTTCTTTGAGCGCGTCGGCGACAAAGCTTTTTTCGAATTCAGCGTGGATAACCGCGATCCTGAAATTCAGCGCTTCTTCGCGCGCGATTTCGCGGATAATCTCGAAGCACCATGTCAGGTGCGGCTCTGCGCCGCTTCCGCCGGCGGTCCCGACGACGACCGGAATTTTCCGTTCGACGCCGGCTTTGATCATGATCCTTAAATCACGTTTGACTGCCTGACGGTCTGTAAACGAGATTCCGGAGCCGAGATAGTACGGACCCGGGTCGGTCGAACCGGCGTCCGCCGCGATCAGGTCGGGCTCTTTCGCGATTCCGGCCTCGAAGGAGGCGATCGGAAAGCCGTAACCGAGAATCGCGGTTGCGGACAGGATTTTAAATTCGGGTTTCATTTTAAATTCTTCTTTCCTTCTATTTCCGGGCTGCGCGGTAAGCGAGGATCCGCTGCATTTCGTTATAAACGATCATGAAGCCTTCGTCAAATCCCATCCCCGGTTTGGCGAGGATCTGCGCCGGGGAGGTCGCCATGGCGACGTGGGCCGTGATCTGAGCGGAACGATCGGTCTCGTTGCAGCTTCCTCCCAGATACGCGCCGACGCCTTTGTCGCGGCAGTACAAAACGGCCTGCGCGGCGTTATGCATGGATCCGAGATCGGGGGTCTTAATCTGGATCATGTGCCCAGCTTTAGCGTCGGCGAATTCGCGGACGTCTTCCAGCGTGTTGCACCATTCGTCGGCGACGAGTTCGACCGGGATACCGCGTTCGTCGAGCGCTGCGGTGAGCGCGGTCAGCGCGTCACGCTGGGCGTCATGCGCGCCGTAGTCGATCGGCCCTTCGATCCGGAGCCTGAACGGAGCGGCGAGTTCCGCGAGGGAGGCGAGGTAGCCGCTGATCGACGCCCAGTCGTTTTTCGGGAAGATTTCGCCGATCGTCCCGTAAACGTCGATATGAAGGACAGGGTTATAGGATGGCGAGACGCGGAGCTCACGGATCCGGTTCGAGAGCCGCCGGACGTAGGCGGCGAGAATTTCGCCTTTTTCGCCCAGTTTTTCTTTAACGTTGTTGATCAGCGCATGCGGCAGGACGTCCGCCGACTTCAGGATCATTTTGTCTGCGTTGAGGTCGCGTTCGTCGCCGGACTGCGCGAAGATGGGGATCGGCCTGTCGGAGACGGTCGTCCCGTATTCCCGCGCTAACGTTTCGCACATCAGCTCATGGTTGGATTTCGCGATCGCGTCGAGGATCGCCTGGCTCAGGCCGTAACGGATCGCGGTATGGAGCGGCTTCCCGTCAACGCGGATTGCTTCTATTTCGCGCATCGCGGCGTCGAACGAGGTCCAGTCGCGCCCTTCGATTCTGGGCAGGACTTCGCGTTCGATGAGCGGGAGGAACGTTCTGGCGAGGAAGACCGGATCGCGTCCTCCCGCGCCGGAATATTGAACCGCGGCGCAGTCGCCATACGCGAGTTGTCCATCGGCGAGGAGGAACTGGACGCTGATCGCCTCGCCGGGGATGCGGATGCGTTCGAATCCGGGCGTGACCGGCGCGCCGGCGTAGCTCATTCCGTCATGCGCCGCGCCTTGTTTGATCGCTTTCTGGTCGTCGAAGTAGAATCCGGTCCGTCCCGGCGATAAAAAAGTACGTTGAATTTTCATGGGATTTCTGGCTCCTTGTTGGGATGGGTCAGCGCGGACGACCGACGAGGCGGCCCTTGCTGATCGCGTAGACGTCGTCAATGACCATCTGGAATGACGCCTGACGTTTTTCATAGGCCGCGCGTTCGTTGATTTTCTGTTTATGGAAATCGAGAAGTGCGGGCGTCAGCGGCAGCGCGCCGGGATGGAAGATACGGACGGCCCCGCGGTTATCGCGCGCGGGGAGGAGCTTCCCGACGTTATACTTGCTGGGCGCGAAGGGGATATCGAGGAATCCGGCCTGGAACGCGCGGACGACGCCGGCGGCGATGCTGCCTTCTCCGATTTCGATGACTTTATCGACAATGCAGCGGGTTTCTTCGTCGATCAGCGCCTGCTCCTGGCTGAGCGACGCCCTGTCGGGCATCTGGTCGCGCAGCATGGTGATCATCTGTTTAGTAGCGCGCAGGCCGGCGGCGTTGGCTTCCATCGTGGGAACGCCGATCGCTTCCTGCGGCGTTTTGACGATGACCTTGGTTGCTTTCGAGAGGGCGGCGACGGCTGACCCCCAGCAGATAACGGCGTAAGCTTTGGCTTCGTCCTGCGGGAAGCCGCCCATCCATTGATGCAGCACGGTGGTAATTTCCGCGTCGGCGTAGCCGAATTTTTCCATGTACTCTTTCGTCAGTTCGCGAAGCACGATCATCGCCGCGACATCCTGAACCAGATTTCCGCATTGTCCGTAGCCGACGGTCAGGTTGCGGACGCCTTGTTCGGCGGCGAGGAGCGATTCGAGGATCGCGACGGAATGCGAGATGCAGGGCGGAACGAGCGTCCCGGTCAGCGGCCCGTAGGGCTCGCGGTTGATCTTGATTCCCGCTTCCTGATACAGCCCGGTGAGACGATCGACGTACTGCCAGTCGCGGATCGTTTTTTCGAGGGATACGCTTTTCGCGTAGGGGATATTATAGGAAATTCCGCCGCCTTCGAAAGACGTGAACCCGGAGGCGTAGCAGATTTCCGCCAGCAGCCGTGCGTCGGGGGTTCCGTGACGGATCTGGACCGGGATATCGAGGAGCTCGACGATTTGACGG
Source organism: uncultured Anaerolineaceae bacterium (assembly GCA_938020565.1). Taxonomy (GTDB): domain Bacteria; phylum Chloroflexota; class Anaerolineae; order Anaerolineales; family Anaerolineaceae; genus Flexilinea. The sequence goes on along the minus strand of CALIHP010000019.1, from coordinate 108,622 downwards.
TTGGTTTCGACGCCGTGATTGACGGCGGGATACCCGTTCAGCATGGCGCGCCCGGAGCTCAGCGATTCCTGAATCCCGTTTTCCGCTTCGCGGTAGCGGTTTTGGCGGGTGTAGCTGTCGATCGTCGTCGGAAGCAGGTCGGCTTCGCCTTCGTTCTGCAAATAGGTCAGGAGCTTGATATGTTCGGCGATGAGTGGGACGCCGGCGCGCGGCTGGATTAAGGTGATATGCTGATCGTCGGCGAGTTTCAGCTTTTCCGGAAATTTTTTCGATTCAGGAAGCTGCTGATGATATTCGAAGGCGTCGTCGAGATCGACGTCGGCGCCGGTTTTCCAGCCGCTCAGGACTTCGCGCCGTTCGATCATGAATGGATCTAATGGCAGCTGATTATCCGACAGCTGATGTGAAGAGGTTGTCTCAGACATGGATGATTTCCTTTTTCATGATGGAGAGCGCCAACTCAGGATTGATTTCGGACAGGACGCCCATCGAGGAGAGAATATATTTTTTATCCAACAGGACGTTGACCCGGTTCGGCCGGAGCGAGCTCGGGAATTCGTTCGAATAGGAAGCGAAGGCGGCGATTTCCCGCGGCGCGGCGGCATGGATCAGCGCGCCGCCGATCAGAACGACGTTTTCGATTGAGCGAAGATCCTTCCCTTCCTGAATAAAAATTTTCCCGGCCGGCGTGTACGATTCTTCGATCGTTCCGGCGTGGCGGACTGTCGCCGCCTGAACCGCCGCGCAGGCGAACGCGTGATCCATGCGGACTTCCCGTTCGTTCCGCGGAAGGAGGTCATGGTTGGCCTGAACCTCGTCCGCCCAGGCGTTGACTTCGCCGACGCTGGCTTCCGCGATCCGCGCGATCCGTTCCGCGCCGGCGGCTTCGAGGATGCCATGGATACTGATCCTCATGCCGATATCGCCTTCGACGGATCGCTTTTCATACGGATCGATCAGGCCTTTCAGGTATGTATTCGAGTTTTCGGGAGCGCCGTCCGCGATCGAGTAAACGTCGGTCGTCGCGCCGCCTAAATCGATCGCCATGAGCGGGCCGAGACCGGGGCTCTGATGGACGCCCTTCGACAGGAGCGTCAGCGCTTTCAGGACGGATACCGGCGTCGGCATGGTAATTTCTCCCATGACGGTTTCCATTCGGCTCAGTCCTTTGGCATGAATAATCTGCATGAGGAAGGTTTTCCGGATCTGATCCTGAACCGGCCGGATATTCAGCTGGTCGAGCCTGGGGAGGACGTTCGGCGTAATCATCGCCGTCTTCCCGGCTGCGTTCAGGATTTTACCGCATTCGTCTGCCGCGTTCCGGTTCCCGGCGATCAGGATCGGGCAGGCGATGCCGGATTGCGCCAGACGTTCAGCGTTGGTCAGAATGCATTTTTCATCGCCCCCGTCGGTCCCGCCTGTCAACAGGAACAGGTCCGGACGCGCGTTGAGGATAAAATCGATATCGCTGTCGGTTAATTTCCCGGCGAAGACTTTCAGGATTTTTCCGCCGCCGCCCAGCGCGGCTAAGCGCGCCGCTTTCGCGGTCAGATCGAGAACGAGCCCTGAAACGATCATCCGAAGCCCGCCCGCTGCGCTTGAGCAGGCGCGGATCGTCGGAAAGGCCAGCGGTCCGGTCGTCCTTTCAAGGTGGGCGCGCGCGCTGCGGAGTCCTTCGCAGATATCGGTTTCGACGGTCGTCGGACTTTGCGCTGTCCCCAGAATTTCCCCGGCGGTTTCGTCGACAGCGACAAGCTTTGTATAGGTGCTCCCAAAGTCAATTAACAGCGTCGCGTCTCTCATTCGCAGCTCCTCAACCGGCGCTACGCGCCTTCCCGGACGTCCTTGACGCCGAGGTCCTGTTTCAGGAGGCGAACGCCGTCTTCCGGATCGGTTCCGGGCGGAAAGACGCGGTTGAATCCCATGTCGAGGAAGCGTTTTTCGACGTCTTCGAACTTCTGTTTCCCCACGACGATATTTCCGCCGATATAGAGGAGAATTTCGCCGATTCCCGCTTCGATGCATTTATCGCGCATCCCGCGGCAGTCCAACTCGCCATGACCGTAGAGCGAGGAGACGATAATCGCGTCGGCGTTGGTTTCGATCGCCGCGTTAATGAATTCGTCCTGGCTGACCATGACGCCTAAATTGACGACTTCGAATCCGGCCTGAGTAAAGGCGAAATCGAGAATCCGAATCCCGACGGCATGGACATCCGCGCCAATGACGCCTATGATGAGTTTTTTCTTACGTTCCAAGGGGCTCCTTTCAGCCGACGGCGGCTTTTTGCAATTGGATTTCGGTCGATTCGATCAGTTTTTTCGCGAACAGCATTGAACCATGGTCCATTTGATATTCGAATCGGATGACTTTTCCTCCGCTTCGTTCGAAATCCCTGATTTTCTCCTTCTCAGCTTTTGAACTGAAGCGTTCGTAGTTGCTCGGGACGATAATCGCGTCGTAAGTTCCGGAACAGGAGCCTGTCAAATTGGTTTCGGCGCTGAGATGAATAACGTCCGGCTTGGATTGGATATCGCTGTATTGATGCATGGCTTTGAGCATGATTCCGATGAATTCATGGCTCAGCGCGACGAGGGCGATTTTATCGGTTGGCCTGAGCTTTGCGATCGCCGAAATCGTTTCGGCGGTCGGCGAGAGCGCGAGCGCGTAAACTTTGACGCGGCCGTCGATAGCCTCGTTGATCGACGATTCGTGTGTCGTCGTCGTAAAAACGAGATTGAGATCGTCCGGAAGGCGGTCGGGGAAGCTCAGGATTGTTTCGAGGCCATATTCAAAAATATCGGATTCGTTGAATTCGGCGATCTGGTCGGCGATCATGTGCCGGGCTTCGGGGTTGCAGTCGATAATTCCGATCGTCAGGCTGGTGGTTTCATGCGTCAGCTTCCGGTATTTCAGGTCCAGCAGGATCCGGATATCGGCGAACGAAAAGCCCATCCGGCTGAGATCCTGAAACAGGCGGTCGATCGCTTTTTCGGCGCGCGCCTGATTGCTGTTGGCGAGGGTTCCCGAAGACTCGCTGTTCGGGGCGGCGCGCTTCGTATCTGCGACGATCGTTCCCCGTCCCTGGATCATCGTGACATAGCCTTCTCCGGTCAGGACCTTATAGGCTTGCTTGATCGTTCCCGGACTGAGACCTGCCTCTTCGGCCGCGTTCAGGATTGACGGCAATCGATCGCCGGGTTTTATTTCTCCGCGCTCGATTTTTTCGCGAATCGAGGCGGCGTATTGCGCGTAGAGACTGATTTTGCTATGCGTTTCAATCATGTTGCAGGTTCCTTATGATGTTATTTTTTCGCCAGGCTGCAGGGCCAGCTTCGTACAGGTAATTACCTGAAAAATCGGTAATCACGGTCGCCGGAAAATCGCTGAAGATCAGTTTCCGCACGGCTTCGGTCCCAAGCTCCGGGAACGCGACGACTTCAGCCGCGAGGATTCTTTTCGAGAGGAGGACGCCGGCCCCGCCGGTCGCCGCGAAATAGATAGCCCGGTTCTCGGCCAGGCTTTTTCGAACGGCTTCGCTGCGGTAGCCCTTACCGATCAGGCCTTTAACCCCCAGGCTCAGGAGCTTCGGCGTATACGCGTCCATTCGCGAGGCGGTTGTCGGTCCTGCGGATCCGATAACGAGCCCGGGAGGCGCCGGGGTCGGTCCGACGTAATAAATTACGGCGCCGACAGGGTCAAAAGGAAGCGGATCTCCGGCGGCGAGGAGTTCGGTCATCTTTTTATGCGCGGCGTCTCGGGCCGTGAAAACCGTTCCGCTGATCAGGACGCGGTCGCCCGCGTTCAGGCGCGCCAGTTCCGATAGCGTATCGGCGTCGGTAAAGGGGGCGGTAAGTCGTATGGGATTCATTGTTACAGAGTCCTTGATTCGTGTCGCGCGGCGTGGCAGTTGATATTGACCGCGACGGGCAGCGCGGCAATATGGGTCGGGAGGGTTTCAATGAAGATCGCTAAAACGGTCGTGCGTCCGCCGAATCCCTGCGGCCCGATTCCGCTTCGATTAGCGGCGTCTTCCAGGTCTTTTTCCATTTGCGCGATTTTGGGGTCCGGATGGCGCGAGCCGATCGTCCGGAGGAGCGCGCGTTTCGCAGCTTCGGCGACTTTATCGAACGAGCCGCCGATCCCGACGCCGACGACCATCGGCGGACAGGCGTTCGGCCCGGCGCTGAGAATCGTGTCGAGGATAAAACTCCGGACAGCGTTTTCTCCTTCCGCGGGTTTCAGCATCGCCAGTCGGCTCATATTCTCGCAGCCGAAACCTTTGGGCGCGACGGTAATTTTCAGTCGGTCGCCGGGAACGATCCGGAGCGTGATCATAGCGGGGGTGTTGTCCCCAGTATTGACGCGATCGAACGGATCGCTGACGATCGATTTCCTGAGGTAGCCGTCCTGATATCCGCTGCGGACGCCTGCCTGGATCGCTTCGGTGAGATCGCCGTCGACATGAACCTCCTGTCCGATGTCGACGAAAACGACTGCCATCCCGGTATCCTGACAGGAAGGAAGGTTCTCAGCCGCGGCCAGACGGTCGTTTTCCAGGATGTCTTCGAGGATCCCGCGCGCAACGTCGCCGGTTTCAAGCTCCTTCGCCGCGGTGAGCGCGTCGATGACGTCCGTTGGAATATGCGTATTGGCGTGGATACAAAGGTCGTGGATTGTATTTTCTATTTCTTTTGCAGGAATGATTCGCATGAATGCTCCTAAAGAGATAGTTCTTTTCGAATAGAGGCAGTTTATTGTTTCTGTATTATAGCTCACTATGACTGATTGGTTGTCAAGATCGGCGCAGGATGAATGGCACTTTTTGTTCAGGATAAATGTCATGTGCGGTCAGGATAACGAGTTTCTGGAGACAGGGCTGTATTCGTATCTCATCCGAATCCATGAAAAGTCTCATTTGCACGATTGAATCTATCCGCGATGCTCTTTCGGTATCTCAGATCTGGGGAAGTCTTCCATTTCTTTAATTTTCTATTTTTTGCTTATGATTAACTTTTTTCTGGCTGCTGAAGCTCCTTTGTGATAAAATCGTTTCTGTAAATTATTTGATAGAAGGGCGCCTTGACAATGGAGAAGTACCTGATCGAGACACGAATCCTTGATTATTCGAATCCATCCATTCAGCAGCTTATACAAAATCGTGGTTGGAAAGGTTTAGCGGCGTTCGACCGTATTCAGTCTATCTATAACTATGTGAGGGATGAAATCCTTTTCGGATACAACATAGACGATGACATTCCGGCGTCAAAGGTATTATCCGATGGGTATGGTCAATGCAATACGAAAGGCACGCTTTTTATGGCTTTGCTTCGCGCCTGTGGGATTCCATGCAGGGTACACGGATTTACCATCCGCAAGGAATTGCAGAAAGGCGCGATGACGGGTTTTGTATATCGAAATGCTCCCGATAATGTTTTTCACAGTTGGGTCGAAGTATATTTTGAAAATCGGTGGTATGAGCTGGAGGCGTTCATACTGGACAAGGGGTATTTGGAGAAGCTGCAGGCCGCTCATAGGAATTGCACTGGCGCGTTTTGCGGGTATGGCGTGGCGGTTAAGGACTTCCAGCGCCCGGTTATAGATTTTGATCGGAATAATACTTATATCCAGAGCGAGGGAATTAATCAGGACTTCGGAGTGTATGACTGTCCGGACGATCTCTTGAAAGAACATAGACAGGAGATTGGTCTTGTCAGAAAGTTTGCCTACCGGTATATCGGCAGGCATTTGATGAATCGGAATGTAAAAAGGATTCGTGACGGAAAACCGGTCAGGCCGATCTATCCTGAGTGATAGCGGGAGAAGGGCTGAACGTCACGATGATCGTTCTGCCTGAATAAAAACGCATCTTTCGATGCGTTTTGCTGTGACCTATCTGGGACTCGAACCCAGAACACGCTGATTAAGAGTCAGCTGCTCTGCCAATTGAGCTAATAGGCCTCACTTACCGAAACGGAATTATACCACCTTTCCACGGAATGCACCTCTGTTTTTGGAAACTCGTGTAGCGGTTGTAGGCTGCCGTAGGCTGAAAAAGTAAATGCGGCTGCTTTATCCATTCGTCGTTGTATTTACTTTGCCAATTCATCATGAAAAAATCGAATCGATCGCCGCAGTCCTGAGCAGTGGCGAAGCTAAAATATTGCGGTCATCGGGAACGCAGACAGCAGCGGAAAACAATATTATATATGAAATGAGTCATAAATATATTTGAAAATTAAAACAAATATTATTTTGCACAACAACAAAAGAAATGCTAAAAACGCTGCGGCTGTTCCTGTGAGATGGATCGTGGTCTGAATATCGTTTTGCAGCGGCTCCCTTCCGCGTTCGTTCAGGACATAACAGCCCGGTTTCGTCAGCCGGACGCCGAGGGCCCCAGCTGCCGCGGCCATCGTCCACCCTGCGTTGGGACTTTCGGTTTTCCCATGGTCGGAGCGTAGCAGGGCCCATCCGTTCCTTGCGTCAGCTCCGCAGGCCGCCGCGCCGGCGCAGAGCGCTAACGCGCAGAGCCGCGCCGGAAGATAATTCAGCAGGTCGTCGAGCCGTGCGCCTGTCTTCCCGATCCAGTTCCATTTTTCGTTTCGGTACCCGATCATCGCGTCGGCCGTGTTAACGAAACGATAGCCCCAGACGGCGGGGAGTCCCCCGACGGCGAAAAACAGGAGCGGGGCGAAAAAGCTGTCGGTCAGGTTTTCAGCGAGCGATTCGATCACGGCGGAAGCGATTTCGCTTTCTGAGAGCCGTGACGTGTCTCGACTGACCAGGTGCCATCCGGTTAATCGGCGGGCCTCGACCAGGTCGCCCTTTACGAGCGCGTCGCGGATTTCAGTCCCGGCGCGGAGGAGCCCGCGCAGCGTGAACATCGGCTTCAACAGCAGCACGTCCAGGAGAATTTTCGCTGGAACAGGTAATGAGGCAGTCCGCCGCTCAACGAAAAACAGGAGCGCGGCGAAGAAGGCGGCGCCGGCAAGGACAGACGCCGTTCCCGCGAGAAACCGTCCGAGCTTTTTTTTCGCAGGGATTCGAAGCGATTGGTTCGAAAAAAAGCTGATCCAGCTTCCCATCGCACGGACCGGGTGCAGCGTGGTTGGCGGGTCGCCGAGGAACCAATCCAGCGCGAACGCGAGAAGCACGGCGATTCCAGCGATCATCCCGTTCCGCTTTCGTTCAGAATCCGCTCGATCTGGTTGATATTCAGGCTCTTTTCGAGATGATCCGCGAGCGCGTCGAAAGCGCCCGCGATTTTCGTCACGTCGTTTTCGGGATCGGGGGCGATTCCGAGCGAATTCAGCCAGCTTCGGCGAAACGGATCGTTGAAGAAAAGACCGTGAAGATATGTCCCGAAGCTTTTTCTGTCGGACGCGAGCGCGCCGTCCGTCTCCGAAGCGTCGTCGACCGCGGAAAAAAGCGGCGCGATCGAAGCGGTTCGGCCATGATGAATTTCATAGCCGGAAACGATCTCTCCGGTCAGCGCTGCGAAAAAGCCGCGATCCGCGACGACGCGGCGTACGACCTGGCAGGTCGTTTTCGTCTCGCTGAACTGCGTTTCCATCGGAAGGATACCTAATCCGCGTTCGCTTTCAGCTCCTTCGTTTATTCGGGTCCCCATAACCTGATACCCGCCGCAGATTCCGACGACGGGTGTCCCGTTTTTATAGCGCTTTCGGATTTCATCGAAAAGGCCGCTTTTTCGGAGCCAGCGCAGGTCGCCGATCGTGTTCTTCGTACCGGGAAGAATAATCGCGCGCGCCTCCGCCAGACCGGCGGTCTCTTTCGTGTAGCGAAGATCGACGGATCTCTCATATTTCAACGGATCGAAATCATCGAAATTACTGATATGCGGAAGATGGATCACGGCGATTTTCGCAGCGTTCGGATCGGGGAGGACGCCGTCCGAGAAAGCGGCCGCGTCCTCGTCCGGGATCCGATGACGCTTGAGCCAGGGGACGACGCCGATGACGGGAGCGCCCTGCGGCCGCGTTTCGAGAATTCGGACGCCGTCGGCGAAGAGCGCGCTGTCGCCGCGGAATTTATTAACAATGAAGCCGCGGATTCGCGCCTGATCGCTCGGGGCGAGAAGCGAACGGCTCCCGAGAAGCTGCGCAAAGATTCCGCCGCGATCGATATCGCCGACGAGCAGGATTGGCGCGTTTGCATAGCGCGCAACCCGGAGATTGACGATATCGTTTTCTGCCAGGTTCAGTTCGGCGATACTGCCCGCCCCTTCGATCAGGACCAGCTCATGCGCTTCGCGGAGACGGTCGAGGCTTTCGGTAACGCTTCCCCATAAGCTTTCGCGCATGCGGTAATAGGCCCGTCCGCTGAACGTTCCGATCGGCGCGCCTTGGAGGATGATCTGGCTTTTATAGTCCGCCTCGGGCTTCATTAAAATCGGGTTCATGTCGACCGTCGGCAGGATTCGGGCGGCCTGGGCCTGGATCGCCTGAGCCCGGCCGATCTCCCCGCCATCGGCGCAGACGGCCGCGTTATTGCTCATGTTCTGGGCTTTAAACGGGGCGACGGATACGCCTTTCCGCGCGAACAGGCGGCAGAGCCCGGCGGTTATCAGGCTTTTTCCGACGGACGACATCGTTCCGGCGATCATCAGGACTTTTGCGCTCATGATCGATTCTCTCCAGAAGCGATCTGGTCCGGAACCGTCGGTGGCCGGTGATTTGTCGTGTAGTCGATCATGAGGCGGTCGTAGGCGCTGATATCGCGGACGTTTTCATTTTCATGGATTTTGAGCTGTGCCCAGAGGCGCCAGCCGAGCGCGGTCAGCTCCGCATAAGCAAAGAGCAGATACGTTTCCGTTTCCGTCGGCGTTCGGTTCAGGTATGTTTTCAGGCAGAAGTCCGGGGAGAATGATTCGGACGGCAGGTGGCAATACAGCGAGCCGAGATCTTCAAGCGGATCGCCGAGCGCGGCGAATTCGAAATCGATCAGGATAGCCTTCCCGTCAGGAAAAAATAAAACGTTTCCCGGAAGCAGGTCGCCATGAACCGGGACGAGCGGGCGATCGTTCAGGAGCGGTTCCAATTCCCAAAGCGTTTCCAATCGATTTCGGATTTCAGCGTCGATTGCAAGCTTTTTCGCGCTTACAATTCTGGCGAAACGGCGGGTCCGCTCAAAAAGCGTTTCTTTTTTCAAGGTTGGGACGGGAAAATGATGCAGCTTTCGCAGCGTCGCCAACGCGCGGGCGATTTCCTCGCATGTCAGCGGGTTCATCGTCCGAACGTCCGTTTCAGCAAACGAGAGCTTGATCCCTGTATCCGGATCGATTCGGACGACGCGGTCGGCGATCCCGGTCTCCCGGAGCGCGTCGCAGATCGCGATCTCGTTCGCATAGTTCGAGAAGAGACGGCTCGCCAGGGTTGGAACGCGAAAAAAATACGGAACGCCGTCGCTTTCGAAGCGATAGGTGCGATTATTCAGGCCGCCGGGATCGGGGCGGAAATTAACGATCCGCTCCGGAGCGACGGACAGGAATGACGCCGCGGTTCGGATCAGCTCTTCGGTGCTCATGATTCGATTTTACCCGAAAGCGGCGGATTGCCTGAGCCTTCCGGATGGGTCGGAGCGGCTCGCGCAGAGAGAAGCGTCCGTAGCTCAGCGCTTTGATGACGGCACGCCATCATGAAATCAGGATCGGTTTTCCAAGCCCTTCGGCGTAGGCGCAAATCTTCGCAGCGTCTTCAACGTATTCCGCGCGCAGGTAGGCCTGATCGATCGTTTCTCCGATCGTCAGAACGCCATGATTCGCCATCAGGCAGCCGAAACGGTCGTTCCCAAGCGCCCGGACCGCGCTTTTCCCTAATTCAAGCGTTCCCGGCGGAGCGTACTCGGCGAGCGGGACGTCTCCGCCTAAAAACGGGATCATCTCGATCAGGACCTGCGGGATACGGCGATGAACGACGGCGAAGGCGGTCGCATAAGGGGAATGCGTATGGACGACGGCGTTGACCATCTTCATCCGGCGAAAGACTTCCAGGTGCATTTGCCATTCCGAGGAGGGCTTGTAGCGTCCTTCAACGACTTCCCCATCAAGATCGATCAGGACGATATCTTCGGCGGTCATCGTTTCGTAACGGACGCTCGTCGGCGTAATCGCGACGAGATTCTCTTCCGGAATCCGGATCGATAAATTTCCGCTCGTTCCTGCGAAAAGCTTTGCGTTAAATGCATTTTTAGCGGCGGATATGACCGCGCTCCGCGCTTCATTCCGATTCATCAGTATTCTCCTTCTCCATTGGTTTTATCGTATTGCGCGAGGTTCCTTACGGTAACGCGCGCAGCAGGACCCGGAACCAGGCGCGGAACCGCGTTTCCACCGCTTTCGCGGTACGGTCGACCATCGCGTGGGCTGATTCCTGATCGACGACGCCTGTCGCCATGTTCGTAATCAGCGATACAGCCAGAACCGGCAAGCCGGCATGGCGCGCGGTCAGGACTTCGGGGACCGTGGACATTCCGACGGCGTCCGCGCCGAGGATCCGCGCCGCGCGAATTTCCGCGGCGGTCTCAAAATGCGGCCCGACGAAGTACATGTATACGCCTTCATGCAGCGTCAGATCGGTATGCGGCTGGGTTCCGATCGCGGCGGCGCGCAGCTCCGCGGAATATAAATCGGTTACGTCGAAGAAACGCGGACCGTATTCAGGGAGATTCGTCCCGCGCATGGGGCTGGCGCCGACAAGGTTCAGGTGGTCCTTGAGGATCATGATATCGCCGGGACGATAATCCGGATTGACTCCTCCGGCGGCGTTGGTCAGGATCACCCGGGAAACGCCTGTGTCCTTGAAAAGGCGGACCGGCGCGGCTAATTGCTCGAAGGTATATCCTTCGTAGTAATGGAACCGTCCGGACATGCAGATGACTTTTTTCCCTTCGATCGTTCCGAGGATCAGCTTCCCGGCGTGACCGGGGGCGGTCGAAACGAGAAAATTCGGAATATCGGCGTATGGGATAACGATCGGATCTTCGATTTCGTCGGCGATTCCGCCTAACGCGGTTCCCAGGATGATTCCGAGGTCCGGCGTGAAATTAATTCTGGAGAGAACGTAGTCCGCGGATTTTTTGTAAAACGCTGTTGTGAACATTTTTACAGTCCCTGCTCTTTACTTAGGCTCAGAATGACGCTGCGGGCTGCGCAGCCTGAACGAATTATAGGCCATCAACGCAAAATTTGCAGCCGCAGATGAAATAGCCATGGTTAATTTTCGGCGCATCATGTATTCTAAAAAAAAGCGCTTTACGTTCCCCGGAAGAATAACGATTGTATTCCAACGGAAGCCCCGTTTTCGCCGACGAGCGCGTGAATTTCCCCTTTCCGAAGTTCAAGACAGCATTTTTTCAAGGCATGGACGCCCTGGAAACGCTTGTCGACGCCTTTCATTTCCAGGATGACCGGATTTTCGTTTGTACCGTTGGCTGCGGATCTGCCGGAATTCACTGAATCACCTCACTTTTTTTGTTCTGTTCCCGCTGTCGAAAATATCATGACTGTTATTGATATTCGAAGTTTAGCGCACGGAATAGTCTCCTGCAATGACGAATGCGGTTTAAATTTGGATGATATTCACATTCGCAAAGAATTATGACTTTCATCAGAATAAGCTGACGAATGTCATTGTCAGGGAATAAAAGGGGACGATTGTGTAAAAAAAACGCCGGGCGGCGCGTTCAATCCGACTTGGACTCCGTCGGTTCGGTTTCACTGCGCGCGATCCGATTATTACGAAAATCACGCGCGGATATTCCTTTATACTTTTTGAATGTTTTGGAAAAGTAACTCAGGTCGTGAAAGCCGCAGCTGAGGGCGATCTCGGTGATATGGTCCGTCGTCACGATCATTTTCTCCGCGGCGCATTCGATCCGATAATAGTTGAGGTATTCGATCGGCGTTCGTCCGGTCAGGTCCCGGAACGCGCGGCAGAGGTATTTCGGGACCAGGTTGGCTTCGTCGGCCAGGTCCTGAAGCGTCAGGTCGGCCGCGTAGTCCTTTCGGATCCGTCTCAGGACTTTTTTCATCTGGTCGATCCGCCGCCAGTCTTTCGGATGCGGATCTGCGGCTGGGTTCCGCGACGTTTCGTCGACGAGCGACCCCATGAGCTGCCAGATCAGGCCGTGAACCGCGAGTTCATAGCCGAATTTTTTATTCCGCAGCTCTACCATCAGCGCTTGGATTATGTCGGCGGGCTTGCTTCCGGCCGGGAAAACGTGATGACGCAGCGCGGTTTCGGTCAGGACCTTCAGGAGCGAACGCTTTCCGATCGTCGTTTCTTCGAGGAAACGGGCGAAGTCAAAAACGGCGCATTCATAGACACAGTCATGCGGCAGGCCGCCATGGATAAAGCCGTCGGGGATCAGGACTGCGTCGCCGGCGTTCATCTCGATCGTTTCGTCGTCGAGCCGGAGCGTGAAAGCGCCGCTGTCGATCAGGATCAGTTCATATTCGATATGCCAGTGAAAGGGCATCTGGTAGCGGGGATGGGTCCGGTCGACGAAGTAGTATTCGAGCGGGAAATCGAACGTGCCGCGCGTTTGGTTTTCCTGCGAAACCGTGCTTTTGATCATGCTGCGCTCCTGGCTTGTTCAGGCAATCCGGAAAGAGAGACGTCATCCTGAATGTGAATATTATAACAGTTTTGGTCGGTAAAAACCATGGGCTTCGACGATTTCTTTTTATAATTCAAGATATCGCAAGCGTAAATATTGCAACTGAATTTGGTTCAGACGATTCAGAAGGAGGCGAAAATGGATATTAACACCGTCAAAGAACAAATTTGTGATGTCTGTCATAAAATGTGGCAGCTGGGTTGGGTCGCGGCGAATGACGGAAACGTCAGCGCGAAATTAGAGGACGGGACGATTCTGGCGACGCCGACGGGGATCAGCAAGTCCTTTATCACGCCGGAGAAATTAATCCTGCTGAACGGGAAGGGCGAGGTCCTTGAAGCGGCGGAAGGCTACCGTCCGAGCAGTGAGCTGAAAATGCATTTGCGCTGCTACGATAAACGCGACGACGTTTTTTCGGTTGTGCACGCGCATCCGCCGGGAGCGACCGGTTTCGCAGTAGCGCATCGCCCAATGGACATGTATAACATGATCGAGGACGTCGCCGTGATCGGTTCGGTCCCGCTGACGCCGTATGGAACGCCGTCGACGTCGGAGGTCCCGGACGCGATCGAGCCGTATCTGGAGGAACATGACGTCATGCTGCTCACGAATCATGGAGCGCTCGCGGTCGGCGCGGACGTTTACACGGCGTTTTACCGCATGGAGTCGCTCGAGCTCTGGGCGAAGATTACGATTAATGCTGAGATTTTAGGCGGGAGCAAGGATATCGATCGCGAGAATATTCAAAAGCTGATCGATTTGCGCTCGTTTTATAAGGTAACCGGACGTCATCCGGGCTATAAGAAATACAGCTGAGCTTCAGCCAGCATTTGCGAAAGGAGGCCCCGGCATGCTGAAAAATATTCCTTCAATTCTTTCCCCGTCGCTGCTGATGACGTTGATGGAGATGGGCCATGGCGACGAGATTGTGATCGGAGATGGAAATTTCCCCGCGGAAAGCGTTGGGAGAGATTGTATCGCGGTGCATCGGGCGGACGGGCATGGCGTTCCTGAGCTCTTAGACGCTGTTCTGACGCTGATGCCGTTGGATCAATACGCGGCCCGGCCGGTCGGGCTGATGGAAGTCGTTCCGGGTGATCCGGTCGTTCCGACGATCTGGGACGAGTATCGACGGATCCTGAAGGCGCATGATCCCGACCATTGTCAGATCGAGATGATCGAGCGGTTCGCGTTTTACGAGCGGGCGAAAAAAGCGTACGCGATCGTCGCGTCCGGCGAAAAGGCGATTTACGCGAATATTATCTTAAAGAAGGGCGTCGTAAAATGAGCGGCGTCAGGAAGGTACTGGCGATCGATTTAGGCGCGTCGAGCGGGCGGGCGATCCTGGCGGCATATGACGCCGCGGCGGGGACGCTTTCAACCGAGGAGGTGCATCGGTTCGAGAATATCCCGGTTGAAAAGGACGGAACGCTGCGCTGGGATATTGACGCGCTGACGGCGAATATCCGCGAAGGCGTCGCCAAAGCTGGCGCATTTGAGAGCGTTTCTGTCGATACCTGGGGCGTCGATTTCGCGCTTTTAGACGCGGAGGGCCGGCTCATCGAAGCGCCGGTTCATTACCGCGACCGGCGGACCGAAGGGGTCGCCGCGCGGGTGATCGAAAGGATCGGGGCGGAAACGCTTTACCGGCGAACCGGGAACCAGTTTTTAGACCTGAATACGCTTTTTCAGTTGGTCGCGCTGAAGCGGGATGCGCCTGAAGCGTACGAAAGAACGACGACGATTTTATTCATGCCGGATTTTTTTAATTATGCGCTGGGAGGACGACCCGTTTCCGAGCTGACGATTTCGTCCACTTCGCAGGCGTTAAATCCGCTGACGCGGCGCTGGGATACGGAGACGCTGAGCGCGCTGGGGCTGGACGTCCGGAAATTTGCGCCGCTCGTTCCGTCGGGAACGGTCATCGGTGAGCGAAATGGCGTCCGTATCGTAGCCGCCGCCGGGCATGACACGCAGTGCGCCGTGGCGGCGATTCCGACGGATCGAACTGACGTCGCTTTTTTGTCCTGTGGAACGTGGAGCCTGCTGGGAACAGAGCTGGATGAGCCGATCCTGACGCGGGAGAGCCTTGAAGCGTCGCTTTCGAACGAAATCGGCGCGAACGGAAAGATCAACTATCTTCAGAATATTATCGGACTCTGGCTGATTCAGGAGTCGCGGCGCGAATGGCGGCGGCAGGGGACGAACTACACGTATGGCGAGCTGGAAAAGCTGGCTGGCGAGGCGCCGCCGCTGCGCTCGTTTATTGATCCGGATGCGCCGGACTTCAATGCGCCGGGAGACATGCCGGAGCGGATCCGGGCGTACTGCCGGACGACGGGCCAGCCGGTCCCGGAGACCGCCGGTGAAATAACGCGCTGTATTTACGAAAGTCTGGCGCTTCGCTACCGGCTGGGACTGGAGCGGATGAGCGCCGTGACCGGAAAGACGTTCGCAGCGCTGCATCTCATCGGCGGCGGGGCGCAAAGCGCGACCCTCTGCCGCTTTACCGCGGATTGCTGCGAGCTGCCGGTTGTCGCCGGACCGGTCGAGGCGACCGCGCTCGGCAATATTGTCATTCAGCTGACCGCGCTGGGCGCATTCCCGAACCTGAGCGCCGGGCGCGCTCTGATCGGGGAGGCGGAAAAGATCGTTCGTTACGAAGGGCGGCCCTCCGAAGGCTGGCGGGACGCGTATCGAAAATTTAAAAGGAGCTTGAAATGAACTATCCGAAAATAGGAATACGACCTGTTATTGACGGCCGCTGGGGCGGCGTCCGGGAATCGCTGGAAGCGAAAACGATGGGCATGGCGAAAGCTGCCGCCGAGCTGATCCGCTCGACGCTGCGCTATCCCGACGGGAAGCCGGTTGAATGCGTGATTGCGAATTCGACGATTGGCGGCGGCGCTGAAGCTGCGCGCTGCGCTGATCAGTTCAGCCACGAAAACGTCGTCGCGACGTTATCGGTAACGCCATGCTGGTGCTACGGGTCGGAAACGTTCGATATGGACCCGAATACGATTAAGGCGGTCTGGGGCTTTAATGGGACGGAACGGCCGGGCGCGGTTTATCTGGCGGCGGTGATGGCGGCGCATGCGCAGCGCGGCTTACCCGCGTTCGCGATTTATGGTCATGACGTCCAGGATGCGTCGGATCCGACGATCCCGGCGGACGTAGCTGAAAAAATCCTGCGTTTCGCGCGCGGAGCGGTCGTCGTCGGCTGGATCAGGAATAAAGCGTACGTCAATTTCGGCGCGGTTTCGATGGGGATTATGGGGTCGTACTGCGATATATCCGTATTTCAGAAGACTTTCGGGATCCGCGCTGAGTTCGTCGACATGACGGAAATCCTGCGCCGCGTTACGCTGGGGATTTACGATCCCGAGGAATACGAAAAGGCGCTGGCATGGATTAAAGCGAACTGCAAAGAGGGATATGACGTCAACGCCGGGAAGGACCTCCCGTTCGTCATTACGCATTCGAAATACATTCCCGCCGATCAGGACTGGGAATTTATCGCGAAGATGACGCTGGTCATGCGTGATATCCTGTATGGAAACCCAAAGCTGGCCGAGCTGGGATGGCACGAGGAATCGCTCGGCAAGAACGCGGTCGCCGGCGGCTTCCAGGGTCAGCGCAATTGGACGGACTGGCTTCCGAACGCCGACTTTACCGAGGCGATTCTGGCTTCTTCGTTCGACTGGAACGGGATCAAAGCGCCGACGCCGTTCGCGACCGAGAACGATACGCTGAACGGCGCTTCCATGATGCTGGGGACGTTCCTGACCAACAGCGCGCCCTGCTTTCACGACGTCCGGACGTATTGGAGCCCTGAAGCGACGAAACGCGTTACCGGTTACACGCCGAGCGGCGTCGTTGAGAACGGGTTTATTCACCTGATCAACTCGGGAGCGACCGCGCTCGACGGGAGCGGCGCCGCGAAGGACGCCGACGGAAACGGCTGCATGAAGAAGTGGTGGGACGTTACCGAAAAGGATATCCAGGCGATGCTGGCGGCGACGGACTGGTGCCGGGCGAATTACGAATATTTCCGCGGCGGCGGTTTTTCGAGCCATTTCCGCTGCGACGCTGAAATGCCGGTGACGCTGCTGCGGCTGAATATCGTGGAGGGCGTCGGATTGACGATGCAGCTGGCCGAGGGATATACCGCCTCGCTCCCGGACGCGGCGCATACCGCGATCGATCACCGGACCGACCGCAGCTGGCCGACGACCTGGTTCGCGCCGCGGCTGACCGGAAGCGGCGCGTTTACAGACGTTTATTCGGTCATGGCGAACTGGGGCGCGAATCATGGCGTAACCGTTTACGGCCATATCGGCGCGGATTTGATTACGCTGGCTTCGATGCTGCGGATTCCGGTCACGATGCATAACGTTGAGGACGGGAAAATCTACCGGCCCCATGCCTGGGCGTCGTTCGGAACTGCGAATAAGGAATCGGCGGATTTTGCGGCCTGCAAGCATTATGGCCCGCTGTATCAGTAAATAAATCAGGATTAAGGAGTGTGAAATGTCTCAGCGTATCGTATTAAACACGATTTCTTATCATGGAAAGGGCGCGATCAACGATATCGTCCCTGAATTAACCGGACGCGGGTTCAGGAAAGCTTTTGTCTGTTCCGATCCGGACCTGATTAAATTTGGCGTTACGAAGAAGATTACCGATCTTCTTGATCAGGCTGGCTTCAAATACGCGGTTTTCTCCGATATCAAGCCGAATCCGTCGATCGAAAACGTTCAGGCAGGCGTGGCTGCGTTCCAGACCAGCGGGGCCGACTGCATCATTGCGATTGGCGGCGGATCCTCGATGGACACTGCGAAAGCGGTCGGGATTATTGTCCGCAACCCGGAATTCGCGGACGTTCGCAGTCTCGAAGGGGTCGCTCCGACGAAGAATCACGCGGTCTTCACGATCGCGGTCCCGACGACCGCCGGAACGGCCGCGGAAGTCACGATCAACTACGTGATTACCGACGTCGAAAGGAAGCGAAAATTCGTCTGCGTCGACGTTCATGATATTCCGGAGGTTGCCGTCGTCGATCCGGATATGATGGCGTCGATGCCGAAGGGCCTGACCGCCGCGACGGGGATGGACGCGCTGACGCACGCGATCGAAGGATATATTACCAAAGCTGCCTGGGAGATGACCGACATGTTCCATCTGGAATCGATTCGGCTGACCTCGAAATGGCTTCGCGCTGCGGTTGAAAATAAACCGGAAGGGCGCGAGGGGATGGCGCTGTCGCAGTATATCGCGGGGCAGGGCTTTTCAAACGTCGGTCTGGGCATCGTTCATTCGATGGCGCATGGGCTGGGGGCGCTGTACGATACGCCGCATGGCGTAGCCAACGCGATCCTGCTCCCGACGGTTATGGCGTACAACGCGCCGGCGACCGGCGATAAGTACCGCGCGATCGCGGAAGCGATGGGCGTTGAGGGAACCGAGGCGATGACGATCGATGAGGCGAGGAAGGCTGCGGTCGAAGCCGTTCGAAAGCTGGCTCAGGACGTCGGTATTCCCGCCGATCTTAAGGGAATCCTGAAGGAGGAAGACGTTCAGTTCCTTTCAGAAAGCGCATATGCGGACGCCTGCCGCCCTGGAAATCCGCGCGATACGTCGGTTGAGGAGATCGCCGCGCTGTTCCGAAGCTTACTGTAACGCTGATTTTTCGTTTTTTTGGATGGGATCGGGGTTTCCGGTCCCGTCTTTCTTTGTTTACGCGCCCGCGAGAGTCGGGAACGTCGCTTCCGCGACTGAGAATCAAATAAGAATCAACGGAAACGAATTTTCACGGGGGAAAGACTGGTAAAATTGGGCGTTGATGAAACGCTTGGAAACGCTCGACGAGGCGCTGGACGCAATTTATTCGTTCGTAGATTACAGTATGACGCACGTTCAGACGACCGACGCGGCGGTTTTTTCCTTAGCTAAAATCCGGGAGTTAATGACGCGTCTGGGCAATCCGCAGGAAACGTTCCGTTCGATTCATGTCGCCGGGACGAAGGGGAAGGGATCGGTCTGTGCGCTGATGAGTTCGGACCTGTCGTCCTACGGCTATAAGGTCGGTTTTTATTCCAGTCCGCACCTGATCGATTTCAACGAGCGTTTTCAGATCAATGGGAAGATGATCGAGGACGACCGGCTTCTTGCGCTGATCAATCGTGTTTTAGCGGCGGTCGACGATGGGTTCCGTCCGTCGACGTTCGACCTGATGACGGCAATCGCGTTCTGCTGGTTTGCCGAAGAGCGGGTCGATTTCGCTGTTGTCGAGACGGGATTAGGCGGCCGACTGGATTCGACGAATATCGTGAATCCGATTCTGACCGTGATCACGTCGATTTCAATGGATCATACGGCGTTCCTCGGCGACACGATCGAGGCGATCGCGGGCGAGAAGGCGGGGATCCTGAAAGCGGGAGTCCCGGCCGTAGTCGCCCCGGAGCATCCGGACGCCCTGAAAACGATCCTGACACGGGCGAAGAAGATCGGCGTGCCCGTCGTCAACGTCAGGGAAACGTACGGCTTTCAGCGTGTCGCGGACGACATTCATGGGCAGGACGTTCTCTTCTGGCGCCGTGCGGACCAGGCGTTTTTTAATCAGTGGCTGGACGGCGCCACAGGGGAGTTTTCTCCCGTGCGGTTCCATTTGAATCTGGTCGGCCTGTATCAGGTCCTGAACGCAGCGATCGCCGCCGCGGGGCTGATCCAATTGAAAGCTGACGGATATCTTCCTGACGCGAGCCTCGATTTTAACGGTTTCGCGGGCGCCGAATGGCCCGGACGGTTTGAAGTGATGCGGCTTGACGGGGAACGGACGGTCGTTCTCGACGGGGCGCATAATCCCGATTCGGCAGAGAAGCTGACCGTCGCTGTCAACCGCTATTTCGGAACAAGGCGGATTGCCTTTGTCGTCGGGTTTTCAGAAGATAAGAACGCGGCGGCGATGATCGAGACGTTCGGAGCGGTCGGGTCGGTTTTTATCGCGACGCGCTCGACGCATCCGCGCGCGGCGGAGCCGGCCGAAATCGCGGCGCAGGTTCGCGTTAACGGACGTCCGGTTTTCGTCTGCGAGACGTTGGAAGGCGCGCTGGCGGAAATGCGGCGGATGACGGACGTGGAAGTTTTTATCGTGACCGGGAGCTTATTTGTCGCTGGCGGAATGCGGTCGCTGCTGCTTGGGCGGGAATTGTAAAAAACATGGCTGGTTTTGATCAGCAAAGCGGTTGGAGTAAGGAAGCTATGAACAAAAGTAAATGGTCAGATGAGGAAGAAGCTTTCGAAGGATTAGCCTCGATGGCGGATCGGGCTGAAGAGCTTTTCGGGATCCCGAATACGCCGATCGACGACGCTGGCGGTTTTGTTGCGCCGATTTTTCCGCTGCGCGAGGTGGTTCTCTTTCCGCGGATGATTACGCCGGTTTTCTTTACGGGCGACGCTGAGCTGCGGGTCCTCGAAGTCGCGCAGCGAATCAACCAGACGATTATCGCGGCTTTCCCGAAGGACCCGAAGAAAAAAACATATTCGAGGAAGACGGATTTCCTGCCGATATCGGTCGAAGCGGCTTCAGGGTCGATCGTTTCGCTTCCGGAGGACCATTTTTCCGTCCTGCTCCAGGGACGGCGGCGGGTCAGGATCCTCGAGACACGGAAGCAGGATGGGATCCATCTGGCATATTGTTACCCGATTGACGACGATGTCAAGCTGACGAACGAGATGAAAGGGCTGATCCGGTCGACAAAAAATTTATTCGAGCGCGTCGTTTCGCTGGACCGGAAGCTTCCCGACGAATCTTTTGGCCTTGCGTCGTCGATTGAAGACCCGATCTGGCTGGCGGATATGATCATGACGACGGTGACGATTCCGCGTCAGGATCGGCTCGCGATTCTTCAGGAGGCCGACCCCGCGAAACGGCTGGACCTGGTGAACCGGGCGTTGGCGGCGGAGCTCTCAATCTTAGAGGTTGAATCGAAGATCAGCGAGAAGGTTCAGGATGAGGTCGATCGGAGCCAGCGTGAATTTTACCTGCGCGAACAGGTTAAAGCGATTCAGAAAGAGCTGAACGAAGAGGATATTTTTACGCGGGAAACCGAAGAGCTGCGCGCGAAGGTCGCGGCGAAGGGTTTTCCGGACGCGGTCCTGGCGGTTGCAGAGCGGGAAGTCGATCGGCTGGCGGCGCTGCCGCCAATGTCGCCCGAGATTACGGTCTCGCGGACGTATCTGGATTGGCTTCTGGACCTGCCCTGGACGGAAACCACCGAAGACAACCTGGACGTGCGCAACGCCGAACGGGTCCTGAACGAGAATCATTACGGCCTGAAGAAGGCGAAGGACCGGATCCTTGAGTATATTGCGGTCCGCTCGCTGAAACCAAAAAAAGAACGCCAGCCGATTCTCTGTTTCGTCGGGCCTCCCGGGACGGGAAAAACGTCGATCGGACGGTCGATTGCGGACGCGCTGGGGCGGGAGTTCGTCCGGATTTCGTTAGGCGGGGTCCGCGACGAAGCGGAAATCCGCGGCCACCGTAAAACTTACGTTGGCGCGCTCCCGGGACGCATTCTCCAGACTATTAAACGCGCCGGAACGATTAATCCGCTGTTCATGCTTGACGAGATCGATAAGCTGGGGAACGATTACCGCGGCGATCCGGCGTCGGCGCTTCTCGAGGTATTGGACCCGGAACAGAATAACACCTTCGCGGATCATTATCTGGAAGTCGAATATGACCTGTCAAAGGTGATGTTCGTGACGACCGCGAATTCGCAGGACGCAATTCCAACGCCGCTCCTGGATCGGATGGAGGTGATCGAGTTCCCCGGGTATACGCCAGAGGAAAAGCTGATTATTGCGAAGGATTACCTGATCGGACGGCAGTTCGACGAAAACGGGATCGATGAGGATGAGCTGACGCTGTCCGACGACGCGGTCCGGAAGCTGATCCGGGAGTATACTTACGAAGCGGGGGTCCGGAACCTTGAGCGTGAAATTGGGAAGATTTGCCGGAAGGTTGCGCGGATGAAAGCGGAGAAGCGCGCGTTTCCGGACGTGATCGACCCGGATCAGGTTGAGACGCTGATGGGCCCGCCGCAGTTTTTTGACAGCGAAAAAGAACGGCAGGATCAGGTCGGCGTGGCGACCGGGCTGGCCTGGACCGAGAACGGCGGCGACCTGACGACGATTGAAGCGCTCAGTTTCGAAGGCAAGGGCAATTTACAGCTGACCGGACAGCTGGGTGAGATCATGCAGGAGTCGGCGCAGGCGGCGCTTTCCTATATCAAAGCGAATACGCAGCGGTTTAATATTCCGATTTCCCGGTATGAAAAATTGGATCTTCATATCCATGTCCCCGAGGGCGCGGTTCCGAAAGACGGTCCGAGCGGCGGAATTACGCTGGCGACCGCGATGATTTCCGCGCTGACGAATACGCCGGTCCGGCGGGACGTAGCGATGACCGGCGAGATTACGCTGCGCGGGCATGTTCTCCCGATCGGCGGACTGAAGGAAAAGTCGCTGGCGGCGCTGCGCGCGGGAATTACGACGGTTCTGATCCCGGAAAAAAACCGGAAAGATCTGGTCGAGCTGTCGAAAGAGGCGCTGGAAAGGCTGACGTTTGTCGGCGTTTCGACGATGGATGAGGTGATCCCGATTGCGTTCGGCGGCGTTGAACCGCGCGCAGCGGATTGTCCGCTGGATGACGTGACGGAGGAGACGGACTGACGGTCTGCGTTGCCTGAGCTAAGGTTCCGTGGCATGTCCCGGACTGCGGCCAAACCGCCCCAGCCCGGGATGTTTTTGTATGACAGCGGGAAACGGCGTCCGGGACTCAGCGTCCGTCGCCGACGGGCTCAAGCCACTCGACGCTCGCGTCTTCTCCCGGAAGCTCGAATGCCAGATGCGAGAACCAGCTGTCGTCCGCGGCGCCGTGCCAATGCTTGATGCCGGCGGGAATGGTAACGACGGTTCCGGGCGTCATCTCGACCGGCGTGTCCCCCCAGGCCTGATAATAGCCGCGGCCGCCGACGCAAATCAATACCTGCCCGCCGTTTTTCTTTGCCTGATGGATATGCCAATGATTCCGGCAGCCTGGCTCGAAGGTGACGTTGTAGATTGGGAACCCGGTTCCGGAAACGAGCGCGAGATAGCTTCGGCCTTCGAAATATTGCGCATAGGCGTCATTCGGCGCACCGATCGGGAAAAAAATCGTTTCCTGATATGCGTCTTTTTCGGAGAGCGGCGCGTCCGACGCTGTCCAGATGTCTTTTGCCAGGCGGAACGCCGCCCAGGCTTTCGGCCAGCCGGCGTAAAACGCGGCGTGCGTCAGCGCGGCGGCGATTTCATCGCGCGATACGCCGTTTTTTTTCGCGTTCTGAAGATGATGACTGAGCGAGGTGTCCGTGATTCCCTGCGCCATGAGCGTGACGACCGTCAGGAGGCAGCGGGTTTTCAGATCGATTCCGCCGCTGTTCCAGTTTTCGCCGGACAGGATATCGTCGTTATAATGTGCGAAATCGGGGGCGAAATCGCCGAGCGCGTCCCGGCCTGCGGTTTGTATGATTTTTTTCTGTATTGGTTGATCCTTTCACAGCTTTTCTTGATTACGATTCGATCGGGTCTCGAATTGGCGGAATGATCTCGATCGCTCGGGACAACCGCACACAGCGCTTGCTCAGGTGAGCTGAAGCGTTGTTGGTGTGGCGTTCATGATTCATATTTTTCCGGTTTTCCTTGAACCCGGCGCGTTGATCAAATTATACCAACGCCTTCTCCCGACGGACGGAAAGACAGGGAAAATTACCGGTGGATTTTATTAAAACGAAAGCCCCTGCCGGCCATGGGGCCCGGGGCTTCGTATTGTTCAAGGCGATTTGCCTGACGCGGTTTTCCGCTTTATCCGGACGATCAGAAATCCGGCCGGCGTCGGTTTAGAATTGAACCGTGTTATATTGGAGCGCTGGCTCGGTCGGGACGTAATTCTGCCAATCGTCGCTGCTCTTAACGTTCATTTCTGCTTTGTGGTCGTCAATCCATTTCGTATATGCGGCGTCAAGACGATTCGAGTATTCGCTCGACGTGAGCGGATGAATCTCATGTCCGATGATCTGGATGATATGATAGCCGAAATCGGTCTGAACCGGGGTCTGGCTAATGGTGCCGACCTCCTGTGCGAACGCGGCTTCTTCGAATGGCGCGACCATCTGGCCTTTTCCGAACCAGCCGAGATCGCCGCCGTTCTGGGCGTTCGAGGTATCGGTCGAAACTTCGGCCGCGACGGCGTTCCAGTCTTCGCCATTGTTCAGCCGTTCGAGGACGGCGTTGGCTTCCTCTTCTGTCGCGACTAAAATATGCCGCGCCCAGACCATTTCTTCTTCGCGCGCGACTGTCTTTTTGATATCGTCGCGAACTTTATTTCCAAGGAGTTCGTAGAAGACCAGCTTGCGCTGCAATTCGAGATCGGCGTATTCATTCGACGCAAAGTAATCGTCGGAATTCTTTTTGTACATTTCTTCCGTGTAAACGGTTGCGGTCGGTTCCGGTGTTGCGGTTTCGGCGGGTTCTTCCGGAGCTTCGGTTTCAGTCCCTGATTCGGCGGCGCCGTTCTCAGCGACGCTTTCGTCCGCTGTCGTTTCCTCTTCGGAGGCGGCTGGTTCTTCGGCTGTCTTTTCGTTCGTGGCGTCATCCGCAGTCGGCTCGGCCGGTTGTTCGGTCGCCGCCGTTTCGATCTTTTCCGCCTCAGTGGCTTCATCGGCCGATTCAGCGCCTGTGTCTTCGGCTGTCTCTTCGCCCGTGCCTTCCGGTACCGCGGTCGCGGCGGTTTCGAGCGTCAGCTCTCCGTCGGCCGTCGGGCCTTCTTCGCCAAGGCTTTCAAGATCGTTTTCCGCGGGAATTTCCGTGGGCTCCGGCGTCGCGGTATAGTTCAGCAGCTTCAGCTGTTCTTCCGACGGGGTCGCGGTTTCAGCGAACGGCAGATCGGTCGGCTCCGGAGTCGGGGTCCCGTTCGGGAAGTATCCGAACAGCGATTCCATGCGCGCGTCGATCTCGGCGTCGCTGACGGTAAAGCCGGCTTCTTTCGCCGCGTCTTCGAGAACGTACTGGTCGACGAGCATGGTATAGACCTGCGATCCGATTAACGAGGCGTATTCCGGCTGGAGCTGGGTTTCATACTGCCTCCGTGTCGATTCGTCCATTTCGATACCGAACGATTGATAGAGCTGGCGCATGTATTCGTAATTGCTGATCAGCTGGCTCCGCTGGTAGCGGACGGTCTTTTCGAAATCGCTTACGGTGACTTTATGATCGTTGACTTTGGCGAGGACTTTATTGGGACGGATTACGGTAGCGAATAACACGCCGAAAATCAGGGTCAGCGCGATCAGTCCAATGACGGCGATTCCGGCGATTTTGAGGATCCGGATCTGCTGGTTTTCTTTTTCGTGCCGCGCGCGATTCGCTTTGTTGTTCAGGCGCGGATGTTTCGGTTCTTTTTTCTCAGTTGGCATTTTTCAAGCTCCTTTAGAAAAAAAGGCACAGAAGTCTGACTCCCATGCCTGAATTGGATATGATCGAGGCTCGCTTAGCGAACGACTTCCTGATACGGTTCCGACGTATACGGAAGAAGCGCGATCTGGCGGGCGCGTTTAATGGCGGACGCGACGGCGCGTTGATGCTTTGCGCAGGTTCCCGTCTGACGCCGGGGGCGAATCTTTCCTTCTTCGGTTACGAAGCGGCGGAGAAGATCCACGTTTTTATAATCAATTTCTGTCGTTTTATCAGAGCAGAACTGGCATACCTTCAATCGGGGGACGAACCGGCGACTGTTTCCACCACGGTGTTCCTGCTCATTCACAATTTCATCACTCATTACAAAACTCCCAATTTAACTCGAATGAACTTATTTACTTTCAACCGCGGTAATCATGTAGCGGAAAATGTTCTCTACGAAACGCAGATCAGACGAGATCGGTTTAATCGCCGTGGGGTCTAATTTCGCGTTAATGAGAACGTAGTGACCATCGCGCTGTTTCTGGATTCGATAAGCGAGGCGTCGTTTTCCCCAGTCATCGATTTTCTCAACTTCACCACCGCTTTCGGTGATCCAGCACGCGACTTTATTGTTCAGGTCGGTGATGGACTGATCGTCAAGATCCGGATTGGCAATATAGATGATTTCGTACTGCTTCATTGCTTCTTCCTCCTTTCCTTGGGATTACTCCTGACTCTTGGCGCTGCGGCCGTTCAGGAGTGGAAAGATTATGCCGTTGGCAAATCAAACGCAGTCCAGTATATCATAAATTCGTGAGTTAAGGGAGAAAGCCAGCTGAAAGCGGGCTGAAATCATTCATCCTCAAGCGGTTCGTCGCCGGAAATTTTCCCTAATTTCAGGCCGTTTCGAGCGATGTATTCGTCTTGAATCTTCCACATCTCCGCCTTCTCTGCCGGCGTTCCATGATCATAGCCTAACAGGTGCAGCAGGCCATGAATCGTCAGCAGCGAAATCTCGTCCTGAAGGCTATGACCGCCGTCGACCGCCTGGTCCCTCGCGCGCGAGACGCAGACGATCAGGTCGCCGAGATATTCACGCCCGCTTTCCGGATCAATTTCGAAATCCGCTGGAAAGGAAAGGACGTCGGTTATCTCGTTGACGCCGCGGAACCGGCGGTTCAGCTCGCGGATTTCGTCGGGTTCCACGAGGGAAAAGGTCCAGAGCGGCAGCGTTTCTCCGGGCTCGTAAAAATCCTGAAGAAGATTTTCCGTCAGCGCGCTGAGTTTCGCGGCGTCGATCGGGAGCGTTTCGGACTCGGTTCGATTTTGAAGTTCCAATTTTCGTTTCGCCGGCGACGGATCGGGGCGTCTCCTTTTTGATGAGGCTTACTTTGGGGCGTCCGCTTCCGCGGGTTTGGCGGTTTCAGCGCGGTTATGACTGGCGCGCTGGCGCTTGATTTCCGGATACTTGACGCGCGGATGATAAATGTTGATCAGTACGGCGGCGAAGGCCTCTCGGATTTTGGTGATGTCGTTGAGCGTCAGCGGCGCATGATCGAGCTGGCCGTTGGTCATGTAATAGTCGAAGACGCTCTTGATCATTGCGTTAATTTCATCAATATTTTTCGGTTTTTCGGCGCGCGCCCGGGCTTCGGTCGTATCGGCGAGCATCAGGATTGCGGTTTCTTTCGAACGGGGCGATGGACCGGGGTAGGTGAAGTCGCGGATGTCGACCTCGACGCCTTCGGACGCCTGGTTCAGCGCCTGATTATATTGATAACGGGTCACGTTAGTTCCGTGATGTTCCAGTACAAAGCTTTCCAGAATTGCGGGGAGACGGTACTGCCGGATCAGTTTTACTCCGTCTGGAACATGCCGGATGATGAGCTGCGCGCTTTCGGCGGGCGATAAATCCTCATGCGTATTGATCGTATCACCGACCTGATTCTCGATAAAAAATTCAGGGTTCAGCGCTTTTCCCGCGTCGTGATACATTGTTCCGGCGCGGATCAGGAGCGAATCGGCGCCGACCGCTTTTGATGCCTGTTCGGCCAGGTTCGCGACCTGGAGCGAATGTTGATAGGTTCCCGGCGCGTTGGTCAAAATAAATTGCAGCAGCGGGGAATCGGGACGGATAATCTCCAGCAGCTGCATCGGCGTCGCGACGCCGATGATCCCAGCGAGCGAGTATTGCAGGATGAGCGCGATCCCGGTGGACAGTATCCCGCTCAACAGGGAGGACGCCGACAGCGTTATCAGCCCGGTCGCGTCGGTATAGTTGCCTTTGGTCAGCTGGAAGAAAAGAATAATCGGAATCCCGACCAGTCCGGAAACCATCCCGCCGCCGACGAGATCGGCGATCTGGCGGCCTTTTCCTAAAACGATAATTCCGGTCAGCGATGTAATAATATAATACATCGCATAGCCGAACGCGTTTGTAAAATCAAACGGAACGAGCATGCTGAGGACCAGCGAGATGATAATTCCATACATGCTTCCGGAGAGACAGGCGATCGTCATCCCCGCTGCGGTCATCGGGAACAGGAACGGCACGATAGTCCGATTCGGGATCAGGAGCCGGGCCGAAGTCAGGAAGACGATATAAATCGATGCGATGAGGATCGCTTCCTGCAGCCCGATCCGGTTCCATCGGTTCTCGCTGACGAAATAAGTCAGCGAAAATAACGATAGTCCCAGGACCATTAGCCCCGCGGATATCAGCCGTTCGGAGGTATTTTTCGTATGCACGAGTCCGAGTTTTTCGAGCGCTTCATAGATCAGGTCAGTAATAATCTGTCCTCTGGATACAATAGTCTGGTTGGTGACGTACGTTCGTTCGCGGGGTTGGACGGCGGCGCGGGCTTCGGCCTTGCTTTTCTCCGTCAGCTCTTCGGAGTAGAGCGAATTAGGAGTAATAAAACGGCGCGTCAGGTTGTCGATCAGGAGCGACAGGTCCGAGCGGATATAATAATTGATCATCGTCGGAATATTCATGATTTCGGACTGGAGCTGATCTTCGCGGATCGAATTCTGCATGATCTGCTCCAGGATGCGCTGGCTTTCGGTCTGGACCGAGTTCCAGTCGTCCTCGCTCAGTTCAAGCAGCTCTTTGATAACGGTCTCTTCGAGCTGGGCGTAGGCCAGT
The DNA here is from genome assembly GCA_938020565.1 of uncultured Anaerolineaceae bacterium. Taxonomy (GTDB): domain Bacteria; phylum Chloroflexota; class Anaerolineae; order Anaerolineales; family Anaerolineaceae; genus Flexilinea. Next base: position 80,337 of record CALIHP010000019.1, on the reverse strand, counting down.
TTGCGGATGTCGTCGATTTTCTGGCTTTCGTTGGCGTATTTATCGGCGCGGACGGCGGATATAAACTGAAACGAGTAGCGCATGAATTGGACCTGGTTCCGGGAGATCGTCGGATCGGCCGGAAGATAGACCTTCCCGACCATTCGCTCCGCGTCGGCCTGCGCCTGTTCCGTGAGGATTTTACTTTCGTAGGTTATTTTCCGCGGTGAGAGGATGTCCTGCGTTGCGAGGTCGCCTTCGCGGAGCGTGTAGCTGGTCTGACGGCTTGAGGCCTGAAAAACCAATATCGCAAAAGAGATCAGCGCGACAGCGACAAAAATGATCCCTTTCCTGCGGCGTGCGGGAACTGTATCGGTTTCGGCTGGGCGGATCGCGCTCTGATCTGGCTCAATCATTTTGTGTCTAAGTATTTCCTGATCTGCTGACTGACGACGTTATTGGCGGCGACGCCCCTGACTTTCGGGAGTACGGCTTTCATCAAGCTGCCCATGTCTTTGGGTCCGGAAGCGCCGATTTCGGCAGCTGTCGCTTCAATGATATCCTGAAGCTCGGCTTCGCTGAGCTGCCTGGGGAGGAAGGCTTCGAGCCAGGCGATTTCGTTTTGAATCGCGGGGATCGAATCTAATCGCCCCGATTTTTCCGCGTCCGCGATCTGCTCATGGCGGATCTTGATTTCACGCTGGACCAACGCTAAAGCTTCTTCGTCGCTTACTTCTTTCCGCCCCTCTTTCTCCGCGAATTTAATCGCAGCCAGAGCCATCCGATAGGTCAGTTTTTTCTCTTCGTCATGCTCTTTCATGGCGTTTTTTAAGGCTTCGTTGAGTCGGTCCTTTACCGTCATTTTCTCGATCCTTTCCTATCCTATTCGACCGTTGCCAAGTCGTAAAAACCCTCGATCGTTTTTTCGCCGAGCCCTTCGACGTTCAGCAAGTCGCTGATTTCGCTGAACCTGCCGTTAGCTTCCCGATAAGCGATAATATCGGCGGCTTTTTTCGCGCCGATCCCGGGGAGCGTCTGGAGCTCCTCGCTTCCGGCGGTGTTAATGTTGATTTTACTCGAAGCCGGGAAATTAAGAAAAGGCGTCAGCGTTATGCTCTCGGAAACCCGGGTCGGAATCCAGATCAGGTCTCCGTCGCGGACGCGCGCCGCCAGCCGGCTCCGTTCCCGGTCCGCTTCCCCGGTCAATCCGCCGGCGGCGCTGGCGAGATCGTTCACGGTAAGGGGCGCGCCAAATTCGTAAACGCCGGGACGGTTCACCGCGCCGTAGATTTCAACGGTCAGCGGGCGCGTCGTCGGACGCGGGACCAGCGTCAGCGTTTCTTCTTTTTCTCCCGTGACGAGAATCAGGATCAGGCCGGAGATGACGAATCCGATGACGACCCCGATAACGATTCCGCGGAAGAATTTCATCGCGTTCCGTCAGGCGGCCGGCGTTTTCGCTCTGGCTGAATTGAGCTCTGAGGTTTCGGTTACGCCGACAGGCTGTTCCCCGTTTTCGAACGCGAGCATGGTCAGGAACGACTGAATCGCCACTTCGAGCATGCTATCGTCCGGGTCGGCGGTCGTGAGGTATTGGACCGCGAGGTTCGGACGATAGAGGACTCTGACGATCGGGTTGTTCATGTGCTTCGCGTTCCAGCGGATATATTCGTAAGAAACGCCGGCGATCACGGGGACGAGGAGGATGCGGCTCAATAAACGGGCGGCGATCGACTGCGTGAACGGACCGATGATCAGGAAGATGACGATCGAAATGACGACGACGGTAACCATGAACGCCGTTCCGCAGCGCGGGTGCAGCCGTGACTGTTTCCGGACGTTTTCGAGCGTGACCTCTTCGCCGGCGTCGAAGCAGTTGATCGTTTTATGCTCCGCGCCATGGTACCGGAAAACGCGCTTGATCTCTTCGATTTTCGAAACGGAGCCCATGTAGCCGAGAACAATCGCCAACCGCAAAATGCCTTCGATGACGTTTCCAAGCCAGTTGGGGACGCTCAGGAATCGTTCCAGCAGCAGCGCAACCCCGGCGGGCGCAAGGAAGAAGAGCGCGATCGATACGACTAAGGCGAAGAGGATCGAGAGAACGACTTCCGGTCCTTCGATTTTTTCGTTTTCATCGGTTTGCAGGTTCGCGGAGACGATCAGGAATTTCATTCCCAGTCCAAGCGAATCCCAGAGGATAACGAGTCCGCGCAGGAAAGGAATATCGCGAAGGCGGGTTTTATAAATTCCTTTTAATTCTTCGTGAACGACTTCGATCGTTCCTTTCGGCGTGCGCATGGCGGCGACGGCGTGGCGCATGCCGCGCATGAGAACGCCTTCCATGAGCGCCTGACCTCCATAAGAGGGTAATCTTTGTTCAGTTAGAGTTTCTTTTTCCATGCGATTGATTATAGTATATTTTCACGCGGAAAAAAGCTTGAATCAGTCGTCATAAACGATCTCGAAGTAGTCGAGCGTTTTTTTGAAAGTGTCCTGCGCCGTGAGGCAGGTATCGCGAAGATATCCTCGTTCGGACTTCCATTCGCGCAGCCCCCGATAATAAAAGAATTTCAGTTCGTCGCTGATAATAAATGGAACAATTTTCCACCGTAAGCACTCCTTAAACAGGATCAGCCGCCCGATACGTCCGTTCCCGTCCTGGAAAGGATGGATCGATTCAAATTCATAGTGAAAACCAAGCAGGTCGTCGAGCGTTTTCGTTTCGCTCCCTTCGTAATCGGCGATCAGCCGTTTCATTGCGTTGGGAACGTCTTTCGGGGCGGTCGTGGCTTTCCCGGCAATTTCGTTAGGGAGACGCTTATAATCGCCGACAGCGAACCAGCCGAGACGGCTGTCGCTCGTCCCATTCTTTAAGATTCCGTGCAGCTTTTTGATCAGCGCGGCCGTTAACGGATATCTTGCACGGTCGATAATCCGATCGATACAACGGAAATGATTTGCGGTTTCGACAATATCATCGACGTTAACCGGGCTTTGATCGGATTCGATTGCGTGTATATCGAAAATGGATCGGGTTTGTTCTTCTGTCAGACGGCTGCCCTCGATATGGTTTGAATTATAGGTCAGTTCGATCTGGACTTTATGATAAATACCGCCGTTCAGCTGGGTGTCTTTTTCGGTTTTCAAAACGGAGAGGAGCGTGCGGGACGCGTCCCGGTTTTTTTTTGAAGCTGCCATGATCTTATTCCTTAAAAATAATATCAAAAGGGCCGCGCTGAAGTTATCCGACGCTGCGGTCGAGCAGCCGGCTCTCATCCCAGTCGAACAGGCCGATTTCTTCCGGCGTCATGCCTTCGAGCGCGGCGGATGGGAGGCAGCCGACCAGCTCAGCGCGCTCGACCGATTCGCCAAGTTTTTCAGCTTCGGTCCTGATGGCGGCGTAGAGCGTATTCAGCGGTGTTTTCCGGTAATCGAGGAGGTTGGTCGAGACCTGCGCCCGACCGCCGACGGGAAGCCCGAGCGCCTGAACGCCCGGAAGGCCGCCGCTTGATTCGCGGATTTTTTTTGCGATTTTCTTCGCATGGTCGACCCGGTTTGAAACGAGAAAAACGTTGTACGCGATCAGGATCGGGCGAGCGCCGACGGCGGTCGCCCCGGCGGAGGTCAGCCGTTTCAGGCCGAAATCCGGTTCAAAATATGGATTGTTTTCGATCGCCGTTTTCAACCCCTCGTAATTTTCCCGGCGCAGTTCCGATAGCTTCGTCCGATCCGGGCGGATCGACGCCAGCGCGTACAGGTACGTCGGAATCGGATACCGTTTGGAAATTTCCCGTGCTGTCTCGCGCGCCAAGCGGACGCAGTCGTCCATGGACGCGTTCTTCAGCGGAATGAACGGGACGACGTCGGCTGCGCCGATTCGTGGGTGAACGCCGCGCTGGGTTTCGAGATCGATCCGTTCGGCGGCGACGCCAACGAGGTTCAGCGCGCATTCGCGCAGCGGCTCGCCTTCCCCGATCAGCGTAAACACGGAGCGGTTATGGTCGGCGTCCTGATGAACGTTGACCAGGCGGACGGACGGGGTCATGCGGACGGCGTCCCGAAGCGCTTCGATCGTTTCTGGATCGCGCCCGTCGGAGAAATTGGGAACGGCCTCGATCAGGGCTGGCTGGCAGTTTTTCGTCATGCCTGTAATTTTAATACAATTGGCTTTGGAATTGCTCCCATCTTTTGGAACGACAGCTGAATGCCGATAGTAAAGTCGGGTTTGACCGTTTCGGATTGGTTCGCTGCAATGTTTGAAGCTTTTGTCCGGGAAGGTTCCGTGGGGATCTTTTGTCTGGGTAAAGGTTAAAATCCCGATTCGTCGGTCAATTGACAAAGTAAATGCAGCTAAACTTCAGCTTTCCTGCCAGATCAGGTTGGCATTGACTTTGTCAACTTACAAGGAATTTGAAACGGAGACGCTGAACGACGAATAATCGAAAAGGTTCTATAACTTTGGTATAATCTAAAGCGGAATTAAACCGTTTCGTTTTCGAAACGTTTTTTATGATATCTTATCTTTCATTGGGGAGACAGATTGGCATTTAATCCGCTTAACTGGTTCATGGGGTTGTTCTCACTGGATATTGGGATCGACCTTGGGACCGCCAACACGCTTGTTTATGTCCGCGGGAAAGGGATCGTTATTAACGAGCCATCCTGGGTCGCGGTCGAAAAGCGTACCCGGCAGCCGGTCGCGATCGGCGCGCAGGCGAAAGAGATGGTGGGGCGGACGCCGGCGAACCTGAGCGTCATCCGTCCGATGCGCGACGGGGTCATATCTGAATTCGAAATTACGCAGGCGATGCTGAGTTATTTTATCGGCAGGGCGCATCAGCAGACGATCGCACCGTTCCCGCGGCCCCGGATCGTGATCGGGATCCCCTGCGGGTCGACCGACGTCGAGCGGCGCGCGGTTTTTGACGCCGGGATGGCGGCCGGGGCGCGTGAAATTTACCTGATCGAGGAGCCGGTCGCGACGGCAATCGGGATTGGGCTTCCGATTAATGAAATTCGCGGGACGATGGTCGTTGATATTGGCGGCGGAACGACCGAGGTCGCGATTCTTTCAATGAATGAAATCGTGGTCTCTCGATCGCTTCGCGTAGCCGGAGACGAGCTGGATCAGGATATTTTAAATTACGTCCGCAACCGGTACAACCTGTATATTGGCGAGCGCATGGCGGAGCAGATTAAGATTTCGATCGCCTCAGCGCATCCGCTGCCGATGGAGCGGACGATGGTCACGCGCGGGCGGAACCTGGTAACCGGACTTCCGGAGGCGATCGAGGTTTCTTCCGTTGAGATTCGCGACGCGATTTCCGGCTCGATTCAGGTGATCGTCGATACGGTTAAGGACGCGATCGACGAAGCGCCGCCGGAAATTGTCGCCGACCTGATTGAGACTGGAATCTGCTTATCTGGCGGCGGGTCGCAGATTTTAGGCCTGGCGGACCGGCTCAACGAAGAACTGAACATCCGCGTCTGGGTAGCGGAGGATCCGCTGACCTGCGTCGCGCGCGGGGCGGGTTACGTTCTTGAAAACAGCGCGACGATCGATCAGTTCGCGGTCAGCCTCGATCGGTTCGCACGGCGCTGATTAAATCAGGGTTAAGTTTTCAGCGGCGGGAAGCTGAGCGCAAAATGACCTTATAATTTTAACAGCATGAATCGATTTAGAAAAAATTGGCGTCAGATTGTTGGGGTACTGCTGACGCTCGGGTTTATTCTTTTTGCGTTCAGCGGTTATATGACGACGCTGCTCCGCGGCGTCATGGATCCGTTCGTTCAGGTTCAGTCGATGGTTTCCGAACGGTTTTCGAACGCAATGCAGTTTTTTACGATTCCGCGCGAAGTCACTGAGCTTCAGGCGGAGAATCAGTCGCTTAAGGCCGAGGTCGCGCTCCTCAGGACGGAGATTATTCAGCTGGAACAGGATCTTCGCGAGTCGGCGATCCTTTATTCGCTTCTGGGGTTCGCCCGCGGCAGGCCGCAGGAAACGTATATCGCGGCGAAAGTCATCGGTAAAGACCCCTCACCGTTTTTACAGTATGTCCTGATCGACAAGGGATCTGACGACGGGATAACTTTCGACATGCCGGTCGTGACGGAGAAGGGGCTTGTCGGCCGCGTCGACGCGGTTACGGCCTCGGCCGCACGGGTCCAGCTGATTACCGATCCGGCGTCGCTGGTCAATGCGTATATTGTCGAAGCCGACAGCGACGGCGTCGTTCGCGGGTCGGTGACGTCCGACCTGACGATCGAGCTCGTTTCGCAGGATATTACGCTCGAATTCGGACAGACGATTCAAACGTCGGGGCTGGGCGGAAAATTCCCGTCGGAGATCATGATCGGGGAAATCCTGAACGTCAACCGGCTCGAAAACGAGCTTTTCCAGTCGGCGTCGATTCAGCCGGCGGAAGACTTTTCCTCCCTTCAGGCGGTTCTCGTCGTTGCGAACTTCCGTCCGTCGAATATCAGCCCGCTCGAAAAGAAAGCGGAGTAAGCCGGCCTGATGGTTGAAGTTGTTTCGATTCTTGTGATCCTGTTTCTCGCCGGAACGCTCGAAGTCGGCGTTTTCAGCCGGCTTCAGATTCTTTACGGAACGGCCGATTTGGTCATGGTTGCGCTGATTGTCTGGACGCTGAATTCGGAGACCCGGTTTACGATTGTGATGGCGCTGCTGGCGGGGTTCATGATGTCCTTTTATTCTGCGCTGCCGATGTATGGGTATTTTATAATTTATCTGGCGGTCTGGCTGATGATCCAGATTTTGAAGCGCTGGGTCTGGCAGATGCCCTTGATTTTACTGGTTTTCGTAACGATCTCGGCGACGCTGATTTCGGTCGCGGTTTCGTTCGGCCTGCTTTTTCTCGAAGACGTTCGCTTCGAGCTGTCGTTCGTTATCACGCAGATCTTTCTGCCGTCGATGACGTTAAACTTATTACTGGCCTTTCCAACGTATAGCTTCCTGAACGATTACGCGAATTGGATTTATCGAGTGGATGCAGCAAAATGATGCAGGATAACTTTAAAAATGAAAAACTGGATTTAAAAAATCGACGCCTTTTGATTGCGTACGTCGTCATGACGGTTATTATTATTTTCTACGTGACGCGTTTATTTAAAATTCAGATCATCGACGGCGAAACTTATTTAGCGCGCGCGGACGAAAATCGGATTACTGTCGTCCGTGACCAGACGAAACGCGGCGTTATTTACGATCGAAACGGGGTCGTTCTGGCGAAGAATACGCCGACGTACGATATCGTAATCGTTCCGGCGGAGCTTCCCGAGGACGAGGGCGACCGGCAGCAGATTTTCCGGGCGCTTTCCGGCCTTGTCGATATTCCCGTCAATAACGGTGAGTTAAACGACGATACGGTCCGGCTGTATGGCGAATGCACGTCCGATTTCGGCCTGACGCAAATCGTCTACATCGCTTCGTCGCTGTCGCCGTATTCAGAAACGGGGATTCTCTGCGACGTGCCGGAGGAGCTGGCTCGGCGGATCAAGGAGCTTTCGGCGACGATGCCCGGGGTGGGGGTCCGCGTGAATTCGATTCGCGAATATCCGACGGGTTATAGTACGTCGGAGATCGTCGGCTTTCTGGGGCCGATCCCGGAATATGTCGCGGACGAGATGGAAGAACGCGGTTTCCTATTAAATAAAGATCGGTTCGGATACGGCGGCGTTGAGTCCTCGCTTCAGGACCTGCTTTCCGGGAAGAACGGCCGCAGGGTGGTCGAGGTCGACGTCGCGGGATTGGAGATGCGCGATTTAGAGCCGCCGAAGGCGGCGGTCCCGGGATATAACGTGAAGCTGACGATCGACGTCCGGCTTCAAAACGTCATGCGCGCGGCGCTTCTGGATACAATGGACTTCTATAATCGGGTTTCGCTGTCCGGTACGTTGACGCATGACGGGGCGGCGGTAGCGATGGATCCGTATACGGGCGAAATTCTGGGCCTGGTTTCCGAGCCGACGTTTGAGAACAACCGCATGACGCGCTATATTCCGGCTTACTACTATGAGCAGCTCAGCCTCAGCCAGTCGAAACCGCTCCTGAACCATATTACGCAGGTGGCGCAGCCGCCGGGGTCCGTGTTTAAGATTGTGACCGGGATCGGCGTCATGAACGAGCATGTTCTCGATCCGGAAGACCAGATTTTCGATCCGGGTTCGATTCGAATGCAGAATTCGTATTCGCCGAACGATCCTGGTTCAGTTCAGGAGTACGTCTGCCATCTTAAAACGGGTCATGGATACGTCGATTACCGTTCGGCGCTGGCCTGGAGCTGCAACATTTATTTTAACAAGGTTGGCGGCGGATATGAGGACGAGGTCCCGGTGGGGCTGGGGATTGACCGGCTCGGGCAATACGCGCATGCGTTAGGGTACGGCGAGCGGACGGGGATCGAGCTGACCGGTGAAGAAACCGGGATGATTCCGACGCGGACCTGGAAACGGATTAACATGGGCGAATCCTGGGCGACCGGCGACACGTATCTGGCGTCGATGGGGCAGGGGTATATTACCGCCTCCCCGCTTCAGGTCATGATGTCGTTTGCGACGGTCGCGGCTTACGGGATGATGGCGCGTCCGACGCTGATCCGCGAGGTTTTGGACGAGCGCGGGAATACCGTGCTGCCGTTTACGCCGCGGATGCTTTGGGATATTACCAAGGATCCGAAGATTATGGAGTATGACGAAGATGGCGTCGAGCTGGGGACATATAAGGCGGTTGAACCCTGGGTCGTCAAGGTCACGCGCGAAGGGCTTCGCCGCGTTCCGCAGCCGGGCGGAACGGCGGAAGCTCCTTTCGAGGGCGATATTTACGAATCGTCGGCGAAAACCGGAACGGCGGAATACTGCGACGATATCGCGCGCGAGAAAGGGCTCTGCGACTTTGGAAAATGGCCGTCGCATGGCTGGACCGCCGGTTACGCGCCTTACGAAAAACCGGAAATCGTCGTCGTCGTCTTTATTTATAACGGGAAAGAAGGCTCGTCGACGGCGGGATATACCGTTCGGCGGATTATCGATAATTTCTTCCTGATGAAAGAGATGGACGCGGAGAAGAACGGCGAGATTGTCCGTTTCGCGACACCGTCCGACGCGCTGGAGGAAACGACGTATGACGAATCGGAGTAGGGGAATTCATGAGACGGGAAATCTGGCGCAGTTTTGATTATTGGCTGTTCGCGGTGGTACTGGTGCTTTGTGTTTTCGGAATCGTCATGATTACGTCTGCGCTGGCGGGAAATCTCGAGGTCAGCGTCAACAGTCAGATTCAATACGTGGTGATCGGCTTGTTCATTATTATCGGGCTGACGATCTTCGATTATCATTATCTGGACGCGATGTCCGGGCTTTTATACTTCGGGATCATTGTTCTGCTCTTCGCGCTTAATATCTTCGGTCAGGCGCAGTTCGGCGCAGCGCGCTGGCTCAAGATCGGCCCGTTCCAGCTCCAGCCGTCGGAATTCGCGAAGGCGGTCCTGATTATTCGGCTGGCGAAGTATTTTTCTGACCGCTGGTACGAGCCGCACGATATGCGCTGGATCCTGAGCAGCTTCGGAATTACGTTCGGGATCGTTTTATTTATCCTGCTTCAGCCGAACATGAGTACGTCGATCGTTATGATGGTCATCTGGTTCTCGATGCTTTGGGTGAGTAAGGTCCCGACGAAATATCTGGCAATTCTTGGACTTTTCGGTTTTTTCTTTATAACCGGGATGTTGATCTGGATCCTGCTTTCGCCGGGTACGGTTCCCTTTGTTCAGGAGTATCAGCTGACCCGGGTCCGGACGTTTATCGCGCCGGATCCGAACGCGCGCTATGGCGATAACTATAACGTTGACCAGGCGGTTATTTCGCTTGGTTCGGGCCAGCTGACCGGACAGGGGTACGGCAACGGAACGCAGGTTCAGCTCCGTTTCCTGAAAGTCCGTCATACCGACTTTATTTTTTCAGCGCTGGGTCAGGAATTCGGTTTTATTGGGACAATGTCGATCATTATTTTGATTATGTTCATGATCTGGCGCTGTTTCCGAAACGCGATGCAGGCGCCCGACCTGTTCGGTGCGTTGATCTGCTATGGGGTCGGGGCGCTTCTCTTTTTCCAGACGTCAGTGAATATCGGGGTTAATCTGCAGGTCCTGCCGGTGACAGGATTGACGCTTCCGTTCGTGAGTTACGGAGGGTCGTCGACGCTGGCGCTGGGGGTCATGATCGGACTGGTTGAGAGCGTCGCCGCGCGGCAGGTCAGGCAGGAAGAGCTCCGATAGCGCCGGCGAATCTCAGGTTTCTTGCGAACTGCGCTTTTCCGAGGCGAAAAGCGTTAGAATCTAAACGAACCATAAACGAAGAAGAGGCGGGTAAAATTAAAATGACAGATCAAAAGCCGGTACGCGTTCGATTCGCGCCCTCCCCGACCGGGCGGCTTCATCTCGGCGGCGGGCGGACGGCGCTTTACAATTATCTTTTAGCGAAAAAAACGGGCGGTACTTTTATCCTGCGGATCGAGGATACCGATAAGAAGCGTTATGTCGAAGGCGCGGAAAAAGAGATTATCGACGGGCTGCATTGGCTCGGGATCGACTGGCAGGAGGGGCCGGACATCGGCGGCGAGTACGGACCGTACCGGCAGGCGGATAAGAAAGCGCTCTACCGCCGATACGCCGAGCGGCTCATCGAGCAGGGCGACGCGTATTATTGCTTCTGCTCTTCGGAGCGACTGTCGCGCATGAAGCAGGAGCAGCAGCAGCGCAAAGAGTTTCCACATTACGACGGTTGCTGCCGTGAGATTCCGCTGGACGAAGCGCGAAAGCGTGTCGCGGCTGGCGAACCGCACGTGATTCGTTTCAAGACGCCGAAGGAAGGCGTAACGACGGTTCGGGACCTGATCCGCGGGGAGATTACGGTCGAGAACCGGACGATCGACGATTATATTATCGTCAAGTCGGACGGCTGGGCGCTGTATCATCTGGCGGCGATGGTCGACGACCATCTCATGAAGATTTCGCACGTGATCCGCGGGTCGGAATGGATCCCGACGCTCCCGCTGCATCACCTGATCATCCGGGCGTTTGGGTGGGATGAGCCGGAATGGATTCATCTTTCGCTTTTCCTGAAGCCTGACGGGAAGGGAAAGGTTTCGAAGCGGGATTCCGCCGATTTTATAAAGGACGGCTATTCGCTTTTCCTGACCGACCTGATCGATTTGGGATACCTGCCGGAGGCGGTCGTGAACTGGATTGCGCTGATGGGCTGGAGCTTCGACGATCATACCGAGATTTTCACGATGGACGCGCTCGTTCGCGATTTTTCCCTGGAGCATCTGACGCCGTCCCCGGCTGCGATCAATTTCTCCAAGCTGGACCATTTTAATGGAACGCATATCCGCATGCTGACGATCGAGGATTTAGCGGCCCGGATCAAGCCTTTCTTCCTTAAAGAAGGGATCGATGCCGACGATGCGACGCTGCTGAAGATTGCGCCGATTATTCAGGAGCGCATGGTTACGCTCGACGAGTCGGTCGCGTTAGCCGGTTTTTTCTTCCGCGCGGAGGTTGAACCGGCGACGGCGGACCTGATCCAGAAGGGATTGACCGCCGCGCAGTGCGCCGAGATTGCGGAGAGAAGCTACGATGTCCTGGCGGCGCTTCCGGAGATCAGCCCGCGGATCGGCGAACCGGAGATGCGCGAACTGGTCGCGGAGATGGGGCTTAAGCCGGCTCAGGTTTTCGGCGTTCTTCGCGTCGCCGTCACGGGCCAGCGGGTCAGCCCGCCGCTTTTCGAATCGATGGAAATTCTTGGAAAAGAGCTGACGCTGCGTCGGATTCAGGACGCCGCGCGGAGGCTTCGGACTCAAGGGTAGACCTGCCCGCGGTCCATTTATGACGATGACGACAAAGGAGGATGTCATGCAGACTTATCGATTTTCAATTCCGACGGAATTATTTTATGGGATCGGCGCGCTGGAGAAGCTGAAGACCGAACCGCTTCCGGGCGAAAAAGCGCTCGTCGTTACCGGCGGGAATTCGATCCGGAAGCATGGGATTCTCGACCGTGTGCTGACGAGCTTAACCGGCCGATCGATCCGGACGGTTCTTTTCGATCGCGTGACCCCGAACCCGGTTAAGGAAACGGTCATGTCGGGGGCGGAAATCGCCAGAACGGAGCGCTGCGATTTCGTGATTGGACTGGGCGGCGGTTCGTCGATCGACGCCGCGAAAGCGATCGCGATGATGGCGACGAATCCCGGCGATATCTGGGACTACGTTCAGGTCGGGAGCGGCGGAAGGAAGGCTTTTCCGGCCAGGGGGCTCCCGCTCCTTGCGATTCCGACAACGGCGGGGACCGGGACGGAAGGCAATCCGGTCGGCGTCCTGACGAAACCCGAGAGCGGCGAAAAGGTTGGCATGGTTTGCGAATTCCCGGTCAAGTCGATCGTCGATCCGGAATTGACGCTCGGGATCGTTCCGTCGTATACCGCGTTTCAGGGTTTCGATGCGTTATTCCATAGTTTAGAAGGATATCTTTCGGTCCGATCGACGCCGGTCTCCGACGTCTGGGCGCTCGAAGGGATCCGCAATATCTTTTTGCACCTTCCCGCGGCGGTTCAGGACGGACGGAACCTGGAGGCGCGGAACGCCGTTTCTTTCGCGTCGATGCTGGCAGGGATGGTCATCTACATTTCGAGTTGTACCGGGGCCCATACGATCGAGCACAGTCTTTCCGGCAAAGTTCCTTCCCTTCCGCATGGCGAAGGGCTGATCCTGATTTCGCGAGCGTTTCATGCGTTTGGAGCGCGTCGGATCCCGGAGAGGTATGCGCAGGTCGCGGAAGCGATCGGCGTCGCGCGGGCAGGAGACAGCGCCGAGCAAAATGCGGCCCGGTTCCTCGACGCGTTGGAGGACCTGAAAATTGCCTGCGGCGTGGACCGGCGGCGCTTGTCGGATCATGGCTTCAGCGAGGCGGATATTCCGGGCCTGATCAAAAGTACGCTGGCGATCGGCGGCGGCGCGCTGGTCCGCGATCGATATCCGATCGGCAACGACGATCTGGCGGCGATGCTGCGGGCGTCGTTATAGACCGGCTGGAGCGGCGCGAATCGGAGCGATCGTCCTATTATCGGGAATACGACGAACGAAAACCTGTTGATAACCGGCGCGGGATCGCGAATCGGCGCGGCGCTTGCGCTGGATTTGGCGCGCCCGGGATTGCGGATCTGGGTTCATTATTATTCGAACTCGGAGGGTGCAAAACGGACCTGCGACGAAATCCGTCGGCGCGGCGGGTCGGCTGAAATCGTTTGTGCCGATTTGCGCGATGAAACCGGGATCGAGCGCATGTTTGCGCAAATCCGCGCTTCAGGCCGCCTGATTGGGCTGATCCATTGCGCCGCCGTTTTCTTTCCGTCCAGTCTGGATACGCTGACGGCGGCGGATTGGGACGAGCTGTTTTCAGTTAATTTGCGCGGCGCGTGGCTGACGGCTCGATTGGCGGGCGCCGCTATTTCCGAAGACGCGCGCGGCGGATGGATCATCCTGTTTTCGGATTCCGGCGCGTATCAGGACTGGACGTCGTTCGGCGGGTATGTCCTGACGAAGCAGGCGATATTGGGGTTGACTCGGCTGATGGCGAAGACGTTCGCGCCGTGCGTTCGCGTCAATGCGATTTCCCCGGGACTGATCCTGAAGGATGGCTGCGACGGCGACCGTTGGAGCGCGCTCTCGCGGCGGACGCTTCTTGAGCGACCGGGAGAGATCGGCGACCTTCTTCAGGCGGTTCGGTACCTGATCGGGGCGGCGTACGTGACCGGTACGGAGCTGATCGTCGACGGCGGTTACCGGTTCCGGAGACGCGCGGACGAATCGGCGGCAGGAAAGGCGGATAGGGAATGAAATTGCGCGAAGTTAATCCTGCGGCTGCGGCAAGGCTGGTTCCCTTTTGGGAAATCCTGCTGATCCTGTTGGGGCTCGCCGCAACGATTGGCGTTCTTTTCTTCTGGGGCGCGACGTTTGGCTGGGTCGAGCTGATTGGAATTGCGCTGACGTCGGTCGGTTTTTCGGGGTCGGCGCTGATTTTCAGGGCGGCGGCGCTGATCCGAGGCGGAAATTTCGGATCGCGCCGGACGGTCCGGCGACTGACGACGGCGGTTGGGACGGTTCGGGAGGATACGGCTGAAACGCTGATGACGAACGCCTCGGTTTTGGCGCTGGTTTTCTGCTGTGTGGGGCTGTCGGGTTTTTTCCCGCTCTTTATCGCCGCGGCGAACCGTGCGCCGCTCCTGCTTTGGCTTGGTCTGACGGTTCTTTTTGGGATAGTCGACTTGAACCGGATCGCGAACGCGCCGCAGGATTGGACGGCAGAGCTTTTTGAAGGATTGGAAATTTTCGTGCTGCCGGCGCTGCTGACCGTCTCGCTTCGGGACGTGGCTCAGGCCCGGCTTTCGATTTTAGCTTTCCTGGTCCCGAATCTCTTTTTTTATTTTGGCTATCGCTTTTTAAAGGCGATGGCGGACGCCGATCTCGGAACGACGTTTCAGCCGGGGCTGTTTCCACCGATGATTCGGCAGGGGCGCTTTCGCGGATACGCGCTGGCGGCGGCGTTGGGGTACGCGTCGATGGTTGCGCTGAATTTGTTCGGCGTTCCCTGGCGGCTGGTTTCTCCGATGATTTTCGGACTGCCGCTGTTCGCGGTGGAGATTCTCCTGATCGAGCGGGTCAGGCGCGGCGAGCGCTATCATCGCAAAGTCATCGGCGGGCTTGGGATGGGCGCGCTGTTGTTTATCCTGTATGTTGAAACGATTACGGCATGGATTTTCGCGTAGGCTTTTTATCGCGGCACGCGGCAAAACGGTCATGATAAAATAGGATTATTGGAGGCATATGAGGAAATTCATTGAACGCATTTTTACCGGCCTGGCGGTTCTGCTCCTTGCGGGATGCAACATTCCAGATCAGAACACCCCGAAAGGTTTTTTATATACGGTTGAGGCCGAGACGTTTACCGCGGAACAGAATCGTCTGGCGTCGCTGACGCCCCCGACGCCGACGTTTACCGAAACCCCGACCCCGACCGCCACGCTGACTCCGACTGCGACGGGGACGGCGACGCTGATTCCAACGCCGACCTGGGTCACGCATCCAGCCGGAGAGGCCGACGTCTTTGTCCTTTATTATCATGATATTGCCAATAACGCGGACGAGGATCCGTATTATCAGTGGGAAAGTCCGTATAACGTGACGACGCTTGAATTTGAACAGCAGGTCCGGACGCTTTACGAACTGGGGTATACGAGTATCACGCTTTCTCAGCTGATCCGGATATTATATGAAGGCGGGGAGCTTCCGCCGCGTCCGGTGATGTTCACGTTTGATTCTTCGAAGCGCGGGCAATACGTGAACGCTTATCCGATTTTGCAGAAGTACGGCATGGTCGGGAATCTTTTCCTCTATTCGCAGCAGGTCGACCAGAAAAACAGTATCTCGGCGGACGAGGTACGCGAGATGATGGCGGCGGGCTGGGAAATCGGTTCCTGCGGTTACGACGGTTCTCCGGACCCGGCGCATTACGGCCGTGAAATCGGGATGTCCAAGGTGGATTTGGAGGAGATGTTCGGAATTCCGATCGAGGCGTTCGCTTATTCCGGCGGTATTCTGGACGCGAACGGGGAAATGGTTTCCCGCGTGAGCAATGCGTTATATAAAATTGCGTTCACGAAGCAGCAGACGATTCATCAGACGAAGAATATCCTGTTCATGCTGGGACGATACGAGATTAATAAGGGCGTTTCTTACGGCGATTTTTTCCAGCTTCTGCCCTGGCAGGAGGGGAGCGTTTCCGAAGACACGATGACCTGGTCGCTTCCGTCGCCGACGCGCGATCCGATCGAGTACACGCAGACCAAAGAAGCGTTCGACGCGCAGCAGGCAGAGACGCCGCCGGCGCCGTAGCAACTAAACAAAATCGGATGTAAATTTTCCTTTGTTTAGTTCGGCCCCGGCGGAGGAATCCGGTTCATTCAGATTCCAATGCGTTTTTTCTTCCGCGGTTTCAGGCCGTTAGAGAGGCGTTTCCCGAAATTGAACGTACAAAAAGATCCGGCGATTCTTGTCAAGCCGGATCTTTTTTTGGAAAAAACTTGAAATTCACTTCAAAAAGAACGAATTTACTTTTCGGAACCTTCTGGATTGTTGATCAGTTCGGCCAACGTATAATCTTTCATGATTTCGTTCATTCGCGAACCGACTTCCTTCCAGACGCCCAGCGCGATTTCGTTTTCGGCAATCGTTGAATCGCCTTCGACGACGGGGACGGAGAACCGACCCTCGAGGGCATGGATAATATCGAACAGGGAAGTTTCCAATCCCTTATTTCCGAGGCGCAACCCGCCTTTAGGCCCTGGCGTCGCCTTGATCAGGCCGTTCAACTGCAAAGCGTGCGCGATCTGATGCAGGAACGGGAGCGGAATTTCGAGCTGTTCCGCGTACTTCGACGTGGCAATCGATTGATTGTCCTTATTGAACGCCAGCGCAACCATTAACTGCAAACCATAATTCAACTTTCTGCTTACCTTTAACATAGACAATTTCTCCGATTCTTTCTGATTGAGCCCGGGGGATTTGGTGGTTGGCCCAATCTTCAGTATGTTACTTTTCAATTTTACAGTAAAATAAAAAAAATAGCAATATAAAACCGTTGTGTTGAATTAAGGTTTGATTAAGACGGACGAATTGTACGGAGTGATTTTGAAACGGGATTTGAAAATTTTCAGCGATCTCTTCGGAATTTGTCCGGTAATTTCAGAACTAAACAATACTGAACAAAGCGATTCGTTTAGTTTGAAACCGCGAAAAAATCGTCCGGCTTACTGAATTCGCAGGAGCGTTTTCGCTTCCTTCCAAAGCGATTCGAGATCGTAGAACTCGCGCCGTTCCGGCGAAAAGATATGCACGACGATATCGCCCAGATCGATCAGCGTCCATCCGCCGCCGCTGACGCCCTGAAGCTTGCTGTGAAGCTTGAATTCGTCGCGGATTTTATCCTGAACGGCGTCGGCGAGCGCCTGGATCATGCGGTCGGAGGTGGCGCTGACGATGATGAAATAGTCGGTAAAGTCGACCTGTTCGGAGACGTCGAGGAAAAGAATATCTTCGCCTTTATGCTCTTCGAGAATTTCGACGATGCGTCGGGCAATGTCTGCGGTGGGGGTGTCTTGATTCATCCTGTATCCTTCACATAAAAAATATATTTGAAATTATAACCGGTGTTAACGCTCAAACGCAGCCGAAAAGCGTTTTTTATAAACGGGAACGCGCCCGCTCAGGTCAGAGCTGAAACAGCAGATTTCGCGGACCGGGACGGGGTCGAAGCAAACCTCGCGCAGCGTCGTCACGATCGCGGCGGTTTCGCGTTCGCTGAGCGTTCCGGCGTTGACGCGGGCGAGAGTCAGGTGCGGCCGGAAGGGCTTCCGGTCGCCGTCGATCCCGGCCCGGGCGAGTTGACCGGCGACCGATTTCGCGACATCGCGGAGCCGCGCCGCGCCTCGCGGATCGAAGCCGAGCCAGAAGACGCGCGCCGCCGCCGGATTCGGGAAGACGCCGCAGCCCTGGATTTCCGCGCGGAAGGGGCGGAGACCGGCCGCGGCGGTCTCGAGCGCTTCGCGGATCGCGGGCAGCTTCGATTCGGCGGTGTCCCCGAGGAAGCGCAGCGTAAGATGCAGGTTGTTCGCGGGGACGGGCCGGATTCCGGGCCGGTTCAGCGCTGCGCTTGAAAGCGGCCCGGCGCAAATCTGCGCTTTGACGCTGTCGGGGAGCGGGACGGCGATAAAGAGGCGGAGGGTTTTTTCCATGCGATTAAGTATAGCTGGGAATATCGCGCGGAGATGACGATGAACCGGCGTTTTTTAACTCTTGACACCTGGGAAAAAAGGAAGATAAATTTTTTTAAATGTGGAATGAGTTTTTCCTGTCGGGGGACGGTTTTTGTGAACCATGAGCCGATCGCGGTCGACGGTCATCCGGATTTCATCTTCGACGCGGAATACGGAATGAAAACGTCGGTTCCGATTACGCTGGACGTCTCCTCATATCCGCGGCGGAATACACTGTACGCGGTAACGGTTCCGGTCGGCGATCTGACCCGGATTCGGTTTCATGAGGGGATCTTTGCACAGTCAGATCGGCTGCTGCTGATCAACGATCTGGCGGATGAGTAGGAGATCGGAGGCGGATTGGAGCTGCGGGCGGCAGGAAACCGTTCTGCTGCGGCTTTCGTTTGTTTCAGGCCCGGCCCGTTCTTAATTATTCGCGGCGAAGGGTCAGTTTTCGCGCCGGTCAAGTATAATTTATCGGATAGTTCATCTTTATGAAGAGGCGATACAACACATGAAGCATCCGATTCTTTCCGGCAACGATATTCGAAAACAATTCATTGATTTTTTCGTCGAACGGGGCCATACCGCCGTTCGCTCCTCCTCCCTCGTTCCGGTCGGCGACCAGACGATCCTGTTTACCAACGCCGGCATGGTTCAGTTTAAGGACGTTTTTCTGGGAACGGATAAGCGGGAGTATAAACGTGCCGCTGACAGCCAGAAATGCATGCGCGTAGCGGGGAAGCATAATGATCTCGACGAGGTTGGTCGCGACGATACGCACCATACGTTTTTTGAGATGCTGGGGAACTGGTCCTTCGGCGATTATTACAAGAAGGAAGCGATCGAATGGGCCTGGACGCTGCTGACCGAGGTCTGGGGGCTGGACAGGAGCAAGCTGTGGGCGACCTGTTTCAAGGACGAGCGCGGGGAGATCGAAGCTGACGCGGAGGCATTCGAAATTTGGAAGCGTCAGCCGGGGATGAATCCGGATCATGTCCTCTATTTCGGGCGCAAGGAAAATTTCTGGGAGATGGCGGATACGGGTCCCTGCGGTCCCTGTTCCGAGATTCATATCGATCTGGGGCCGGATCACTGCGATAAGCGGGACGTCCCCGGGCACGTCTGTTCCGTAAATGGCGATTGTTCGCGGTTCCTGGAGCTCTGGAACCTGGTTTTCATTCAGTATAATCGCGTCGGTCCGAACGAGCTTCTCCCATTGGCGCAGCGATTCGTCGACACGGGGATGGGGTTCGAGCGGATCGTCTCGATTCTTCAGGGCGTCGATTCCAACTATCGGACCGACCTGTTCGAGACTGCGCTGAAAACGATTCAGCGGCTGACCGGGACGGACGACGCGGAGATGGCGGCGAATTTCACTCCTTACCGCGTGATCTGCGACCATGCGCGGGCGGCGTCGTTCCTGATCGCCGACGGGGTCGTTCCGGGGAATATCGGGCGAAATTATATCTGCCGCATGATCATCCGGCGCGCGGTCCGCTTCGGTCATCAGCTGGGCCTGACCGAACCGTTCATGCACAAGGTCGCGGAAGCGATTATCGAAACGTATCAGGACGCTTATCCGGAGCTGCGGCGATCGCATGACGCGATTCTTTCGGGGCTGATCGCGGAGGAGGAGCGTTTCAATAAGACGCTCGACGCCGGGATTCATCAGCTGAACGAGATCCTGGCGGGGATGCGCGCCGAGGGAAAGACGGTTATCGACGGGGCGGTCTGTTTTGACCTGTACTCGACGCATGGGCTTCCGATCGAGATCACCTACGATCTCGTCCGCGACCAGGGGTTCGACGTCGATCGTGAGGGTTATCGGGCCGCCGCCGAGGCGCATCGGATCGCTTCGGGCGCGGGAAAGGCGATCGGGAGGATGACCGGCGAGGAGGCCGAGCGGTACGGCGTATACCTGAACGAGCTGATTTCCGGCGGGAAGCTTCCGGCGGAGGGGGTCCGCTATGATCCGTATCAGCGCGAGCCGGTGGAAACGACGCTGCTGCTGGCGCTGTCCGACGGGGCTCCGTATGCGGCGATTGGCGAGGGCGAGGATGCGGAGCTGATCGTCGGCGCGACGAATCTGTATTTGGAGATGGGTGGGCAGGTCAGCGATACCGGGACGATCCGGGCGGCGGACGGTTCGTTCGTCTTTGAGGTGAAGGATGTCCGGCGGCCGCTGAACGGGCTGATACTGCATTCCGGGACGGTCGTTTCCGGGACGGTCGAGGCCGGGAAGGCGGTCGTCGTCGAAATTGACCTGGAGCGGCGGCGCGATATTCAGGCGAATCATACCGCGACGCATCTTCTTCACGCGGCGCTTCATCGGGTTATCGGCGATCAGGCGCGTCAGGCGGGCTCGCTCGTCGCGCCCGACCGGCTTCGCTTTGACTTTAATTCGAATCGCGCGCTGACGGCGGAGGAGCTTTCGGAAATCGAACGGATCGTGAATCAGGATATTCTCGCCGGATACCCGGTGACGACGACGATTGAAAATCTGGACGACGCGATAAACGAAGGGGTCATGGCGATTTTCAACGAAAAATATGGCGATCGGGTCCGCGTGCTGCGCGTTCTTGACGGGGAGACGCCGGTTTCGGCGGAGCTCTGCGGCGGGACGCACGTTTCCAATACGGCGGAGATCGGGCCGTTTATTCTTCTCAGCGAAGGGAGCGTCGCGACCGGGATCCGTCGGATCGAGGCGATTACGCGCCGTGCCGCGATCGAGTTTATCCGGGTCCAGAACCTGTTGGTCCACGAGATGACGCGCGTGTTTAACGTCAGCCGCGAGGATCTTCTCAAACATGCGGTCGAGACGCGTCAGAACCTGAAGGAGCTCGCGAAGGAGCTGGACGCGGTGAAGCGGAGCGCGCTGATTCAGAAGCTGGGGGACCTGAAGGAGCGCTCGGAGGAAATTCACGGGGTCCCGACGCTGATGATGCTGGTCCCGGGGATGGAGATGGACGCCCTGCGGCAGCTTTCGGACCGCTTCAAGTCGGAGCATGAAAACGCGGTGACAGTGTTGGGAACGGTGATCGACGGGCAGGTGCAATTCATTGCGTCGGTATCCGAGGCGCTGGCGAAGCGCGGGCTGAGCGCGAACGAGCTGATCCGGAGGATGACGGCGCTGGTCGGCGGAAAGGGCGGCGGCCGTCCGACGATGGCGCAGGGCGGCGGGAAGGACGTGTCGAAAGCGGACGCTGCGATGGCCGCCGCGCGGGAGATGATACGCGAGCGTGCGGAGGGGTAGGAATGATGGCGGAGAAAAGGAGCGCCAGGCTTGGTTTTGAACGGTAGCTGTGGGATGCGAAAGAGAGGAGTCGTGCGGAGGCGAATTCTGTGCGGCTTCCAGTGTGATTAAAACGCTTGTTTCCATTCTGTGTTCCTTCGACAAATGCCGTGTATATAATTGCTGTTGTGGGAGTGGCGGGATGTTTGTGCAGAGCGCCAAATTCATGCAGGAACATTTCGGAAAGAGCGGGGTTATATAATTTATATACAATAAAATTAATAAAATATGGAATATGAAGAATGAAGTTGCTTTATTCAAATATGCTCCCGCTTGGCATTGCGGAGAATCAACAAACGATTCTGGCCTGCTTTAACGAGCAAATAAAAAAGGCGGATCGAATTGAAATAGCAGTTGGCTATGTTTCCAATGCTTCGCTTTCAGAATTAGCGCAGATAGTGGCTGATAATGGTTTGTGTAAAGTTTGTCTTAACATTGGAATGTATTTTGTTGACGGCATGCCTGAAAGTTTATATCATATAGCTTTACATATAAATGAAAGATGGTGCAACAAAGGTATTGGTGAAATTCGCGTTATTAAATCATTTAAATACCATGGTAAGATATATTGTTTTTACAAAGATGGAAAACCCTTTTCCGTAATATTAGGCTCTGCAAATTTAGGTATTTTGAAATTAGAAGCGACTAATCGTAGGCAATATGAAAGTGCTGTTGTGACAACAGATTCGGATGAAGTTGCTGAGATTGGATTGTTCATAGAACAACTTAAAGAGGAAAAATGCTCTATGAATATTGCGGAGATTCAAGATATGCCTCTTGTGCGAGAGACTAATACTTCTTTGACAGGTGTAGAATTTGTTACGCAGGTCCCGCAGTCTAATGTTGATTTTTATCAAAATTGCAATGCTCAAGTTACTTTCTCTTTGCATCTGAAGGTTCCGAAGAATGATGAAAAGTATATGGATGATGGTAAACATTTTACGAAATCAAATATCAATGTTTGCTATGCGGCTCCAAGGAGCAAATATAAGTCACGAGATTGGTTCGAAACTCAGTTGACTGTTGGTGCTGATGTTTATAAGATGGCGGGGTACCCAGAAAAAAATAAGCCATTTTTCGTGGTTACTGATGATGGGTATTGGTTTAAGGCCCATACGACTAGCGATAATAATAAACAGTTTAGTGCAGTTGGAGATGAGCTTATTATGGGACGATGGTTAAAGGGTCGTCTCGCAACCGCTGGTATTGTTAAGCCTGTGAATGATACGCAATTAGATACTGATCGAACAGGTATGATTACCCAAGAGATGCTTAGTGAATATGGATGCGATAGCTTGGTATTCAAGAAAACCGGTCAAACAGCACTCGATGAAAATGGAATTCATTTGGATGTGTGGCTTCTGTCTTTTGAGACTGCGAATAAGTAATTAGGAGGATATAGATTATGCAGTATTTGAATGCCTTTCTAAGTAAAATTAGAGACAGAGGTAGTATCAAACTGGCTGAGTCAATCTTGAAAACCGCGAGCGAGATAGGCGAAAAGCATATAAAAGAATTTTCTTTTATATCACATGAGATCGGTTTATTGTTTGGGAATGTTCAGTCAGGAAAAACAGGGCAAATGTTTGGCATCATGTGTAAAGCTGCAGATTTAGGCTTCCCTGCATTTGTCCTCCTCACGACAGACAATGCAGTTCTTCAGCAACAGACCTTGGAGAGAGCGAAAGCTGACTTGGATGGTTTTTGCATCTGTGGTGAAAATGATTCCAGAATCTTTGTGGATAACAACCTTGTGTTGCCTGTTATTATAGTATTAAAGAAGAATGCTCGTGTCCTCAGGTTATGGGCAAATATTTTTGCATCTACAGGATTTATGAAAGGAAATCCTTTATTCATTGTTGATGATGAGGCAGATGCGGCTTCCCTGAATACCCTTGTTAATCGGGATCAACAGTCATCTATTAATAAGTATTTGGATGGAATAAAAAATGGCGCATCCAGCAGTCTGTACCTGCAAGTTACTGGTACACCGCAATCAATCTTGCTTCAGACGATTGCTTCTGGCTGGCATCCGCTTTTTACCTATTATTTCAAGCCGGGCGATGGTTATATAGGTGGAGATTTCTTTTTCCCATCTGCTGGAAAGCCTGATTGTATCGAATATTTGGAGACAGCTATGATGCCAGTAAGAAAAGTTGTTGTACGGCATCTAGTGGTTTCGGCACAGATATTATGTACCGGAGGGAAAGTTTCTAATTGTTTGTTCCATCCAAGCGTGCGACAGTCTGAGCATCAGCGGTATGCTGATGAGGTTTCAAAGCAAATGGTATGGTGTAGGGAACACTTTGATGATGAGGTAGCAGAGTTGCTCAGAAGAACATACCATAATCTCAAACCTTCTAAGTCTGAAAAAGTTGCGTTTAATTCCATATGCGAAAAGGTAAAGAGTATGCTTACGGATGGTAACGCAAAGATAATTGTGATGAATGGAATGAATGATATAGCCAGCTCGCAGTATACTGAAGGATGTAATTTCATTATAGGCGGCAATACCTTAGGCCGAGGTGTTACTTTTCCAGCGCTTCAGACAATTTGTTACACACGAACTAGCAAGAAGCCTCAAGCGGACACGATGTGGCAACACAGTCGTATGTTTGGCTATGATCGTGATGCTGGAATGATGATGGTGTATATTGATAAATATTTATATAAGTTGTTCTCTGACATAAACGCCACGAATAACTCGATTATAGCCCAAATCGAAAATGGAATAGAGAATGTCAAGATTTATTATCCGGAGGGGATGAACCCGACGAGAAGGAATGTTCTCGACAATCGATATATCGAAATTATATTCGGTGGAACAAATTATTATCCATATAACCCTGGTAATGACTCGATTGAAGTACTTTCTGGATTGCTATCTGGTTTTGATGGTGAAGAGCCCTACTATCAGGTTAGCTTGAGATTGATTAGGGAAATACTTGTGCATATTATTCCAAGTCCGGATTTTAAGCTGTCTGTTTTTTTTGCAGTTATTGATATGATTCTTTCTGAGACACCGACGAGACAAGGTATTCTTCTTGTACGGCGCAACAGAAACGTGGCGCAAGGAACAGGTGCATTGCTGGCACCTAATGATTGGCGACTTGGTAGTTCATTTACGGATATGGTTGTTCTGACCATGTATCAGGTAACTGGAACAAAGGGATGGCACGGGAAGCAGCTTTGGGTCCCTAATATAAAACTCCCTCATCAAGCAATTTATTACAATGTTTTGGAGTTGGAGCCGGATATATTAGATAACTGATAGGCAGATAAATATGATAGAACGAAACCTCGCAGAACAGATTCTGTTTTCTCCAATCGGCGAAGGAGCAGATACATTACGGATTCTATCAGGATATGCAACTCCAAACATGGCATCGTGGCTGATAAAAAATTTACAGGAAAAAAAACTTGGACCTATAAAGATTCAACTTGTAATTGGGATGACAGTTTATAATGGGATGAGTGTGGATGTTCATAAAGGGTTTGTTGAGTTGCAGAAAAACCATTATCCGTGGCAGTCACAGTTTTCTTGCGGATATGTCTATGAGCAACCTCCAGTTCATTCTAATTTGTATGTTTGGTCAAGAGAAGATGAACCAATAAAAGCGTTTACTGGCTCTATGGAATTTTTGCAAAACTCTTTTGTGAGCGGACGACTTGAGCTTGCAGAAGAATGTGATGTGAAAAGGGCTTCGGATTATTTTGATGCTGTTGAAGCAAAGTCAATTTATTGTGACAACAGTGAAGTTGAAGAATATGTTGTGATAAAAAAACAGCATCCTTTTTTAGATGAAGAAGGTGAAACACAAATTCAGTTGTCTGGTGAGGGCGTTACCCATGTTACGCTGTCACTTCTATCGCGTACGGGAGAGGTTGGGATGAAATCAGGACTGAACTGGGGACATAGGAATAACAGAAATCGAAATGAAGCCTATATTCCATTGCTGTCTAAGATGGCCAATAGTGGCTTTTTTCCACTGAAAAAGCAACATTTTATGGCTCGAACGGATGATGGGTGTAATCTGATTCTGCGGGTAGAGCAAGCAAACAACAAGGCTATAACAACTCCGATGAGCAATGCTTTACTTGGCGAGTATTTCCGTAGAAGATTGGGGCTGGCCAACGGTGCCTTCGTTTCGCTCAGTGACTTGAAAAATTATGGAAGAACTGATGTCACATTTTATAAGATTGATGACGAAACGTTCTATATGGATTTTTCGGTGAACGAGGATGTCTAAATGACAGATAACCATTCAAAGGAAGTTCGTAGTAAAAATATGTCTCATATTGCCAGTACCAATACAAAGCCTGAAGAAATTGTTCGGAAGTATCTCTTTCGTCAGGGATTCAGATACCGAAAGAATGATAAGAATCTACCCGGAAAGCCGGATGTTGTATTGCCGAAATATAAGACGGTTATATTTGTGAATGGATGCTTTTGGCACAAACATGATTGTCCGAGATTTGTTTGGCCATCATCTAATCAGGCTTACTGGGTGCGAAAAATTAAAATGAATGTTGCCCGTGATCTTCGAAATAAGGCGTTGTTGCAAAATATGGGATGGAATGTGATTACGATTTGGGAATGCGAACTTAGAAAGAAGGTAGCAGAGGAAACGCTGACGGAATTAGCAAATCGTATTAGAAAATCAATATGAAAAATAACAGACAGTTTCGTGTCATTCCGGCTATTATTTAATCATTGATGTTTGGATCAATAGATTCGTAATCTATGCCGGCAAAACTTTTTAAAATTGCCTCAAAGATTATTCTTGCGCCTATGCAAGGAACGGCCATACCAATCTGTTTGCGAACGCTCTCTTTGCTTCCTACGAATATATAATTATCTTTGAAAGTCTGAAGCCTCGCTCTCTCACGATTCGTTAATGCACGAGGTTCTGACCAATGGTAAATATGGGTACCGCCACCACCGCTTCCGGTTACAGTGTAAGCGGGTTTCTCAGGATCAAGTCTTTTATAAATTTGGCTGATTCGGGCGCCTCTTATGTTTAGCTGTAATTCTTTGGGCAAGTCAGCAGTAAAAGCATTTTGTCCGGGCTTAATGTGATTTAAGCGTTCTACAACTATTGAAGATTGCTTTGTAAGCTCATTGTTTGCTGCTGTGGGCGCTATAGGAGGTACTTCTATTGCTGTGCGACAACTGTTGTCGATATTTGCATATGGCGTAGCAGATGGAACCCTGTAGATAACATCAAGGTCATTCCTAATACCAACGATGATGATCCGATGACGTGTCTGAGGAATTCCATATTCCTCAAATTTATAGAGATGAGGTGTGATAGTGTATCCGGCATTGCGAAGTTCGGTTAGTATTTTATTAAATGCTTTCCCGTCGTTAGCATTTCGCAATCCGCCCACATTTTCTGCCAAGAACCATTGGGGATAAAAGTGCTTTAACGCTTTGACTCCATAAGAATATAGTGGGCCATATACGCCGTCCATACCTTTCTGCTCTCCTACGACACTGTAGTCATTACAAGGGAAACCAAATGCAAGGGCATCTATTTCAGAAAGTTTTTCCATATCAAGTTTGCGGATATCCTCATGATAGACGGACTGAGGATATTGGGGGCAGATATTTTTACGATAGGTAGCACATGTATTGGCATCGTAATCATTCGCCCATTGATGAACGATAGTGTAGGCAGGATCTCCTATATTGGCATGCGCAGCACCCCACGCAATTCCGCCTGGACCGCAGAAAAGTTCACCTAATCTATATGGCATAATTATAGTCCTCCTCTCGAGTCATTATCTATATATTTTCTTGATATTATGAAATCAACAAAAAGTTGTAAATATCTAATATCATCGCTGTCTAATTTATTGATATTTTGTATTCTCGTTGGTGTATAAATGTCGTTTTCAGATATATATCCGGCAGTTATTAGAAACTCAAGAGGATTAGAATCCAAAGCTGAGGCAATTTTGCATAAATTAATCCAGTTTGGTGTTTTCCTTTCTCCGGTTTCTATTTTACTGATTTCGGTGTCGCTTATATGACATGCTTTGCCTAGTTTCTTTAGTGAGAGGTTGTGCGCTTGTCGTTTTGCTTTAATAATTTCCCCTATGGCGGCCATATTTACTCTCCCATTTTATTATAGTATACGCTGAACGCTGCTTCTTGTCAATAAAATAGAGGAAAACGCTGCCTATTGGCAGCATTCTGTGAATAAAAAATAAATACAACACTCAGCGGTTATAGCGGCGACGTTTGATCTGACAAAGTTAAGGTTGTAATCAATCTGACAAAAGCCAGAGCCTGACGCCACTCCCGACGTCAGGCTCTGGCTTAACCTTTACCGGCCTTTCGCAAAGAAGAAAACGGCGAGCGTCCCAGGGCCTGAATGCGACCCGATTACAGGCCCGAGGTCGTTCACGAAAAACTTATCCGCCCCGGTCTCCGCGGTAATCATCGCCTTGATCTCCTCAACGTCGTCGAGACAGTCTCCGTGGGCGATATAGATCGTCTGGTCCTGGATATCGACGGCGGTTTCACGGACGATTTCGGCGATCCGCGCCAGCGATTTCTTCCGCCCGATCTTCTTTTCCATGGGGATGAGCTTGCCGTTGTTATCGACATGCAGGACGGGCTTGATTTTCAGCGCGGTCCCGAACCAGGCGGCGCTGGCGGAAATCCGTCCGCCGCGTTTCAGGAAGTTCAGATCGTCGACGGTGAACCAGTGCGCGGTTTTCAGCTTGTTCTCTTCGACCCATTGCGCGACTTCATCGATTGTCTTCCCCTGATCGCGGATCTCGACCGCCTTATCGACGATCAGTCCTTCGCCGAGCGCGGCGGCGAGCGTATCGACGGGCAGGATCCGGACGTTCGGGTTCTCCTTCATGATGTTCTGGGCCGCGACAGTGCTGGAATGATACGTTCCGCTGAGTCCGGAGCTGAACGCCAGGTAGAGGATTTCGTTATGCCCCTGCGCGATAATTCTCCGGAAGATATCTTCGAATTCGGGCGGATTGATCTGGCTCGTCCGCGACATCGAACCGGCGCGCAGCTTATTATAAAAATCTGCGCTGGGGATCGTCAGGTCTCCTGGCGCGTTGTCAAGAAAGAAGCTCAAATTCAGGATTTGAAAATCTTTATTGGTGGTGTTTCGCGATACGGGTAAATCGCTGCAGTTATCAGCGAGGATATAGAAAGACATGATGGGTTCCTTTTCTATGCTTCAGTGTTTCATCCGGCGGTTTTCTTCGTTTTCCTGATGAATTCATTAAACGTTTCAGATTGTCAATAATTGTACTTTGGAATTCACGCCTGCGTGTTCGCAGCGCGGGATTCCTTACCGTTCTGTACCTGAAAATATGACCGCGAGCGTCCCGGGCCCGACATGCGACCCGATAACGGGCCCCATTTCCGTCAGGACGACGTTTTTTGAGCCTGTCTGGGTTTCGATCGCCGTTTTGACGCTGTTCGCTTCTTCGGGAATATCAGCATGCAGGACATAAACAATCCCGTTTCCTCGATCAAGGGCGGTCTCGCTGTAGTGATCGATGAGGCGCTGGATGGCTTTGGCGCGGCCGATTTTCTTTTCGACAGGGACGAGTTTCCCGCTTGAGTCGATATGCAGGACGGGTTTGATGTTGAGCGCCATTCCGAACCATGCCGCGCCCGCGGAAAGGCGCCCGCTGCGTTTCAGGTAGGTCAGGTCTCCAACGGTAAACCAGTGGCAGATACGGTGTTTCCGGGCTTCGAGCAGGTCGCGGGTTTCGCTGAGCGATTTTCCCTGATCGCGCGCCTCGACGGCTGATTTGACGAGATGCCCCATGCCGATCGACGCGGAAATCGTATCTACGACGAGAATCGTTACGTCAGGGTGCTTTTTCATGATAAGATTCGCGGCGTTCGTGGCGGATTCGCAGAGTCCTGAGAGCTTTGAGGACAGCGTTATACAGAGGAACTCGCGTTTCCCTTCAGCGATCAGTTCCTCATAGAGCGCGATGAAGGTCGGCGGATTGATTTGCGCGGTGTGGGTGCTCGCGCCGTTGCGCATGGCTTCGAAAAATTCATGTCCCGTGATATTCGGGTCGCCTTCGATGTCGTTGATAAAATAGGGGACATGAAGATAGCTGAAATCTGAGAAACTTTTCCGATCTGCGATGGATAAATCCGCGTTGCTGTCGGTTACGATATGAAATCCCATGGCGTTCTCCCGGCTTCTTTGGTTCTGTTTTGCTGACGCTATTATAGTGTAAGAAATTTGAAACCATTCTGTAAAATCGATGATTCATGACCGCCGGTTTCGCCCGCGGCAGGCCGATTCGCAGTATTCTGCGGAACTTAAGGTTAAGATCAGGCACGAATTGCGAAAGTTGACCTATAATAATGCTTGAGAAAGTTCAATTTGCGGGGCGAACCGTCCTGCGTTTTTTATCGTATATGGAGAAAGCTGAGGAAGATTTAAAAATGACGGCGATGAAAATCGGGTATATTGGGTTGGGCCTGATGGGGAAGGCGATGGCGCGGAATCTCCTGAAAGCCGGCTTTCCGGTCATCGTCCATAATCGCAGCCGTGAGGCGGTTCGTGAGCTGGTACGGGAGGGAGCTGAGGAGGCGTTCAGCCCCGCGGAAGTCGCGCGCCGCGTTGATATCGTCTTTACCAATGTCCCGAATTCGGATACGGTCGAACAGGTTGTATTCGGCGAGGACGGTATTCTTGCGGGGGCGCGTCCGGGATTGATTTTTATCGATAACTCGACGATCAAGCCGGGTACCGCGCGAAAGGTCGCCGCGGAATTGGCTAAAGTCGGGGTCATGGCGCTGGACGCGCCGGTCAGCGGCGGGCAGCTCGGCGCGATCAACGGGACGTTAACCGTCATGGTTGGCGGCGATCCGGACGCTTTGGAAACGGCGCTTCCGGCGCTGAACGCGTTCGCGAAAAAAGTAACCTATATTGGCGGGAGCGGCTGCGGTCAGATTGCCAAATGCGCGAATCAGATCATGGTCGCTGCGCAGATGGTTGCGATGGGCGAGCTGCTTTTGTTCGCGAAGAAGGCCGGCGCCGATCCCGAGAAAGTTACACGGGCGATTTGCGCCGGCGCTGCGCAGTGCTGGACGCTGGATACAAAGCCGGAACGGATTTTCAGCGGCGAGCTGGCCCCCGGGTTCAAGTCTGAGATGATGTCGAAGGATTTGACGATCGTTGTCGAGACGGCGCGGGAGTATGGGATTCCGATCCCTTCGGCGGCCTTGGATGCGCAGCTGTACGAATCGATGATTCAGTGTGGCGACGGCGCTTTAGATAATTCGGCGGTTTTTCGTGTCATTGAAAAGCTGGCGGGGATTCGTTTGTTGGAGGAGAATAAATAATATGTTGAATAAAAAAAATGGGTACGGATGGGCTTTGGTTGGAGTTCTCTGCGCCTTGATGCTGACGACGGCGGTCATGGCGCAGGGCGTGCCGGCGGGCAATCCGGCGTTGATGGAGAACATGGTGAAAATGCCGTCCGGAATTTATTCGATCGGCGCGCCGGACGCCGATTATTACGCGACCGAGGAAGCGAAGCCGCTTCACCTGGTTGAATTAAGCGCGTATTCGATCGACAAGTATGAGGTCACGATCCGCGCGTATAAGAAATGCGTCGAGGCGGGAGTATGCGCTGAACCGACGTCGTTCGATTCGCAGACGCGGAAGAATTATTATTCCGATGCGTATGGCGCCTATCCTGTCGTGAACGTGACCTGGGAGGACGCGAAGAATTATTGCGAATTTGTCGGCAAGCGGCTTCCGACCGAAGCGGAATGGGAACGCGCCGGGATGGGGATCGACGGATACCGGAAATTCCCATGGGGCGATTTTCTCCCGCGCCCGTATCAGGCGAACGCCAGCGGCGTTCCCGGCGATACGGAAATTGGGAACGGGTACCCTGCGGGCGCGAGCAGCGCCGGCGTGGCTGACATGATGGACAACGTTGCGGAATGGGTATCGGATTGGTATGATCCCGAGTATTACGCCGTCAGCGCGAAGAAGGATCCGACCGGACCGGCGGAAGGGACCGAGAAAGTCGTCCGCGGCGCGTCGTTCGCCTCGAACTATGCGCAGGAGCACCTTACCAACCGCGGTCATCTTTCACCGACGGAAAGCAGTCCGATGATCGGTTTCCGATGCGCGATGAAAACGCAGCCAGCGACGCCGTATGAGGCGCTTTTCGTTCCGACCGAGTCCCCGGATCAGTCTTATGGCTTCGTTCAGTCCGGTCAGACGGAAGGGATCTTCATCCTGAAAAATCCGGGCGTTGATCAGACGCTTGAATGTATCGCGGCGAATGGATCGATCCTGACGGTTTACGAAGGTCCGATCGAGCGGGATTATACGTTCTGGATCCGCGTTTCGATGAAGAATGGCTGTAAGGGATGGACGTTGGCGTCGAGCGTATTAAACCTGAAAAAGTAGTTGAATGCTGCCGCTCCGGACGGTAAAAGAAAGGCTCTCGGCGCTCGATATACGGCTGACGGCCTGGTTTCGCCGCTTCGCCTCGACGCCGCTGAGCTTTCGCTGCGCCGCGCTCCTGGCGCAGAGCGGCGATTCATGGACGGTTTGCGGGCTGCTGCTGATCGGCTGGATCTTTTCCCGGGGCGCAGCGCAGCGAAATTTCGCATATCTGGGGTTGTCGACTGCGGTGACGGCGCTTTTCGTCCTGGGGCTGAAAGCGCTGATCGGGCGTTCGCGTCCGATGGGGAGCTGGGGCGCGGTTTACCGTCGTCTCGATCCCTACGCATTCCCCTCGGGACATGCGGTTCGAGGCGGCCTGATCGCGGCGCTCGCGAGCGGGTTTTTACCCGGGTGGGCGGCCGCTCTGATCTGGATTTGGGCGCTGCTGATGATCCTGTCGCGGGTCGTCATGGGGGTGCATTATATTTCCGACGTATTGGCGGGTTTTGCGCTTGGGCTGGCCCTCGGCTTCGGGTTGGCGTCGGTTTCAGCGTCCGTTTTCGGCGCGTATCCGATCGTTTTCGATCGCGGCCTCTGGCTTCCGGCGCTGACTGGAGCGGGACTCTGAATTTTCAGGATAGAAAGAGCGAGGACGGAAGAGTTATCCGTCCTCGATGATTTTATCTGGGCTCCCGGTTATTTTTCGCGGAAGAGGCTGATCAGATCCTGAAGCAGGCCTTCGGCGGTTTCCAGCCGCCCCGCCCCCGGCCCGATCAGCGTGACCTGTCCCAGGAAGTCGGTTTCAAACTGAATTGCGTTCATTGCGCCGTTGATCTGCGCAAGCGGATCGTTAAACGGGAGCAGGACCGGTTTAACCGAAAGCTCCGGACGGTCGTTCGTCGTTTGAATTGTCCCGATCAGCTTTCGAACGCATTTCTGGTCGGCGGCTTCTCGAATATCTTCGGTCGTCAGGTCGGAAATTCCGGTAACGGGGATCTCCGTTGGGACGATCCGTTCGCCGAAAAGAACCTCGGAAAGGATCGCGATTTTCATTGCGGAATCCATGCCGCTGATATCAAGCGTCGGATCGGCCTCCGCGAAACCGAGCTTCTGCGCCAGGGATAAGGCTTCTTCGAAGGAACGTCCGCTCTTCATTTCGCTGAGAATATAGTTGCAGGTTCCGTTAAAGATACCGCGCACGGCGGTTATCCCGGCCGAATAGAGGAGCTCTTTCCCGACGCGGATCGCCGGCGTCCCGCTCATGACGGTCCCTTCGATTCCCAGCCCGACGCCGTTTTTCTGCGCGAGACCGTTCAGCGATCGATAGCTTAAGGCGATCGGTCCTTTGTTGCTGGTGATGACGGATTTTCCGGCGTTAAGCGCCTGCGTCATGTACGAGAGCGCCGGTTCGCCCGTTTCGTAATTCGCGACCGACAGCTCGAGAATGACGTCGGATCGCGATTCAGCGATCATCTCAGTCGCGTCCCAGCCGACGATTTCGTCCGTTTCGAAATCCGCGAAGTTGACGGGAACCTTTTGGAGAAGGCCGAGATCGAGGCCTTCGTTGTTTCGGAGCGAACCTTTGACTTTATCCGAAATCGCGGTAATCAGGGGATTAATCCCATACTCCTCGCGCAGCAGCTCGCGTCTCTGCGCAATGATCTGAACGAAGCCCTGCCCGACGTTTCCAAAGCCGATCATACCGATTCTTACGTTTTTCATTCCGTCCTGCCTTTACATTCCAAATTTTGTCCGGGCTAACAGTTCAGCGTTGACGATCGACCCGCCGGCTGCGCCTTTGATCGTGTTATGCGATAAGGTTACCATGCGATAGTCGAAAATGGAACAGGGACGCAGCCGTCCGACATGGGACGCCATCCCGCCGTAAAGAGCACGGTCGAGACGCGGCTGTGGCCGGTTGGGTTCATGATGATAGACGATTGCCCTTTCCGGGAGCGAGGGGAGTCCTTGAAGAAGCGGGCTGTATTCGAAGCTTTCGAGCGCCTCGATCAGCGCCGGTACCGACGCTTTTTCGCGCAGTTCGAACGAAATGCAGATTGTATGCGCGTCGACGACGGCGACCCGGTTGGTATGCGCCGAGACTTTAAAGGGATGCTGATGAATCTGCGCTCCGTCGAACGTGCCCATAATCTTCGCCGGTTCATATTCGAGTTTTTCTTCCTCGCCGCCGATATACGGAATGACGTTGCCGAGGATATCCATGGATGGGATGCCGGGATAGCCCGCGCCTGAAATCGCCTGCATCGAAAAAACGATCGCGCGTTCCAGTCCGAATTTTCGATCGATCGCTGTCAGCGGGACGACGAACCCGGTCGTCGTGCAGTTTGGATTCGTCAGGATCCCGCCGCTCCAGCCGTATTCTTTCTGCTGAACGTTGAGAATACCGATATGATCCGGGTTCGCTTCCGGAACGAGGATCGGAACGAGCGGATCCTTCCGGTACGCGGACGCATTGGAGCAGACGTACAGGCCGGCTTTCGCGGCGTCGGATTCGACCGTTTTCGCGACGTCGGCGGGAAGCGCGGAAAACGCGATTTTTGACCGCGTCAGCGCGGAAGCTTCCGTTGGGAGCAGGACCATCTTTCCGACCCTCTCGGGCATCGGTTCAGGCAGCAGCCAATGGCAGGCGTCTTCGTAGCGTTGGCCGACGGAACGGTCCGAAGCCGTAATTTCCGCGACTTCGAACCAGGGATGATTCGCTAACAGGCTGATAAAACGCTGACCGACGGAACCGGTTGCGGCCAGGACAGCGACAGGGATTTTGTGGATAGACTGAGACTGCATGTGTGATGTTTCCTTTCAACGATAGAGTATTCGGGATTTGAACCGCTCAAAGAAAAACTGCCCCGAGAGGCAGTTTCAACTTTTCGATCCAGGATTAAGTTTGCGAACGCCTCATGAGGTTAAAACGCAAGTGCGGCGAGTCATGCCGTTCGCCGTTTTCGTAATGCTGATCGCTGAGGTTTCGCGTTGATTCATGTATTAACTTTACTGTAGGACGGCAACGATTTCATGCATTACCGCAATATTTTATGACAATTTGGCGTCCTGTGCAGCGTTGAAAGGGTAAATGCAATGGCTGATGGATAATGAGGCGGACCTGCGGACATTTTTCTGCTCTGTTTCCCTGATTTGATCGTCTAAATACAAGGAGTAACGCAGGATAAGCTAAGTTTCGTCGCAGTCTGATAGCCCTGTTTCAAATGTTCCCCAAATTGATTGCAGCTGTGTTTGAAAGACTGATGAATCCTCTTTGCATTTTTAATGGTCAGGGCTATCCTGAAGTGGACATCGTCTGTCACAGGAAGCTCCTTCCGGTTTGTGTTGAACTTATTGCAGGAACTTCCTAATTATTTGTTAATTCCAAAAATGATATTTACATGGTTGATCCGTTTCTCGCCTTGGCTGCGGAAATTTGAAATGCAGACTCCCCGGTTTTTCTGTTGCAGAATGAAAAAAGGATGTGCTATAATGCAAAAGTAAATCTCGTGTACAACTTTATATTGATGGAGGTTCTGATGAAGAAGACTATTGCATTATTGCTGCTGCTTGCTATTCCTTTATTCGTTGCTGTTGGTCTTGCGTCCGCGCAGGCAGACGGCGAAATTACGATCGGCGTTTTCGAACCGGTTACGGGCGAAAACGGCGGCGGCGGTTTTCAGGAGGTTCTCGGCGTCCGGTACGCGAATCAGGTTTATCCGGAGATTACGGTCGGGGGCAAAACTTATAAAATCAACCTGTTTGAAGTCGATAATAAAAGCGATAAGACTGAGGCGGTAACCGCTGCGCAGAACCTGGTCAGCAAGAACGTTACGGCTGTCGTCGGCTCTTACGGTTCGGGGGTTTCGATTGCGGCTGGCGAAATTTTCGCCGATGCGATGATTCCGGCGATGGGCGCTTCCTGCACGAATCCGCAGGTCACGTTCGGAAACGATTTTTATTTCCGCGTCGCTTTCCTCGATCCGTTCCAGGGTACGGTCATGGCGAACTATGCGTTCCAGAACGGCGCGAAGAAGGCCGCGGTTATTACGCAGCTGGGCGACGATTATTCGTCCGGACTGGGGAGCTTCTTCACGAACGCGTTCGCCGCGCTTGCCGGCGAGGACGGAATCGTTGCGCAGGAGCAGTTCCAGACGAATCAGACCGACTTCAAGGCTATCCTCGGCAATATTAAAGCCGCCGATCCGGACGTTATTTTCGCGCCGTCGTCGATCGTAACTGCGTCGTTGATTATTAAGCAGGCGCGCGAACTGGGGATCACAGCGCAGATCATGGGCGGCGATACCTGGGAGAACGCGACGATTATCGATAACGCCGGAGCCGACGCGGAAGGCGTCGTCGTCTCGACGTTCTTCGACGACGCGGCTCCGGAAACTGAGGAGGCGAGGAAATTCGTCGAGGGATTTAAGCCGTTTCTTGTTGAAAACGGACAGCCCGAAATTATTCCCGCGGTTTCCGCGCTTAGCTACGACGCTTATCTCGCGCTGTACCGCGCGATGGAGCTGGCGGATTCGGTAGATCCGGTCGCGATTCGCGACGCCCTGACGGAGCTTGAATTCGAGGCCGTAACCGGTAAAATCGCTTTCGACGAAAATGGAGACGCGATTAAGGATATGGCGTTTATTAAGGTTATCGAGGATGGAAAGTTCAAGTTCCTGCAGACCGTTACCGTTGC
Organism: uncultured Anaerolineaceae bacterium; assembly: GCA_938020565.1. Lineage (GTDB taxonomy): Bacteria > Chloroflexota > Anaerolineae > Anaerolineales > Anaerolineaceae > Flexilinea. Next base: position 44,059 of record CALIHP010000019.1, on the reverse strand, counting down.
GGAATAAGCTTTGTCTAAGTCTGATTATCCAGCTTCAGGCACGTACCAAATCAGACGGATTGTGCTTCTGAAGCGCCGGAAGGGTTAAAGGGAATTGTGAGGCGCCGAAGACGTAAAACCGGCGCCTTATTTGTCTGATCGTCTTCGCCGTTCGAGAAGGATAACGGCTTTGGGCGCTTCTGCGGCGGGCGGCGGGCCCGAGCTTAATGGAGCGGGGGTTATATTCTATGAGTTTAGAAACCGTACTTCAGCATACTTTAGCGGGGATATCGTTGGGCGGCGCCTACGCGCTGATCGCGATCGGGTACACGATGGTTTATGGGGTGCTGCGCCTGATTAATTTTGCGCATGGCGAGATTTTCATGATGGCTGGGTATTTCATGATTTTTTCGATTGCGGCGATGCCTTGGCAGTTAGCGCTGCCGGTGGTATTGATTGGAACGACCGTTTTGGGCGTCGTTATCGAACGGTTCGCGTATAGTCCGCTGCGGTCAGCGCCGCGGATGTCGATTATGATTTCGGCGATCGGCGTATCGTACCTGCTTCAAAATTTAGCGACTTACCTGTTTACCGCGCTGCCGCGTGGATATCCCGAGATTCCGATGCTGAAGCGGGTTTTTCAGATCGGAACGCTGTCGTCGTCGCTCGTAACGTTTATTACGCCGGTGATCACGGTGATCCTGGTTTGGGCGTTGGTTCAGCTGATCAATCATACGAAGATCGGGATGGCGATGCGCGCCGTTGCGACCGATTTCGAAACCGCGAAACTGATGGGGGTGCAGCTGAACAGCGTGATCAGCGCGACGTTCGCGATCGGTTCTCTATTGGCAGGGGTCGGTTCGATCCTGTATTTTACCGATCGGATGTCCGTGAATCCGTTCAGCGGTTCGCTTCCGGGTTTGAAATGCTTCGTGGCGGCGGTTCTGGGCGGAATCGGGAGCATTCCGGGCGCGATGATCGGGGGATTTATTTTAGGTTTGGGCGAAACGTTCATGGTCGCGGCCGGGTTCTCAACCTTCAGCGACGCGTTCACTTTTGTTATTCTGGTTTTGATGCTGCTTTTCAAGCCGACGGGTCTTTTCGGCGAAGCGATTACGGAGAAGGTATGATTCGACTGAACAACCTTTCAAAAATAGTTCTCACGATTCTTGTCATGGCGCTGCTGGCGTTCTGGTTTTACACACTGGAGCAGAACCCACGCGGGAACGGCTATATGATTACGATTCTCGAACGGTCGGCGATTTACGCGGTTGTCGCCGTGGCGATGAACCTGATGAACGGGTTTACCGGGCTCTTTTCGTTAGGCCAGGCCGGTTTCATGGCGATTGGGGCTTACGTCGTTGGCGTACTGACGATTCCGGTTGCGGCCCGGCCGAATGTCTACTATATCAGTGGGATTGCCCCGTGGCTCGCGAACGTTGAAGTGCATTATCTCATTGCGCTGCTGATTGGCGGGCTGCTCGCTGCGGCGATTGCGGCGCTGATCGGGGTATTGATCTTAAAGCTGCGTTCGGATTATCTGGCGATCGCGACGCTGGGATTCGCCGAAATTATTCGCGCGGTTATCGCCAGTCCGCAGATGGACACGATTACGAACGGGTCCTATGGATTGAAGAAAATCCTTCGCTTCGATACGATTTTTACGCCGTTTATTCTGGCGGGAATCTGTATTTTCCTGATGGTCCTGATTTTACGCAGCTCATACGGCAGAGCGTTCCTGGCGATTCGCGAGGACGAGATCGCCGCTGAAGCGATGGGGATCAATCTCTTCAAGCATAAAGAATTATCCTTCGTGATCAGCTCGTTTTTTACCGGCGTGGCGGGCGGATTGCTGGCGATGTTTATGGGGTCGATCGATTCCGGGACGTTCCGCGTGACGCTGACGTACGATATTCTGCTGATCGTCGTGCTTGGGGGGATGGGGTCGGTCAGCGGCTCGGTCCTGGCGTCGTTCCTGGTTACCGGCGGACGTGAATTCCTGCGCTTTTTTGACGAGCCGCTGGCGATCGCGGGCTTGAGCGTTCCGCTTTTCCGGCCGGGATTCCGGATGGTTATTTTTTCGGTTCTTTTGATGATCGTTGTTCTCTTTTACCGGAAGGGGATCATGGGCGACCGGGAGTTCAGCTGGGACGCAGCCGCGGGGCTCCTGAACCGCCTGCTTCCGAAACGGACTGAGGCGCGGGGGCAGGGAGGTTCGCATGACAAATAACGCCGCGCCAATTTTGCGTGTAGAAAATTGTACGATGCAATTCGGCGGGGTCGTCGCCGTCGATAACTTCTCGATGGAGGTTTTTCCGAACGAGATCGTGGCGCTGATCGGGCCGAACGGCGCGGGGAAGACGACCGCGTTCAACTTTATTACCGGCGTTTACGAGCCGACGAACGGCCGCGTTTTCTTCGACGGGGAGCTGATGGTCGCGAATCGTCCGCAGGGAAAAATGCGCAGGCTGTACCAGGGCGATCCCAACCAGATTTGCAGCGACGTCGTTCGGAAAACGCCGGATCAGATTACCAGACTGGGTATGGCTCGGACGTTCCAGAATATCCGCCTGTTTAAGCATCTGACTGTTTTTGATAACGTTCTGGCGGCAATGCATTTGCACCTGGCGAGTAACTTCTTTACAGCAGCGCTGCGGTTGAATTTTGCCGAGGAAAAGCGGATGCGCGAGGAGGCGGCCGCGCTGCTGGAGATGCAGGGGCTGTACCATGTTAAAGATAAAATTGCGTCGTCGCTTCCCTACGGTCAGCAGCGGCGAATCGAGATCGCGCGGGCGTTGGCGACGAAACCGCGCTTCCTGCTGCTGGACGAGCCGGCGGCGGGAATGAATCCGCAGGAAACGGACGAACTTTCGGCGTTTATTAAAAAGACGAAGGAAGATTTCAACCTGACCGTTTTCCTGATTGAACATCATATGACGCTTGTCATGGATATTTCCGACCGGATTTATGTTCTTGATTTCGGACGCAAGATCGCGGAAGGAATTCCGTCTGAAATTCAGGAAAATGAACATGTTATCGCGGCTTATCTGGGGGTGGAGGATGCTTAAAGTTGAAAATCTCGAAGTCGCGTATGGCGGGATCCAGGCGCTCCGCGGAATTTCGTTCGAGGTCCCCGAAGGCAGGATCGTAACGCTGATCGGGGCGAACGGCGCGGGAAAGAGTACGACGCTCCGTTCTTCGGTCGGACTGGTCCGGGTCAGGAGCGGAAAAATTATCTTTGACGGGAACGATATTACGAACCAGCCGACGCATAAAACGATCGCCGCCGGAATCGCGACGGTTCCCGAAGGACGGCGGATTTTCGCGAGTATGTCGGTCTTGGAGAACCTGAAAATCGGGGCGTACTTAAGGACCGACGCCGCGGAAATCAGGAAGGACCTGGATTGGGTCTATGATCTTTTCCCACGGCTGAAGGAGCGCAGCTGGCAATCGGCCGGGACGCTTTCCGGCGGGGAACAGCAGATGCTGGCGGTCGGGCGTGCGTTGATGAGCCGGCCGAAGATGGTCATGATGGACGAGCCATCGTTAGGATTGGCGCCGAAGATCGTTCAGGGGATTTTCGCGATTATCAAGCGGATCAACGAACTGGGCGTGACTATCCTCCTGGTTGAGCAGAACGCGAATATGGCGCTGCGCACGGCGGATTATGCGTACGTCCTGGAGACTGGAAAGATTACGATGCATGGACCCGGGAGCGAGCTGGCGCAGAACGAAGAGATCCGCGAGGCGTATCTCGGCAAGCAGTCGTCCAGGCGCGGCGTTGTCCAATAAGCCGGGCGAAATTCTCCCGCTCCGCCTTGTCCTTCCGGCCCGAACCGAATCGCGGATGACAGCGGATTAACCGATAAAAAACCTTCCCGTTTTTTGCAGGGGAAGGTTTTTGCGTTCATGCCCGGCTTTCGCGTTTCCGTTCCAGCGCGGCGACGTCTGAAACGTTTCTCAGGTCAGGACGCCGACGAGGATCAGGATCAGGATCAACGCGGCGACGCCGATGATGATTTTATCCATCATCGCGACAGTTACCGGAAGTTTATCGTAGAGCCGACTGCGCAGTGGCTTTTTTCGATCTTCTGCCTCCGGCGTGCGCGGCTCTTTTCGCTGGTCCATGTGGTTCGACTCCCTTTCTTCTGTTGTTCCGTGTCTCTCTTTCGGCTTATTTCTTCTTCAGGTATTTGCGGACGTCGATCGAGACGGCGAGGATAATAATCAAGCCCTTGATAATGTATTGGAGATAGGCGTTAACGCCGAGATAGTAGAGCGCGTAGTTGATGACCTGAAGAATAATAACGCCGATGACAACGCCGGGAATCGTCCCGACGCCTCCGGTAAAGGATACGCCGCCGATAACGCAGCCGGAAATCGCGTCCAGTTCATAGTTTAAACCGGTCTGTGTCGTGACCGAACCGACGCGCGCCGCTTCGAGGTACGAGGCGATTCCGTAAAGGATCCCGGAAATCAGGTAGACATATAGAATTGACCGGGAGATATTGACGCCGGAAACTTCCGCGGCTTCCGTGTTCCCGCCGATCGCGAACATGTTCTTCCCGATTGTAGTCCGGGTCCAGATGATATGCAGCACGAGGGCGGCGATCGCGAAGTAGATCACGAGGTAGGGGATATAGAGCGTATTCCCGAGCTGGATTTTCCCGGTGACGATTCCGGAATACTGGCTGTCGAGCGAGGAGAGCGGCTGGGCGCCGCCTTTCTGGCTGTCGATATAGATACAGGTCGCGCCATAGGCGATCAGCTGGGTCCCCAGCGTGATGATAAACGCGTGCAGGTGAAGCTTGGCGACGCCGAAGCCGTTGATCAGGCCGAAGACGGTGCCGATCATGATTGAGAAGATCAGCGGAAGCCAGACCGGGACGATCTGACGCTGCGTCAGGTAGTAGACTCCCAGCGCGGTTACGGCGATGATCGGAAGGAGGAACCCCAGCGGTGATTTGAGAAGATACTGGATCAGGATCGCAACGGCGATTCCGACTAAAAAGGCGATCAGGAAGGGGATCCAGAGCGTCTGGATCGATTCGAACTGCGGATACATGCGCGAACCATAGGTGACGGACTGCAGCATGGACGCGGAGATCGCGGCGCAGGTCCCGAGGATACGCCCGGCGGAGAGGTCAGTCCCGGCAAGAACGATCAGCCCGGCGACGCCGAGAGCGAGGATTCCACGGGTGGACGCCTGTTCCAGGATTTTCAGGAAATTCCGCGCGTTCAGGAATGACGGCTCGATAATGATAACGATGACGATGAGGACGCCCAGGATGATATACAAGGCGTAATTGAGTATAAAAGCTTTGGTTTTTTCCATGGAGAGCTCCCCTTTGATTAGATGTATTTTGCCGCGAGCGCGAGGATTTTTTCCTGCGTCGCTTCTTCCCGGCCGAGAATTCCAGCGAGAATTCCGTTCGACAGCACGGCGATCCGGTCGCAGATCCCGAGCAGCTCGGGCATCTCCGACGAAACCATGATAATTCCTTTCCCGTCGTTCGCGAGATTGAGGATCAGCTGGTAGATTTCGTACTTCGCGCCGACGTCGATCCCACGCGTCGGTTCGTCGAGCAGCAGGATTTCCGGATTGGTCAGCAGCCAGCGACCGATAATGACCTTCTGCTGATTGCCGCCGGAGAGGTCACGGATATGGGTGTTCTGCGACGGGGTTTTGACGTTCATTGCGTCGATGACCCATTGGGTGTCTTTTCCGATCGATTTATTCGAAAGGAGGAACCCTTTCGCGTAGTTTTTAATATTCGCGATGATGGAGTTGAAGGAAACGCTGAGCCCGCCGAAAATACCGGTTGCGCGCCGTTCTTCGGTAATGAGCGCGAAGCCGTTGCGGATCGCCTGGTCCGAGTCTTTATTCCAGACTTTTTTTCCGATCCCGTTCGTATCGTAAAGGGTTATTTCGCCGGATTCGCGCGTCCGGATCCCGAAGATCGTTTCGAGGAGTTCGGTCCTGCGGGAGCCGACGAGACCGGCGATCCCAAGGACTTCGCCTTTGCGGAGGTCGAACGAAACGTCTGTGCAGGTCGGCTGGTACTTGCCGGTCAGGCTGACGACGTTGAGGATCGTTTCGCCGGGCGTGTTGGTTTTCGGTGGATAGCGGTTGGTCAATTCGCGTCCGACCATCAGTTGGATAATCTCGTCGGTGCTGAGGGATTTGGCGTCGCGGGTCGCGACCCACTGGCCGTCGCGCATGATCGTGACTTCGTCAGAGATCCGGAGAATTTCCTCCATCTTATGCGAAATATAGATAATTCCGATCCCCTGCATGCGGAGCTTGGCGATAATTCGGAAAAGGTGATCGACTTCCTGTTCCGTCAGGGATGAGGTCGGTTCGTCGAGAACGAGGATTCGGGCGTTATAGGATACGGCTTTGGCGATCTCGACCATCTGGCGTTGAGCGACGGATAACTTTCCGATCGTCATCGCCGGATTAACTCGGATATCGAGGTCTTCGAAGACACGTTTCGTTTCCGAGAGCATTTTGTCATGATCCACGAGGCCGAATTTCAGTGGGAAGCGGCCTAACCAGATATTTTCCATGACGGATCGCTGCAGGACCTGATTGAGCTCCTGATGAACCATGGCGACGCCGTTGTCGAGCGCCTGCTTTGGGTTGGTAAAGCGGACCGACTTCCCGTCGATCCGAATTTCTCCGCTGTCTTCGATATAAACGCCGAAGAGGCACTTCATTAAGGTGGATTTACCGGCGCCGTTTTCCCCCATCAACGCATGGACGGTTCCGGGACGGACTTTGAGCTGCGCATGATTTAAGGCTTTGACCCCGGGAAAGGTTTTATCGATATCGGTCATTTCCAGGATATATTCAGACATCAATGGGGCTCCTTTCTCTGTTAAACATACACCGGAGCAGAGCACCCCGGTGTATGTTCTTGATGATGATTCGATCGAATAACGGGAGAAATTATTTCTTCTCAACGCTTTCGATATCGAACGGCGCGTAGGGGATACGGACGGCGACGCCGCTGTCGTCGAATTGATAATCGGTCCCGTCGAGCGGATCTTTCCCGGTGGCGACGTTGAGGGTGATTTCAACGATCGCTTTCCCCATCGCGTCTCCGTCCTGCTTGACGGTCGCGGCCATCTTCCCCTTGGTAATCAGTTCGATCGCCGCGTCGGTCGCGTCCACGCCGACGACCGGGATGACCGGGGCGCCTTCTTCACCGGTGTTTTTACCGTCGGCGACGAGGGCGTTAATTACGCCTTCGGCCATGCCGTCGTTGTTGGCGATAATGAACTCAACGTTGGTTCCCTTATTGATAATCGGTTCCATCGACGACTGCGCGCAGGCGGTATCCCAGTTGCAGACGATAATTTCGTTCGCGAGCTCCATCTTGAGTCCGAGCTCTTCCGCCGTTTTGACGGAATAGTCGGTCCGGGCGATTGCTTCCGGATTGTCCGGTTCCCCCTGGAACATCAGGTACTGAATCACGCCGTCTTTATTCAGATCGTAGGTTGATCCGTCGCCCCAGATCTTGGCGATGAGCTCGCCCTGCATGACGCCGGCGTCGGCCGCGTTGGTGCCGATAAAAATGGCTTTATCGTAGGACTTCAGGACGCTGGCCGCGGGTTCGCGGTTGAAGAAAACGACCGGGATCCCGGCGTCCTTCGCTTTATCAACGACGCCCTGCGCGGCGGCGGCGTCAACCATGTTGACGACGAGCGCATCGACGCCCTTGGCGATAAATACGTCGACCTGGTCGTTCTGAGTCGCCTGATCGCCTTTACCGTCCTGCATCGTGATATCGAGGACGTTCGCGCCGTACTTCTCGATCGCGTTGCGGACGGTTGAGATGTACGTATCGTCATACTTGTAGATCAGGACGCCGATTACAGGTTTGTCAGCGGCGAAAACGGCTCCGGAAAGCGACAGGACTATGACAAGTGCTGCTAATACGAATAAGAATTTCTTCACGTTTTTTTCTCCTGGTTGATGATTGGGCTGATAAGTTGTTCAGTTAACTCTGAACAGCTTAATCCTACCGTTTTTCAGGCGAGTTGTCAAAAAACCTGAAATGCCTCTGAAATGGTTTCAGTACAAAACATCGCTATGTATAGGCGGAAAACGAGAAAAAAACGGCGTCTGTTACCTTTGTTCTTGAAAATATGATATTCATCACCTTTTCTTCGTGCGGATAGTTACGAACGTCATATCGGCAGGATTTGGGAATTTTCGGAATCGGCCGGATTGAAAACGACGATTTTTTATAAAACTGGATAAAATCAGGTATATCGCAGCATGAAGGAGTCGGCACGCATGGCAGAAAAAGGGTTTGATTACGCAAAGGTAAAAGACGGTTCGCTTTATTCGGAAAACACGCTTCCGCCGCGTTCGGCGCACCGGTTCTATGCGTCCGATTCGGAATTCAGGAACCGGACGACGGGGCTCAGCGAGTCGCTGAACGGGTATTGGAAATTTTCTTATGCGAAAAATTATGAATCGGCGGTCCGCGGTTTCGAATCGCTGGCGTACGATTGCCGGGGGTGGGACGAGATACGCGTTCCGGCCTCGATCCAGCTGGAAGGGTACGATCGACCGATGTACACGAATATTCAGTATCCCTGGGACGGGCGCGAGGCGATTCTTCCGGGCGAGATTCCGACGATTGATAATCCGGTTGCGAGCTATGTAAAATATTTTGAGCTTCCGGCGCGGATGATCGGCGGGCCGGTTTTTCTTTCGTTCGGCGGCGTCGAGAGCGCGTATGCGGTCTGGCTTAACGGAACGTACGTCGGATATAAGACGGATTCGTTTACCGGCGCGGCGTTCGACGTCAGCGATTCGGTTCGCGAGGGCGAAAATAAATTAGCGGTTCAGGTTTTCAAATGGTCGGCGGGAAGCTGGCTCGAGGATCAGGATTTTTTTCGCCTGAGCGGGATTTTTCGCGACGTGACGCTGTATACCGTCCCGAAGCTGCATGTCGACGATATCGGGATCCGGGCGTCGTTAGCGGACGGTTACCGTTCCGGCGAGGTTCGCGTCCGGCTGGAAATCCGCGGTGCGGCGGAGGTTTCAGGAACCGCGGAGGTCGTTCTCAGCCGCAAGAGGCTCCCGGTTCTTTCGGAGATCCGTCCGGCCGAAGCGGTGACCGAGTTCCGAATTCCGATCGAGAAGCCGCGGCTCTGGTCGGCGGAAAAACCGAACCTTTACGAGCTGACGGTCGTTCTTCGAGACGAAACGGGCGAGATTATCGAGATCGTCCCGGAGCGGGTCGGTTTTCGCCGTTTCGAACTCAGCGGCGGGATCATGAAGCTCAACGGCAAGCGGATCGTTTTTAACGGCGTCAACCGGCACGAGCTTTCGGCAACCAACGGACGGAGCGTTACCGAAGCGGAGATGGTCGAGGATATCGTGCTGATGAAGCGGCTGAACGTCAACGCCGTCCGTACCTGCCATTATCCCAATCAGGCGCGGATTTACGAGCTCTGCGACGAATACGGGTTGTATGTCATTGACGAAGCGAATATCGAGTCGCATGGCCTCTGGTTTGCGTACGCGACCGGGCAGATCCCGGAGGAAACGGTCCTGCCCGGCGATCGTCCCGAAGCGCTCGGCGTCGTTTTGAATCGGGCGAAGGCGATGTACGAGCGGGATAAGAATCGCCCGTCGATCCTGATCTGGTCGCTGGGGAACGAATCGTTCGGCGGGGTTAATTTTTACGAGATGTCGAAGTATTTTCATGAAGTCGATCCGACCCGCCTGGTGCATTATGAAGGGGTAGCCTGGGACCCGCGTTATCCGGATATGACGGACATGATCAGCCGGATGTACGTTCCGGCGGCGGAGATCGAGGCTTATTTAAAGGAAAACCGCGGAAAGCCTTATCTATCCTGCGAGTATGCGCATGCGATGGGGAATTCGAGCGGCGCGCTGGGAAAGTATATTGAGCTGACGGAGCGGGAACCGCTTTATCAGGGCGGTTTTATCTGGGATTTCGCGGACCAGGCGCTCTGGAAAAAGGACCGCTATGGGAACGCGACGCTCGGCTGGGGCGGGGATTTCGACGATTTCCCGACCGATTTTAACTTCTGTGCGAACGGGCTGATTGCGGCCGACCGGAAGCTGACCCCGAAAACGCAGGAGGTCAAATTCCAGTATCAACCGTTTAAAATTCGCGTAGATGAAAAAGCTATCGTAATTGAGAATAAGAGCTTATTCAGCGACAGCGGAGATTTCGATTGCGTTCTGACGCTGGAAAAAGAGGGGCGGATCCTGCTGTCGAGTAAACTGAAAACCGCCGTTGGCCCGGGCGCGTCGGAGTCGTACCTGACCGGGCTTCCCGAGGGATTGGCGGCGGGCGAGTACGTGGTCACGGTTTCGCTCCGGCTGCGAAAGGCGACACGCTGGGCGGAGAAGGGATATGAAGTCGCGTTTGGTCAGGCGGCGTTCCGCGTCGGCGAGCCGTCAGTCCCGTTTGCGCCCGACGCGGAAACGGTTCGCCGCTTTGCGCCGGTCCTGGCGCGGGCGGTCCCGGATTTCCGAAAGGCGGCGGTTCCGCCGGAGAAGCGGGCGTTCGAGGTCATCGATGGGACGATGAATATCGGCGTGCGCGGGCTGTCGTTTGAAGCGCTGTTTTCGAAGAATCATGGCGGGCTGGTTTCGTACCGGTACGGCGGGAAGGAGCTGCTGAAGGGGATCGTCCGGCCGAATTTCTGGCGTGCGCCGACGGATAACGACCGGGGGAACCGGATGCCCGAGCGGTATGCGCAGTGGAAAATTGCGTCGCTTTACGCGTCGCATCGCGACGCGGAAGATCCGGCGGGAGACCTTGAGCCGCGGTTGACGATCGAGGCCGACGCGGCGGTCATCCGGTATCTTTACCGCCTTCCGACGCGCCCGGCGGCCTGCGTCGAGGTCGAATACCGCGTTTTCGGGGAAGGGACGATCGAGACGACGCTGACCTACGAGCCGGTCCCGGAGCTGGGCGACATGCCCGAGTTCGGCATGATTTTCAAGCTGGACGCCGATTTGGACCGGGTCAGCTGGTACGGGAATGGCCCGGCCGAGACATACCGCGATCGAAAAGCGGGGGCGAAGCTCGGGCTGTATTCGAATCGGGTCGTGGAGAACCTCGCGGCATACACAATCCCAGGCGAGACGGGAAATAAAACGGACGTCCGGTATGCCGCGGTAATGCGCCCGAACGGGGAGGGGCTGATCTTTTCGAGCGAGACGTTTGACGGAATGGAGTTTTCGGCGCTCCCATATTCGCCGCACGAGCTGGAGAACGCGGGGCACGATTTCGAGCTGCCGCCGGTTCATTATACGTACGTGCGGGCGGCGCTGGGCCAGATGGGGGTTGGCGGGGACGACAGCTGGGGCGCGCGCACGCATCCGGAGTATTTGCTGGACGCCGGCGCGCCGATGCGCTTCCGTTTCCGTTTCCACGGGATCGAGCGGGCGTCCGCTCTTTGGACGTAAGGTAACTGTCAGGAGGCCCGTCAGCAACACGTTCTTTTCATCAGGCTGGACTTTCCGTGGATGATGGATGGTTTATTCGTTGTCCAGCAGGTAATCGATCGCGTTCACGATTCGGATTCCGTCTTCCGTCCGCGAGCTGCCGTTGTCCAGCGTGATGACAAGTTTTTCATGATGATCCCGAATCCCGCGGAACGGCGCCAGCTCGCGCTCTCTCGTTTCCGGGGCGTTCATCGTCTCGGTGACCTGAATATATATTTTCCGGTCCGCCTGGATCGCGATAAAGTCGATCTCCTGATGATCGATTTTCCCGACCGCCACGTCGTAACGGCGTCGCAGCAGTTCAAAATAGATGATATTCTCAAGGATCCGTCCCGAGTCTCCCCCGCGGTACCCCAGCAGGTAATTCCGCAGTCCAACATCGACGATATAGTATTTTCCAAGCGTCCGCAGGTATTCTTTTCCCTTTATATCGAAACGTTTGATTCCGTAAAAGATATAGGCTTCGGTCAGCGCGTCGATATAGGAAAGGATCGTCTGCGTAGCCGGTTTCGTCTTGCGGTTTCCGTCCTCTGAAAGACCTTCGTTGATCAATGTGTTGCCGATGGACGTCGCCGATGTGGTATTGCCGATGTTGTCCGCGAGGAAGAGGATAACTTTTCGCAGCAGAATCGGGTCCGTGATCCTCTTGTGTCCTTTTCGCCGTTCCCGTTCGAGAATGTCGTTGACGACCGCCGCGGAATAGACGCCCTCCAGCGCGGCAGTTACCCGGTCGATCTCCAGGCCGATATCCGCCAGCATGGGCATTCCGCCGAAGCGGACGTAGGCGTCGAACAGCTCGCGCGGGTCGTAGCTTTCGCCGTCAGGGCCTGTCATGATCTTTTTCATTCCGCCGGCGGGCAATTTCCTTTCCGTTATCCGATATCCATGGAAATCGACAAATTCCCGAAAAGACAGCGGCAGGACTTTAATTTCGACGTATCGCCCAGACAGGTAGGTTGAGAGCTCGGAGGATAAGAGATAAGCGTTGGAGCCCGTAATATAGATATCGCAGTCGAAGTCAACGCGAAACGAATTGACCGCGTTTTCCCAGCCCTGGACCCGCTGCACCTCGTCAAAGAACAGGTACATTCGCCGGTCCGGCAGAACGCGTTCTTTTACGTACTCATAAAAGCTCCGCGCGTCCATCTCGGAAAAGCGCATGGATTCAAAATTCATTTCGATGAGCTGGGCGTCCTGAACGCCGTTTTCCCGGAGACGCCCGGCCATCAGCTTCATCAGGCTGGACTTTCCGCAGCGGCGAATCCCGGTCATGACCTTAATTATCCCGGTATCCTGAACCGCGATCATGCGGTTCAGGTACAGGTCGCGGTTTTTTAATTTCGCGGTCAGCATCGCGCGTCGTCTCCTTTCCATGTATACTATACCGCAAACGGACGGGGGAATCAAGTTTGTTAACTCAAATCTACAAACTCCGGAAAATCTGAGTTTTGTGAAGCGTTGATTCCCTCTGATCCCTGAGGCGGTCGGCGGCGGAGATAGGGGGGCGGACGATACGCTTCTGGTTTTATTCTTATGTTTCCCACTTAAAAGTGTATCGGCTCAGCGTCCAGAAGACTGCGCCGAAAACGAGTAATAGAAGAAGCGCATTGATATTTTCGGATATCGTTCCGCCGTTCCAGACCGATTTCATTGCTGATACAGTATAGGTTAAGGGAAAGAATTTTGAAACCTGGCGCGCGGCCAGGGGCAGTATTTCGTAAGGAATCGTCGCTCCGGATAAAAAGAGCATGGGGAAAAAAATAAGATACGCGATTGAATTTGCGGCTTTCATGCCTGGAGCAAGTCCGCCGATAAAAAAGCCTATGGCGAAAATACAGAATATGGATATCAAAAAAACAGCAGGCACTGGACGATGTTGGCTGGTAGTTTTACCTGATATACAAGTTTGCCGAGGATGATCAGAAAAGACATTCCGATCGTCGTCATTACTGAATTTATTATGAGCTGCGCCAAAATGACGGATGATGGATCCGAAGGCGTGGCCCTGTATCTTTTAAAAATACCTTTTTCCCGGTATTCGCAGAGCGTCAGCGGAATATTCATCAAACCCGTTACGGATATCACGATACCCGAATAGGCTGGAATGAACATATCGACAGCGCCAAAACCTCCGTACAGCGCGTTTGGTTTATTTCCGTAAATACTCCCGAAAATGATCAGCATCATTGCAGGAAAAATCAGGAGGAAAAAGGCGGTAATGAAATTCCTGAAAAACATTACCAATTCAAATCTGAGGTATGCTTTTATTGCTTTATTCTTCATTTCTGATCCTCCTGGTTATCATTCTGAGACGGATATTTTCAGAAACACTTCATCGAGATTTTTCGCCTGAAAGTTTTCAATAACTTCTTTTGGCGTTCCGATGTAAATCATTTTCCCGGCCTTCATCAAAGCGACCCGGTCGCATAGGTTTTCGATTTCGTCCATGAAATGCGTAATCAGGACGATCGTTAATCCGTCTCTTTTGTATTTCCGGATCATGTTCCAGACTTCATGTCTCGCGAGTGGGTCTAATCCGGTCGTCAGCTCGTCCCAAAAAACGATTTTGGGCGAACCCAGTAAGGATAGTAAAATCGACAGCTTCTGCTTTTCGCCGCCGGATAGTTTATTGATATAAGTCTTTCTTCGCCTGTCCAGCCTCATATCGGATAATAACCTGTCGTACGGGAACGGGTTATCGTAAAAGGAGGAAAACAGTTTGCAGATATCCTCGACTTTGGCCTGATCCGGATAAGACGTCTGCTGTAATTGAACGCCAATCTGGTTATAAAGTTTGATTCTGTCAGCTTTGGGGTTCATCTCCAATATGGAGATTTCGCCCAAAGAGGTGTCTCGAAGACCTTCGATCGCCTCGACGAGCGAGGTTTTCCCTGCGCCGTTGGGCCCGATCATGCCGAAGATTTCGTTTTCCCTTACCTCGAAAGATACGTCGTCGACGGCGACGATGTCCCGATATTTCACGGATAGATGGTTTACCTGTATGATATTTTTATCTGACATGATTCTCCATATCCACAGACGCGCTTGCTTAGGATTGATTTAATGGAAAACGTAAAAAAAAACTTACAATTATTTTAACTTAATAGCAGAAGATAAAGAGATCCTTTTTATGCGATTGTTGATCGGAGGGGATATGATCAAAAAAATGGTAATCATGCTCTGGGCGCTGGCGCTGATCGTCGGGCTTGCCGGCTGCGCGGCGAACGTTCCGAGGGAACGGTTGGCGGCGCCTTCGCCGCTGCCGCCGGATCCCTTCGCCGACGCCGACGCCGAAGCCCGGGAGGTCCGCAGCCTGGCTTTAGGCGGCTATAACGTAAAACCGATCGGCTATGATGGCCCTTTGAGCAAAGAACCGCTCGTATACGACGGGACGCCTTACCTGTACGTTCGGATCGCGAACTGGACGCCGGAGAACGTGACGATCGATACGTATCGGATCGATCGCGACAACTGGAGCGTGGAGCGGCTCGACGCTTACGACGAATTCAACCCGGGCGCCTGATTTTTCTCGGAGCTCTTCAGGTTATAATAAGCGGACGGACGGCGTTCGCTTTTTTCATTTCTATATTCGTCAGGAGGCGTCTCTTTCTCATGAAAATTTCGCTGAGGCTTTGGGTTACGTTGATTGTGGTTGGACTGGCGGGTCAGCTGGCCTGGACGGTCGAGAATATGTACCTGAATGTGTATCTGTATCATGTCGCGGTTCCGGATCCGCGCTTTATCGCGGCAATGGTTTCGGCGAGCGCGGTTGTCGCGACGCTGACGACGCTGATCATGGGGAATTTTTCCGATCGGTTCGGACGACGGAAGATTTTTATTTCCGGAGGGTATATTCTTTGGGGGATTTCGATTCTGCTCTTCGCTCAGGTCAATTCGGAAAACGCAGCGAAGTTTTTCCCAGCCGCGAGCGCAGGGATTGCTGCCGCGACGATGATCGTGATTCTGGACTGCGTGATGACCTTTTTCGGTTCGACCGCGAACGACGCGGCGTTTAACGCGTACGTTACCGAGCGGACGGTTCCGGAGAACCGCGGAAGAGCGGAATCGGTTCTGGCGATACTGCCGCCGGTTTCGATGCTGATCGTGTTCGGGGCGTTGGATCCGCTGGTGCAGCGGGAAAACTGGCAGCTGTTTTTCAACCTGATCGGGGGAATCGTGATTGCCGTCGGGCTTTGCGGTATGTTCCTGATCGACGATACGCGCGGGGAACGGAAACGCTCGTCTTTTTTCCAGACGCTTTTTTACGGGTTTTCGCTTAGGTCGGTTCGTGAAAATCGGGAGCTGTACCTGGCGATGGGCGCGTTCTGCCTGTTCAGTATTGCGGTTCAGGTCTTTTTCCCGTACCTGATTATTTATTTTTCGCTTTTTCTCGGGATGAAAGATTATGCGGTCGTTTTGGCGATCGTCCTGATCGCCGGATCGATTTTCAGCGTCCTGATGGGTCCGGTTATCGATCGGAGAGGAAAGCTGCCGATGACGACGGTGGGGATCGCGGTAATGTTCATCGGGTTGATCGGGTTGTACCTGACGCGGACGAACGCGGCGGTGACTGTCGCCGGGGTGGTCATGATGTCCGGGTATATGCTGATCGCGGCGACGCTTTCGGCGCTGATCCGCGATTATACGCCCGCGGATCAGGTCGGCGTTTTCCAGGGGGTACGCATGGTGTTTAATGTGATGCTGCCAATGGTTATCGGGCCGTTTATCGGCGTGCTCGTGATCCGGAATGGAACCGGGGTTTACGAGGAGCTGGGGCGGACGAAGGGGATTCCGACGCCGGAGATCTTCCTGGCGGCCGCGGTCGCGCTGGTTTTTGTCCTGATTCCACTGTTTTTCCTGAGGAGGACGCATGCTGACAAGATGGGGTAAGGAGCTTGACCCTGAGGCGGTTCTTCAGGAGTATCCGCGCCCGCAGCTGCGCCGCGACAGTTATCTGAATTTGAATGGATTCTGGGACTACGCGATGACGGCGTCGGACCAGCGGCCAGATGGATATGACGGTCGGATCCTCGTTCCGTTTTCGCCCGAATCCGAGCTGAGCGGGGTGAATCGGACGCTGACGCCGGAGGGGTACCTCTGGTACCGGCGGGTCATCGAGCTGCCGGACGGTTTCCTGAAGGACCGGCTGCTGCTGCATTTTGGGGCGGTGGACCAGATCGCGACGGTATGGGTGAACGGGACGGAAGTCGGCGGGCATGTCGGCGGGTTTACGCCGTTTTCGATCGACGTAACCGGCGCATGGAACCGTGGAGGTGCGAATGAGGTTATCGTTCGGGTTATCGACACGACGGATACGTCATGGCATAGCCGGGGAAAGCAGAGGACGAAGCGCGGCGGGATCTGGTACACGCCGCAATCCGGAATCTGGCAGACGGTCTGGATGGAAAGCGTTCCGGACGAATTTATTCGCGGGCTGACGATCCGTCCGGATTTCGACGGCAGCGCGGTTGAGATTACGGTCGACGGTGGAGCTGGAGAGCTTTGCTGTTCGGCGGAGGCTGGCGGGCGAACGGTTCAGGGACGGACGGGACGTCCGATTCGGCTGGATATGACCGGGTTTGAGCCCTGGACGCCGGAAACGCCGAAGCTGTATGACCTGACGGTTCGGATGGGGAAGGATCAGGTCGGAAGCTATTTTGGGATGCGGAAGGTTGCGATCGAGAAGGGCGCGGATGGGGTTCCGCGGTTCATGCTGAATAATCGGGCGATTTTTCAAAGCGGGCTGCTCGATCAGGGGTATTGGAGCGACGGGATGCTGACCGCGCCGTCGGACGATGCGCTGATTGCGGATATTGCGATGGCGAAAGCGATGGGTTTTAACATGCTGCGGAAGCATATTAAGGTGGAGCCGCTGCGCTGGTATTACCATTGCGACCGATTGGGGATGCTGGTCTGGCAGGATATGGTCAACGGCGGCGGTACCTATTCGACGGCGCTGATTTCGGTTCCGGTCTTTTTACGTCTTCCGATTCGCGACCGGTTTTACCGCCTTTTCGCGCGCGGCGACCGGGCCGGCCGTGTGCAGTATCGGGTTGAGCTGGACGAGATGATCGCGCATTTGCGCAACGTTCCGTCGATTGTCGTCTGGGTCCCGTTTAATGAGGGCTGGGGGCAGTTTGACGCTGCTGAAACGACGGCGCATTTGCGGACGACGGATCCGACGCGGCTCGTCGATTCAGCGAGCGGATGGTACGATCAGGGATGCGGCGATTTTTTAAGCCGGCACGTTTATTTTAAGCCGGTTCGTTTTGAGGCGGACGGGCGCGGGCGTGCGGCTGCGCTGAGCGAGTTCGGCGGATATAACCTGCGTATTCCCGGACATGCGTTTAATGAGAAGGATTTCGGCTATAAACGGCTGTCGTCCCGGGAGGAGCTCGGCGCCTGGCTGCGGCGGCTGTACCGGGAGGAGATTTCCCCTGCGGTAGAGCTGGGGTTGGTCGCCGCGATTTATACGCAGCTGTCGGACGTGGAGGACGAGCTGAATGGGTTGGTGACGTATGACCGGGAGGTGGTGAAGGTCGATGCGGCGGCGATGCGGGAGCTGAATCTGGGGATGAGGAAGCTCTAATGTTGGAGGCATGTTCCAGCTCTGTTACATCTTTCCGAAAAAAGGCTCAGGATATTAAGTGCATTTGATACAATATCAAAAGATTATTTTCAGGAGGAGCACGGATGGATTGGTTTATTCGCCTGATTAAAGGTACGATTGTTGGGATTGGCGCAATATTACCCGGGCTTTCCGGCGGCGTCATGGCGGTTATTTTTGGGATTTACGACCCGCTGATTCGGTTTCTCGCCGATATTCGGAAGGATTTTGGAAAAAATTTCCGGTTTTTTCTGCCGATCGTGATCGGTGTCGGGCTTGGCTTTATTCTGTTTTCGGCGGTCGTTTCCGCTGCCTTCGGTAAATATGAGGCACAGTTTGTCTGCCTGTTCATCGGGTTCGTTTTGGGGACGCTTCCGTCGTTGATTCGGACGGCGGGCGAGCGCGGACGTTCCGGCGGTCACCTGCTGATCATGGCGGTTACCGCGGCGCTGCTGTTCGCGATGCTGATGATGGGGCAGCAGAGCCTGACGCAGGTTACTCCTAACCCGGTGGTCTGGTTCTTCAGCGGCATGGTTTTCGCCCTTGGATTTATTGTCCCGGGGATGTCGCCGTCGAATTTCCTGATTTATTTTGGACTTTATGACAAAATGGCGGAGGGGATTAAAAATCTGGATTTCACGATGATGATTCCGTTCGGTTTAGGCGCGGTGGCGTGTGTTTTACTGCTATCCCGGTTGATGGCTTTCTTATTCGATCGTTTCTATGCCGGTACGCATCATTTTATCCTCGGAACGGTTATCGGTTCGTCTCTGGTCATTTTTCCGGTCGTCGTTTTTCCCGCGCTCAGCGGGGAAGGGCTGGCCGCGTCAGGTTTATCTTTTCCGGTTGCGCTGTTGATCTGCCTTCTGATGCTGATTATTGGCGTGATTGTTTCGTACCTGTTCAGTCGTTTTGAAGAAAAGGTCGAGCGGAAACCGTTGATTGGTGGGTAGGCTTGCCCGACGGTCCGGTTCGCGGGGAAAAGGAATCAGGAATTGTGAAGCGATTTATTTCTTTTTTTATTTTGGCACTCATTTCGGCAGCGACGTTGACCGGCTGTGCGACGGAACTGACTCCGACGCTGACGGTCGAACCTGAGCGCAGGCCGCAGGGAGAGACCGTGATTAATCAAAAAATCAGCGCGGAAGAAGCGAAAAAGATGATGGATGCCGGCGGGGTTACGGTTGTCGACGTTCGCTCGGCGGCGGAATATGCGATGGGGCATGTTCCGGGTGCGGCGTTGGTTCCGCTCGATTCGCTCGCTGCGCAGGCGAAAACCGCGCTTCCGAGCTTGGACGCGACGCTGTTGGTGTATTGCCGGTCAGGAAATCGCAGCGGGGAGGCGGCGAAGATCCTGAAGGATTTGGGGTATACGAAGGTCTATGACTTTGGCGGGATTATGAATTGGCCGTATGAGATCGAGACTGACGAATAGCCCGGACGTATCTCTGTTTTTTTCGCGGCTGCGAAGTCAGATGAGCTCTGAAAACGCAGCCGCTTTTATTTTTATAACGCTGATATTAAAGCAGGCGGCAAGTAATAAACCTGTTCGCCGGCTTCGTGTAGATATTGGGTGAGACGGCTACTGTTCGTTGATCTTCGGAAGTAAGCCTGCCGCGAATTCGCGGGCTGCTTCCAGATCGGCCTCATTCGGACGATTCCTGTTGGTTCCACCGATGAATCGGAGAGGCCCCCAGGTGTCGAACGCTTTGCAACTGAAATTCCCGAGATTCTCGTATCCGTTTTCCGCGAGGATTTTGGTTAGCCGCCGCGGCGGGCGACGGAGATTCGCGCCGGATGTGAAGACTGTAAAAGTTTTCGTTCCCGGCTTGGGCCCCAACCGTTCGATGATACGATAAATCGTCTTATCAAAGTTGCTCATGTAGATTCCTGAGGCGAATCCGATACAATCGCGTCCGGCAATATCGATTTCATCCGGCTTGTCAGCGGAAATGATATCGGCGTTGATGATGGGAGCGATTGCTTTGACGATGGCTTCGGTATTGTGATGATGAAAACTGCGATAAATGATAAGTGGTTTCATGAGGTTTCCTTCCTTGTATGAAAAAACCTGTCCCATGCGGACGATAATCGCGGTGGGACAGGTTGGCTTACGATTCAGATTCAGCGAACGCGCGGATTAGAAATCGACGTCCAGATCGTAATAGCAGCACTTCAGCAGTTTTTCCATTTCTTCCTGCGAAGGCTGGCGCGGGTTCGATCCCGTGCAGGCGTCGGCGATTGCCAATTCAGCAATTTTCGGCAATCGTTCGAGGAAGACTTTTTCCGGAACAAAGCCGACTTCGGCCGCGTAGCTGTCCGCGCCGTAATGTTTGATACAGTGTGGAATGCGGAGTTCGTCGTTCATGTTGCGGAGCAGCTTGATCAGCCGCGCAATCTTTTCGTCGTCAGAGGCCCCGCCGAGCTTAATGAAATCGGCGATGGCGGCGTAGCGTTTCTTAGCGGTCGGTTCTTTCGCGTTGTAGGCGATGACTTTCGGGAGGTACATCGAGTTAGCGGCGCCGTGGATAATATGCGCTCCGAAATCGTCGAACGCGGCGCCGGTTTTGTGCGCCATCGAGTGGACGATACCGAGGAGCGCGTTAGTGAACGCCATTCCGGCGAGGCACTGCGCGTCGTGCATGCGGGCGCGGGCATCGGTGTCTTTATTGAACGACGGAACGAGATCAGCTTTGACCATTTCGATCGCATGGAGCGCGAGCGGATCGGTGTAATCGCTGTTGGCGGTCGAGACGAACGCTTCAATCGCGTGGGTCATCGCGTCCATACCGGTATGCGCAACCAGTTTGGTCGGCATGGTCATCGCTAATTCAGGATCGACGATCGCAACGTCCGGAGTAATTTCGTAATCGGCGATCGGGTATTTTACGCCCTTCTGATAGTCGGTGATGATCGAGAAGGCGGTGACTTCGGTAGCGGTTCCGGAGGTTGACGAAATAGCGCAGAAACGAGCTTTGTTGCGTAGTTTCGGGATACCGAAAACTACGCACATGTCCTCGAAGGTCGTCTGTGGATATTCATACTTGATCCACATGGCTTTGGCCGCGTCGATCGGAGAGCCGCCGCCGATCGCGACGATCCAATCCGGTTCGAATTCGAGCATGGCGGCAGCCCCGCGCATGACGGTTTCAACGGACGGATCCGGTTCAATCCCTTCGAAGATCGCGACTTCCATTCCGGCTTCTTCAAGATATTTCTTCGTTTTGTCGAGGAATCCGAATTTCTTCATCGAGCTTCCGCCGGTGCAAATCATGGCTTTTTTTCCGGTTAAGGTCTTCAGCGCAGCAAGTGCGTCTTTTCCGTGATACAGATCACGCGGCAAGGTAAAACGAATCATATATTCTCCTTCTACTTCCTTTGTCTTTATGATTGAAGGAACGTCGGATCATCGAGATTGTGCGTTCTTTCACTTATCCTGATTATACTACCGGTTGCTCTGTTAGGCGGTATTTTTATAAGAAGCCTGTGAACGGATGGAGCTTGCGTGGAAAGGAGGGGTGAAAGTATCTCGGTAAAAAGCGCTGCTTACCTTACCTGCTCCAGATGTTCCATGGCCTTCAGGCATGCTCCATACATCCCTGCTTTTCCGCCAAGTTTTGTTTTTTCAATCTGGCACATTTGATCCGGCGAAAGGATCCGCTCGATGACGGCGGCCTTTATTGCAGGAATCTGAATGTTCTTTGCCGCAGCTAAACCGCCTCCGATTAGTATTAACTCAGGATTGAAAATATTTACAAGATTGGCGATCCCGATTGATAGATATGTATTAAATCGTGCGAAAATTTTACATGCTAACCAATCCCCATCCAGCGCGGCTCTGTCTATCATGATCGGGTTGAAATTCCCTCCCGCCTCCTGTGATAAGCGCTGGACCTTTGAGTCAGGATAGCGTTTTAATTGATCCAAGGTATAGCGGGCCAGGGCTTTCCCTGAGCAGAACGCTTCAAAATGTCCAGCCCTGCCGCAAAGGCATAATTCAGGACTCGACGCATCGATTGTCATATGCCCAATTTCCGCGCCAAGATAAGACGATCCCCGAAATATCTCTCCATTGAGGATAACGCCGCAGCCGACGCCCGTTCCTAACGTCAGAAGAACGATGTTTTTATATTGATTCGCATATGAAAAATGATACTCCCCCCATGCGTTCAGACTTGCATCATTATCAATCAAGGTCGGACAATTGAAGAATTTCCCGATTTCATCCGTTGGGTTAAGATTGTTCCAATCAAGATAAGCCAGATGTATGGTTTTTTGCTCTCTGATGTTAATAGCTCCCGGTAATCCCATGCAGACGCAGGCTACTCTGTTTCTTGATACCTGATTGTTTGTTAACATCTGTATAATTATGTTAATGATCTTGTCTGTAATAGAGTTACGTCCTTTTTCTTTTTCTGTTGGAATTGAGTGATCTGCTATGATTGTCTTTTCACAATCCATGAGCATGATCTTAATATTTGTCCCCCCAACGTCAATTCCAACAAAAGTATCTTTCATGGTTATTCCAAATTCGCATGGAATGAAAATGCTTTGGTCGTGGGTATGGAATGCACCTCCGCTAGAGGGAGAACGACCGAATCAAGAAGGACCAGAAGCGCTTCTTCGAATAATGATCCGCCGGGAAGCAGCGGCTTTCTCTGGGACGGTTCGTCAACTTTATCCGTATACGCTGGAATAATTATTGTATCGTATGACAATTTACTGAGGGTAGATTTCTCACGTGTTGAAATCAACGTGATTTTTCCTCCGATTTCCTTGGCTTTTATCGCTATTGAAATCAGCGTTCTCGTTTCTCCGGAGCCCGAACCGATGATCAGCAAATCGTTTTCGCTGAAGGCAGGCGTTATTGTATCGCCGACGACATAGCTCCTAAATCCTAAATGCATCAGTCGCATCGCAAATCCGCGAAGCATGAGCAAAGATCGTCCTGCTCCGGATACGAATATCTTATCTGCTTGTGTGATGTTTTCGATTAACGTTTTGACCTGATCCTCTTCTAATTTCTCGAAAATCTGGCGTAATTCATCTGTGGCGCTGAGTGTAATCTGTTTGATTTCCATCATCTAACCCTGTTTTCCATTAAAACTTTCGATGATATGGTGCATTTCCCTTGCTGTCGATACCATTTCTGGCTGATTATATAAACCCCCTCCGACGACGATAATATCGGCCGCGCTCTTCACGGCATCCTGAAAAGACTCTAAGCGGATTCCTCCTGCGATTGCCTTTTTCGTTTTCATCGACGATATTTTTTTTAATTCTTCTACTGGGTCAATATTCAGATCTTGAAGATCGTAGCCCACATGAACGCAAACATAATCGATGCCCATCTTGTCAATCTCGATTCCTCTTTTGGTCAAATCTGCAACGGAACACATGTCGACAAGGACTTTCCCACTGAATGCTTTCGCGCAATCCAACGTGGCCAATATCGTTTTATCATCCGCAGCGGCTAAGACGGAAACCATATCGGCTCCCGCGCTAAAAGCGATTTTTGGGACAACAGAACCTCCGTCCATGACTTTAATATCCGCGAAGACAGTTTTTTGGGGATACTTGCGCTTGATTGTTTTTACCGCTTTGCATCCTTCGGAAATGATTAATGGAGTCCCGACTTCAATAATGTCGACGTATTCCGCGACTTTTGACAAGACATCAAGCGCGTTTTCCAAGGTCAATAAGTCGAGAGCAATTTGAAGTTTTTTCATTTTTTCTGTACTCCTGTCAGGTTCTCTAAAATCAGGCTTTCGTAGGGCGCTGGGTCGCCTAAATAACTAAACGCTTTTGGATTTTCCTGGAAGCTCTTGTAGATGGGAACTCCGAACTTGATCCCGAGGTTTGGCGCTTCTTTTACGGTCACAATCTCATAATTGGGGCTGCGGGGATATAGCCTGTTCGGAATTACCTTAAACTCATTTTCTTTGTCGTTGAATATGTAGTAATTCATTCCATGGTATCGTTGGACCTGGGCATAATGTACGCTGCAAGGGATGTAGGCTAAATTGCTGAAAATCAGGGGCCCGCTTCCGATGTTGATAGAACAATGACCATAATTTGGCGGAATGATAATCGCTTCTCCTTCATTGACGATAGCGAATTTCAGGTCATTGACCTGGATTTCAGCGGTTGTGTCGCTGAAATTATCTGCACGTTGAAGAATATACAGCGCTTTTCCTTTAATAACCTCATATACTTCCGCGTATGTCGCTGTTCTGGCTGGATTGTAGCCATGATAATGCCCGGAGGTTTTTTTTCTTTCTCCGTCGATCGTTCCGTCGTAGATCACTGTGATATCGTAGCGTAACTCAAAATCATCTAAAAGCGCCTTGTCTTTGGGAAATCGGATCCCACGGTAAACGTCGTAAATTGCCTCGCTTGAGGATAACGTTTTTTTTGTATAGAATAATCCTTCCATTTGGCTCGCATATTTTCGAGAATATCCATCGAACGATAGTTCTCCACTTAAGGCGATCATTCCTGTTTCTTCAATATAGTAAAGGGGTAGACCGCTATTCGTTAATTCGTACATTTTTTCTCCGCCTGTTTTTTGGGGAAGAGGCCATTTTTGAAGATAACCGGCCTCCTCCTTAATACCAAGATTTATTCTGAAATGTATTGATCAACATTATTCTGCGTGACGAGGACGAAGTCGATCCAGTATTCTTTTTGAATCTGATTCCCTTTGGTTAATTCGATCGCGAGCTCGGCAGCTTTCTTCCCTTGTCCGTTGCCGTCTTGAAAAACAGTACCGTCTAACTCGCCTGATTTGACCATCTGGAGCGCGCTTTGAATTCCATCAACGCCAATGACAACGATGTCATCTCGTCCGGCTTCGATACAGGCTAATTTTGCGGCGATTGCCATATCATCGTTGTCGCAGATAATTGCTTCCAGGTTGTCGCCATGGAGATTGATCCAGTCTTGCGTAAACTTACTCGCTTTATCTCCCTGCCATTCCGCTGATTGTTCGTCAAGCAAGGTCCATCCGGACGCTGTATCCATAATGTTATGAATCCCTGTGGTGCGTTCAACAGCTGCTGAGTTCCCGACCATACCCATAAGATGCGCATAGCCGCCAGATTCCCCCAGCTTATCGAGGACGAACTTCCCCATCATTTCGCCGGCGACAATGTCGTTAGACCCGACGTATGCGGAGGCGAGTTCATCCGTATTGTTTGTTCGTGCGTTTACGACGACGACTGGAATCCCGGCGTCTGTAAGGGCTTTTAGCGCTGGAGCGCTTCCATCGGCTTCCGCTGGCTGCAGAATAGCGGCGGATACACTTGAGTTAATCAGATCGTTTGCCTGATTAATCTGTGTGGAAGGATCGGTATTCCCATCGAGAAGGATGAAGTCCGTGATTTCTCCAGTCTTCTTTTTTTCGTTTAGAACCGTTTCGCCTCCTTTATTGATGTACGTTTCGAAAACATTCGTTTGGTTCTTCTGGAGCCAACCGACGACTACTTTGGTTTCCGACGGTTTATCTCCGGATGTGCAGCCTATGATCAAAGTGAGAACAGCGGCTGACAGCAATATGTATAAAACTTTGTTTTTCATTTTTTCTCTCCTTTTTTACGGGTATTCCCGTTATTTACTGCGTTTTTTATTGAGATACATGTCAAGAAGTACCGCAAGAAGAATAAGCAAACCTTTGATAACAGTTTGCCAATAGGATTGCACCTGGAGCAGGTTCATTCCGTTGTAAATAATTCCGATCATGAAAATTCCAATCATTGCGCCCGGAATTGTAGAAACGCCTCCTGCGAACGAGGTTCCTCCGATAACGCAGGCTGCGATTGCGTCTGTTTCATATCCCATGCCGATGTTGGGCTGCGACGCGTTAATTCGGGACGCTAAGATTACGCCGGATATTGCCGAACATCCTCCCATCAGAATATATGATTGAATTATTGTTTTTTCAACGTTTACGCCCGAGGCTCGCGCTGCGTCTTTGTTTCCCCCTACCGCATAAATATAACGACCAAATGTAGTTTGATGCAGCAGTATGTACGATGCGGTTGCAACGCCAAGAAGAATCAGAACTGAGAATGGGATGATCCCACCTATTTTTCCCAAGCCGATATCCCGATAGTTTGGATGCATGATAACTTTTGATTGTCCCCCGGAAACAATATACGCCATTCCTCGAATAACGAGCTGTGTAGCGAGCGTAACAACGAATGGGAACAGGTCAAACCTGGCTACCAAAATGCCGTTTATAAAGCCAAATATTGAACATATGACAATAGCGGCAAAGATTGCTAATGGAATTGAATTCGTAGCAATAAGCGTTTCGCCGACGACTACGCTCGTCAGCGCCAACATTGAGCCAATGGACAAATCAATTCCGCCTGCCGTAATGACGAATACCATACCTAACGCCAAAATGCCATTTGTCGAAACCTGTTGAAGAATACTGACCCAATTCCGCCATGTCCTGAATACCGGCGAGACGATCGACAGGAGAATAACCATCGCAATAAAGATGAACGTAATACCGTAGCGTCTCAGGAATAATTCCTTTGTCATTCCAAAAAGTTTTCGTTCTTTCATCTTTCGATCATCTCCATTTCTTCCCCAAATTCCAAACTTAATATTTCTTCTTCTGAAATTTCTCC
The DNA here is from genome assembly GCA_938020565.1 of uncultured Anaerolineaceae bacterium. Lineage (GTDB taxonomy): Bacteria > Chloroflexota > Anaerolineae > Anaerolineales > Anaerolineaceae > Flexilinea. The sequence goes on along the minus strand of CALIHP010000019.1, from coordinate 17,325 downwards.
ATTTAGAATCATTTCGCGGTCGACGATCCCATTGATTTTCCCTTCATGATAGACAATAATTCGATCGCTGATACCGATAATCTCCGGTAATTCGGATGAGATCATGATGATCGCCAACCCCTGCGAAGCCAGCTCTCCCATAACTCTATGAATATCGGCTTTCGCCCCAACGTCGACGCCTCTCGTCGGCTCATCCAGAATCAGGACTTTCAGATTCGTCAGCAGCCATTTGGATAGAACGACTTTTTGCTGGTTTCCTCCGCTCAGCGAGAAAGCGTCTAAATCAAGGTTTTTCGCGTTGAGCGTTATTTTCTTTGAAATAGAGCTGGAAACTTCCCTTTCTTTTTTATGGTTGATCAACAGATAAGAAACGAAGTCCTGAATAGCGGGTAGCGTTATATTTTCGCGAATCGGACGATTCAGGCATAATCCGAAATTCTTTCGATCTTCATTTACCATACAAATTCCATTTTGAATTGCATCGATCGGTTTATTTATTTTTAAATTCCTCCCGTTCAAGTAGATCATTCCTGAGCGCCGCTCCCGAAGGCCGAAAATCGCGCAGGCGGTCTCGCTTCGTCCAGATCCGACTAATCCGGATAATCCGAGAATTTCTCCAGCTCTGACTTCAAACGTAATGTTTGAAAATCCGTCGCCTGATAAATTTTCAACTTTTAGAACGACGTCTCCAATCGGGCAGGTTATTTTTGGAAAAATAGATTCGACTTTTTTCCCAACCATCAGGCTGATTAATTTATCTTTTGTGATATCGGTCAGGTTGTGGGTGGATATATACGAGCCGTCGCGGAATACGGAAACGCGGTCACAGATCTCAAAAATTTCATTCATCCGATGTGAAATATAGATGATAGATACGCCTTGAGATTTCAGGTCTCGGATCGTTTCGAATAATCTCTTCGTTTCGTCGAAGTCCAGAGATGATGTCGGTTCGTCCATGATAATCATTTTTGCGTTCATAGACACCGCTTTGACAATTTCAATCATCTGAGTTTGCGCAAGCGATAGCGAGCTGATTTCCCTATCGGCGGAAAATCTGATCCCGAACTTATTGAGGAGCGCTTGAGCCCTTTGGTTTGTCGCTTTTTTATTTAAAAAAATAGTTTTCCCAAAGGTGTCTTCCCGATTTAGAAAGATGCTTTCCGCGATGGTCAGATGAGGCTCGGGATTTAATTCCTGATGGATCATTGAAATTCCCTTCGATAACGCTTCTGAAGGGCCTGCAATCTTATATCTTTCTCCGGAGAAAAACATTTCGCCGGAATCTTCACGGTAAAGTCCGATGATAATTTTCATGAGTGTTGACTTGCCAGCGCCATTCTCCCCTAATAGCGCGTGAACTTCGCCTCTCGCGACTGCTAATTGGACGTTTTTTAAAGCTTTCGTTCCGCCAAAGGATTTTGATATGTTTTTACAATAAAATAATGAATCGACTGGATCGGCCAACGTTTTCTCCTTCCTTACAGTTTGTGCCTTGATAGAAGAACTTCCGCCTGGTCCGAAATTTGCGCGGGTCCTTTTTGGGATAAGACGCCGTATAAAAGTAAGTCGATGATTATGTATTCTGAAATATGCGACGCCGCGCCTAAATCCTTGAATAATTCGTTTCTGATATTGGCGATCAGTGATAAGTCGGCATATTTATTTGCAGGCGATCCTTCCGTGTTTGTGATGAGGATTGTTTTTCGATTCAACGATCTGGCTAGTTTCAACATGTCGATAATATGAATGGAGGATCCGGAATGTGAAAATGCGATGAGGATTGTTTGCTCCTGTGATGTCGCCAGGTTTCGCATTGCATATTCCGGGACCGTTGTGAAAAAAGTATTGAAACCGAACATTGTCAGGCGATGTGCGAAGTCGGCGGCGACCATTCCGGTATTCCCCCACCCTGAAATATGGATTTGTTTTGCCGTAATAATCGTTTCAATACTGTCTTCAATGATTTTTTCGTCCAGATTCTGTGAAAGACTTGTGATATTTGATTCGACTTTTTTCCAGTACTTCGAAAAGTGATTTGTATCTTCTTGCTTTCCGCCGACGAGGTAACCGGAATTTCCTAATTCGTTTGAAAGATTGATTTTTAATTGATAAACGCCGTTTAATCCTAACCGTTTGCAAAATCGGATAATGGTCGCGTCGCTCGTATTTGTCAACGCTGCAATTTCGGAGATACTTAGCTCGATGACGGCGTTGGCGTGTGCGAGAATGTATTCTGCGACTTGTTTTTCGGATTTTGTAAATCCCGGCATTTTCTTTTGAATTTCTTCTAAAATCATTTGAAGTATTGCTCCAAAAATCTGGCAGATATGATATTTTGCTTCTGATTTTGCTTGTTATTAAAATTCTAATGGCTTGAGATGTCACGGTAAATATGACGAATGTAACGAAAGCGAAGTAAAACTTCTTAACCGGAAAAATAACTCCGTTCTATGTTTCTCCGATATTGTATTGGATGATGAATGTTCTGTGAACTGGTTTTGCTTTTGAGAACGCGGATGATCGATTGCCAATCTCTGAATAGGCGGCGGGTTCCTGCCGATTGACGGACTGCCGGCGTTGATTCTGGGGATGGGGAAGTATAAGTTGAAAGACTTCCTGAAATTCGCGGTTCCGATGTACCTGATTCAGATCCTGTTTCTGGCAATCGGCGCGATGATTGCGTTTCCACGCTGATCGCGTTAGCCGGAGGGCCGGCGGGGAGAAACTCCGCCGGCCTTCCGGCTTTTCAGTGAATTATAGCGCTGGAGGCGGGCTTCCGACGATGAGCCGGAGGTTGTTTTTGATCGTTCCGATCCTGGCGATCCCGGAAAATTCCGGATCAGGCTGTCAGCGATGTTCGGCGGGAGGGCACGGATTGGGCGGCGTCGGGCCGAGATGAATATTTCTGACGCCCAGGTACAGCAGTGCCAGCAGGACAATAACCGCCTTCTGCTCATATCAGGCGATATTGAACGCGATCGGCAGCTCGTTGATATCGCATAGGCTGAGTTTGTTGTACTTATACTTGGCGCAGCCCGCCGTCAGTATCACGACGTCCTTCGGCAGACGATTCGCGAAACGTTTACGTCTTCAGCAGGCTTTCAACCATAGCCGGTACGGCGGCGAAATCGGATTCATCCGGATTCCAGTTCGCCCGGACGGATTCGTCAATCACGCTGAAGCCCGCGTCGGCTAATTTTTCTTTCAATATCTTAACGCTCTCCCCGCTCCATCCGTAGCATCCGAACGCAGCGGCTTTTTTCTTTTTGAATTTCAGCTGTCTAAGGAATTCGATCCAACCCATGACGCTCGAAAGGATACTCGATCCGACCGTCGGGGATCCGACCGCGATCGCTTTTGACCTGAAAACTTCGGTCATGATATCGTTTTTATCCGACTTATCGAGATTAAAAACCTTAACGACCGTATCCGGACTCTGGCGCGAGATTTCTTTGGCGATACAATGCGCCAGTTTCGCCGTCCCTTCCCACATCGTATCGTAGACGACGGTCACCTGGTTTTCCTGATACGCGTCCGCCCATTCGGCATATCTCGTCACGATTTGCAGCGGATTGTCGCGCCAGATAGCGCCGTGCGACGTCGCGATCATCTCGATCGGCAGGTTCAGCTTCGCGATTTCAGCGAGCTTCCGAGTCAGGATCGCCGCGAATGGGTTCAGGATATTCGCGAAGTATTTCATCGCCTCTTTATTCAGCGTACAGGGATCCGCTTTATCGTTAAATAATTCCTCAACGGCGTAATGCTGACCAAAAGCGTCGTTCGAGAACAGGATATTGTCGCCGGTCAGGTACGTCGCCATTGAATCTGGCCAGTGGAGCATGGGCATTTCGACGAAAATCAGCCGTTTCCCATTCCCGATATCGATCGAGTCGCCGGTTTTGACGATCTTGAAGTTCCAGCCGTGTTTCCCGTACTGGCCTTCAATACTCTTTACGGCGTTTGCGGTGCAGTAAATCGGCGTTCCCGGAATCTCTTCGAGGAGCGGAACAAGCGCGCCGGAATGGTCGCATTCGCCATGATTCGCAACAATCAGGTCAATTCTCTTCAGGTCGATTTCCGATTTCAGGTTTTCGAGAAAATCGAAGCGGTGCGGCGTCCAGATCGTATCAATCAGGACGGTTTTCTCTTCCTTGATCAGGTAGGCGTTCTGGCTTGAACCGTTCCTGACCGAGTAATCGCCCCCATGAAAACTTTCCAGTTCCCAGTCGATATAACCGATCCAGCTGACGTTATTCTTGATATGTTTTTGCACGTTATCCTCCATGTGACGGCTGCGTTTTTTTTTGCTAAAAGTATTGTAGTTCGGCGACGGTTTTCAGATTGTTGCTATTCCAACGGGAATCATGCTGAATTTTCACATGGCGGTTCGCGCGCGTCCGAACGGGCGGGGCCGGTTCCGATCCGGGTTGAGTTTGGCGAAAATTGGATTCAAATCGACTATAATTATTCGCAGTGAAAAATGAATCAATCTACAGGATGACTCAGAGGAGGAAAGCGAACATGACGCAGGATCATAAAAGGAAAAAGAATACTGAAAAATACGAGGAGCCGGCTGACGAAAAGCGATTCGTTCGAAAACCGGATTGGGATAAATTTTCGAATGAGGAGATCGACGAGGACGAATCTATCGACGATCAGACGGACCTGTTTCACGCTTCCTACAAGGATACGCATGTTCTTCTCGTCATGGATCATATGGAGTCTGTCTGGGACGTTTTCGTCGAGGACAAGCCGGAGCGGGAGAAGCCTGGCGAGAAGGCGAATATCGCGTCCATGATCGACCATACGCTTCTTAAAGCTGACGCGACTCATGACCAGATCGTTCAACTCTGCAATGAGGCGCGCGAAAATAAATTTGCTTCTGTTTGTGTCAATGGAACCTGGGTCCGGCTGTGCGCTGAGCTTCTGCGCGGGACGGACGTTCGGGTCTGTACCGTCGTTGGGTTCCCCTTGGGCGCGATGGATACGCGGGCGAAGGCCTTCGAGGCGGCGATCGCTGTTGAAAACGGCGCGCGGGAAGTTGACATGGTCCTGAATATCGGCGCGCTGAAGGGAAAGGATTACCAGCTCGTAGCGGACGATATTTTTCAGGTTATCCGGGCGGTTAAGGACAGCGCCATTGTTAAGGTGATTCTGGAGACCTGCCTGCTGACCGAAGAGGAAATGAAAATCGCTTGCCTGGTGAGTCAGGCCTGCGGCGCGATGTTCGTGAAAACGTCGACCGGATTCTCAACCGGCGGGGCGAAGGTTGAAGACGTCCGCAACATGCGAAAATGGGTTGACGAAGAGGTTGAAGTGAAAGCGTCGGGAGGAATTCGAACGCTGGCGGACGTTCGGAAGATGATCGACGCCGGGGCGACCCGAATCGGGACCAGTTCGGGCGTAGCGATCGTAAATGAGGTTGAAAATTGAACCTGTATCGCGGAAGCTTCGAATCTGGGAAAACAAGACTTACGGTGCATCGTACCGGCGGCGAGCTCCCGGCTGTCGTTCTTCTTCATGGACTGACCGACAGCGGCATGCTCTGGAGCAGTCTCGTCGCGGCGCTGGCGTTTTCGTATGACGTTGTTTTTCCCGACATGCGCGGACATGGCGCTTCGGATAAACCCGCCGATAACGATTATTCGATCGCGGCGATGGTGGGGGACGCGGCCGCGCTGATTCGGGAATATGAATTGGACCGTCCGGTCGTCATTGGTCATTCAATGGGTGCGGCGGTTACGGCGTATCTGGGAGCTGAGTATCGCGAGTTGACGCGGGGCGTGGTCCTGATCGATCCGCCCTGGTTCGATCCTGCGCTGGTTACCGAGGAACGGATCGCCGCCGGGACCGATAGTTTTCGTTCGGACCTGACGGCGTATCATGCGGCGTCTTACGAAGACCTGATCGCGGAAATCCGGGCGCGAAATCCGAACTGGGCGGAGGAAGATTACCGCGCCTGGGCGAAAGCCAAGCAGCAGGCGACGTTTGAATCGTTGGCGATTTTGCCGGAGTTGGTAAAAGACTGGGACCGGATCACGGCGAAAATGACGCTCCCGGCGTTGCTGATGACCGGGAATCCGGAGCTGAACGGAATCGTTACGCCCGAAATTGCGCGCGGACTCCTCGCGGCTCATCCGAATTGGACTTGGTATTATTCGCCCACCTCTGGCCATAGCGTTTCGCGCGATGACAGCGCCGGTTCGATTAAGGCGATCAAGGCGTTTTTGACGGACCGGTTTCTGGAGAATTGAGCTGAAATCGGATATGTGCGGCCGATATTCATTGATGACAGAGCTGGCGGCGTTGGCGGACGAGTTGAACCTGCTGGAGCTTCCGCCGCGCTTTGAACCCAGAGATCAGATCACGCCCGGGAGCGGGATCGCGATTCTGATCGACGCGAAGCGCCGGAAGCTGGAATACTTTTATTGGGGACTGATCCCCTCCTGGGCGAAGGACGTTTCTATCGCGCGGAAAACGTTCAACGCGCGGGCTGAAACGCTCCTGGAACGGGCGTCGTTCCGGAACGCATTCCGGAGACGGCGGGCGTTGATCCCGGCGACGTCGTATTATGAATGGACTTCGGAAGGCGGGACGAAAACCCCGTATCGGTTTTTCCTTCCCGATACGAAGATCTTCACGTTTGCCGGCCTTTGGGATTATTGGATGGACGCGGAAGGGAACGAAGTTTATTCAGCGACGATGATCACGACGGCGGCGAACGAAATCGCTGCGCGGGTCCATTCGCGTATGCCGGTTATTATTGACCGGAAGGATCGCGACCGATGGCTGACGTGCGATGATCCGCGCGAAGTTTCCGACCTGCTGCGTCCGATCGCTCCGGAGCGGGTGGCGATCGAGCCCCCTCTGCCTTCGCAGCGCGCAGAGCTGAGTTTGCTTTAACTTGAGCGGCATGATTACGGTTTAAAATTGGATCAACGGTTCCGTTTCGAATTCCCGGACCGGAATGGATTCAAGGAGAAGATAAAAGATCATGTTTGATTATAAGGGACGTGTCGTTGTTGTTTCCGGCGCGTCGTCCGGTTTGGGACGGCAGCTGGCTAAGGCGTTCGCGAAGCAGGGCGCGGATTTAGTGATTACCGCGCGGCGGTTGGAAAAGCTGAAGGAACTGGAAGCTGAGTGCAAAGCGTTAGGCGCGAAGTGCATTTCTGTCCGCTGCGACGTGACTCAGGACGCGGATATCGATGCGGCGGTCAAAGCGACGATCGACGCATATGGAAAAGTCGATGTTCTCCTCAACGTCGCCGGAAGCGCGAAGGGTGGATCGGTTCTTGAAATGACGAACGAGGCCTGGGACTTCACGATTGAAACCGACCTGACGTCGGTTTTCAAGGTTTCGCGTGCTTTCGGGAAGTACATGGTTGAAAAGGGATACGGACGGATTATCAATATTGCGTCGATGTACGGGCTGATCGGAACGAACCAGCAGCAATGCGCGTATCATGCGTCGAAAGCCGGTGTCGTGAATTATACGCGCGCGGCTGCGGCCGAGCTGGCGCCGTCGGGCGTCACGGTTAACGCGATCTGTCCCGGATTCTTTCCGACAGAGCTGACCGACGCGGTGATCAGATCTGAACCGTTCGTGCAGTACATGAACCTGACAGTGCCGGCGAAACGCGCAGGGCGCGACGGCGAACTGGACGCGGCGGCGATTTTCCTGGGCTCCGAAGAAGCGTCGTACGTGACCGGGGTTGCGCTTCCGGTCGACGGTGGATGGAGTTCCGCGAAATAGCAGGGATCAGGACGAACGGGCTCCGAGTGGACTGATTCAGGCGGATGTGCGGATAAAATTGAGGTAAAGCAAAACTGCGCTGTTTTCTGATCAGCGCAGTTTTTTTCTTTTCGTCGCTTTCGGGATTATCCGACGATATTGACCAGCTTTCCGGGGACTACGATGATTTTCTTCGGTTCGTGTCCTGCCAGCGCGGCCTTGACGTTCGCGCTTTCGAGCGCGGCGGCTTTCGCTTCGGCTTCGGCATACTCTGCGGGGAGCGTGATCCGGTCGCGGAGCTTGCCGTTGACCTGAACGACGAGCGTTATTTCGTCGGCTTTCGCGGCTTCAGCGTCGAGTTCGGGCCAGTGCTGAACGTGGATCGAGCCGGATTTTCCGAGAAGCGACCAGAGCTCTTCGGTGATATGCGGCGCGATCGGCGCCATCATTTTCAGGTAAATTTCGACCGCTTCGTCCCAGGCTTCCGTCCTGAACGCGCCGGCCTGTTTCGCTTTGATCATCTTATTCAGCAGTTCCATCAGGCTGGATACGATCGTATTGAACGAGAACGATTCGAAATCACGCGTGACCGATTTCAGCGTCTGATGTACCTTGCGGCGAAGTTCGCGGAGCGTATCTTCGTCCGCTGCGCTGTCGTTATCCGCCGGTTCGAGGATCGTGGACCAGGTCCGGCGAATCCAACGCGAGCTGCCTTCGATTCCGGAGCTGTTCCAGGGAGCGCCCAGTTCCCAGCGGGCAAAGAACATCAGGTACGCGCGTACGGTATCGGCGCCGTAAAACTCGACGAGTTTATCCGGATCGACGACGTTCCCGCGGCTCTTCGACATTTTTTCGCTGTCTTCTCCGAGGACGATTCCCTGATTCCGGAGCGCGATCATCGGTTCCTTGCCTTTCATAACGCCGATATCGCGTCCGGCTTTATGAAAGAATCGCGTATAGATCAAGTGCATAGTCGCATGCTCGATACCGCCGGTGTAGACGTCGACCGGCATCCAATAATCGTATTCCTTCTGCGCGAACGGATAGTCATGATAATATGGACTGAGGTATCCAAGATGGTACCAGCTGGAACAGAGGAACGTATCCAGCGTATCGGTCTCGCGTTCCGCGTCTCGCCCACAGATCGGGCACTTCGTGTATTTCCAGGTTGGATGCAGTTTGAGCGGGCTTTCGCCGGTTGGGGTCCATTGGACGTCGTCCGGGAGTTTGACTGGAAGCTGGTCCTCGGGAACGGGAACAGCGCCATGCTCTGGACAGTAGATGATCGGGATTGGCGTTCCCCAGTAGCGCTGCCGGCTGATCAGCCAGTCACGGAGACGATAAGTAATCTTCCGTTCGCCGATTCCTTTCTCTTCGAGCCAGGCGATCACGCGCGGTATCGCTTCGTCGCCGGAAACGCCGTTCATCTCGGCGGAATTGACGAGCTTCCCCTGCGCCGGGACGGCCTCGCTCATCGTCTGTCCATCGAGGGTCTCCATTCCATCCGGCTGAACGACGACGATTATTTCGAGCCCGAATTTCCTCGCGAAATCGAAATCGCGCTGGTCATGCGCCGGGACCGCCATAATCGCCCCGGTTCCATATCCCATCAGGACATAGTCAGCGATCCAGATCGGGATCCGCTTCCCGTTGACCGGGTTGATCGCGTAGGAACCGGTGAAGACGCCGGTTTTTTCCCGGCCTTCCGCTTCGCGCTGAATATCCGTTTGCCGCGCTGCTTCTTCGATATAGGCGCCGATCGCCGCCTTCTGCGCCTGGGTTGTGAGCTTCCCGACCAGCGGATGTTCCGGGGCGAGGACCATGAACGTCGCGCCCCAGAGCGTATCGGGCCGGGTCGTGAATACGACGAGCGGATCGCCGGATTCGGTTTTGAACGTCACGGACGCGCCTTCGGACCGTCCGATCCAGTTCGTCTGAAGCGTTCGAACGCGTTCGGGCCAGTCCATTCCGGAAAAATCGAGGAGCTGGTCGGCGTATCGGGTCGTTCTGAAGTACCATTGGTTCAGGTTTTTCTTGATAACCGGCGTTCCGCAGCGTTCGCAATGCCGATCGTCGCCCCAGACCTGTTCCCGTGCGAGCGTCGTGTTGCACATGGGGCACCAGTCGACTGGCGAGAATTTCTGATACGCCAGCCCGTTTTTCAGCAGCTGAATGAAAAACCATTGCGTCCAGCGGTAATATTCGGGCTTCGCACTGATAATCTCGCGGCGCCAGTCAAACATGCACCCCATCGATTTAAGCTGATCGCGCATGTGGTCGATATTTTTAAATGTCCATTCTGCCGGGTGGATATTATGTTTAATCGCGGCGTTTTCGGCGGGGAGTCCGAACGCGTCGAATCCCATCGGAAATAAAACGTTATACCCCTGCATCCGCATGAAGCGCGCGTGCGCGTCGGACGGGGTAATCGCGTACCAGTGGCCGATATGAAGATTCCCCGATGGATAGGGGAGCATCGTCAGCGCGTAATGTTTCGGTTTGGTCAGGTCAATATCGGAATTATCCAGACGATTTTCCTCCCATAACCCATGCCATTTCTTTTCAATTTTTGCCGGATCATAAATCGGAACGATCGTTTTATCCATACTGCCTCCAGGACGTCTATTTTTGAAATTCTTTCTCATTATACAGCAAGGCTGTCCGACCGCCGAGATGAAGCGCAGAAAAATATGCGGCCCCGGGCTTGCGCCGGGCGGGCGATTGGGGATGGGAACCATGGTGGGGATAGAAAGAGGCTGCCGGATCCGGGACGCCCTGAAATTGTGTAGCATGATAATAGATATAAAATTTATAATTATATACAAAGTAATCAAGAGAACAACGTTTACGTAGATGTACTTCCGTCAGAATGGGAAACATCGATTGCATCTTCAACAATCAAAGTTTCTCTTCCGAGTGATTTCAAATACACCGAGATGAAGGGATATGCAGGTTCATATGGTTCATCTACTGAGGATAATAGCAAGTGGACATATGACAAAGCGAATAACACATTGTCATATGAAGATACTGCTATAAGCTCTAATTCTGGAGTAACGCTGATGGTCAAGACACCGAATGGTTACTGGGTTGGTGCTCCAAGTAAAGCATGGAGTAGTGTCGCAAATGCTGCAGTACTCGTCATCTGTCTTATATTATTAATTTATATCAAGGTTACAAGAAAGAAGGACGCAGATATTGTCGCACCTATAATGTTCAATCCGCCTGAAGGTATAACACCAGCTGAGCTCGGATATCTCGCAGATGGTGCGATCGATAAAAAGGACATTACTTCATTATATCTATACTTAGCATCAAAAGGATATATACAGATTATTGAAGGGGAGAAGAAAAAAATAACCATAAAAGCGTTACAAGCACCGAGCGATGAACCGGCATTTGTAAAGAAAATGTATAATGCAATATTTGATAAAAAATCTGCTCCGGCGGTGGGAAGCACGATTAGCATAAAAGAGTCTGGAAAATCAATCGGAGAGTCATATGACACGATTAAGTCGCAGCTAAAGGACAGATATACTGGAGATAAGGCTATTGTATCTACTGCTTCGGATGCGAAGGGGATTTTTGCTACATTTATCGCCGCGATAGGTTATATGCTTAGCATTGCGTTCAGTGCATATAGAGCTGGTTCCATCGATGTTTTGTTTGGTTCAGAATATAGTGGCATAATGGCCGTATTCGGAATAATCATCGTATTGGGTGTTTGGGCATCAATATGGCTACTGATAATTCGTAAGTTAAATGATGCATTCTTCTATCGTAAATCTTTAGGCACTGGCAGTTTAACTTTTAGGGTTATTATATGGCTATTAATTTATTTTGTGTATATGAGCACCCTGATAAACGCATTGTATTTTGCCGGCAAAGGTGAAGGTGAGATGTACTTATTAATAATACTCGTCGTATATACAGTTGCTATGCCTTTCTTATTGTCGAATATCCAGAGTAGAACTGAATACAACCGCAAGGTTTATGGAGAGATATTAGGTTTTAAAGAATTTATAGAAACAGCTGAGCTAGATAGAATCAATGAACTTGTAGAAAGCGAACCTTCTTACTTCTACGATATTCTGCCTTATGCATATGTTCTAGGACTAACGGATAAATGGATACATAAATTCAATACCATCAAGATTCCTGAACACGCTGGATTCAGCTCATATAACGCAACTACGTTCGATTATATGAGGATGAATATGATAATGAACAGCATCCAGCATAGCACTTATTCTGGAATTGCTGCCGCACATGCTGATAGTGGCGGTGGAATCGGCGGGTTTGGAGGTGGTGGTTTCTCTGGCGGAGGCTCCGGTGGTGGTGGTGGCGGCTCTTGGTAGAGGCTGTATCACAAGATTAATTAAGTGCGTTTCATATGTTGAAGTAAGTGCACTGATGTGCTAATATAACGAATCAATAGATATTAATAGTTATTGCTTTTTAATAAAGAAGAGGTGTAAAAATGGTAATTTGGATAGTTTTAGCGGTGGTCGTACTTCTGCTACTATGGGTTATTGCTACATATAATGGCTTTGTAAAGCTGGCTGTAAGCTGTGATGAAGCTTTCTCGACTATGGATGTGTATCTCAAGAAGAGATTTGATCTCATTCCGAATCTGGTTGAGACTGTAAAAGGGTATGCTGCTCATGAATCGGAGACACTCAAGGCTGTGACAGCAGCTAGATCTGCCGTTGGAAATTCCTCTACAACTGCTGAAAAGCTTGAGAATGAGAATATCCTATCTGGTACTTTAAGAAGCTTGTTTGCTGTGGCTGAATCGTATCCAGATCTAAAGGCAAATGCGAACTTTATCGAGCTAATGGACCAGCTAAAAGCAGTTGAGAATGATATCGCTAATTCTCGTAAGTACTACAATGCTGTTGTAAAGAAGTTCAACGTAAAATGCAGAGTATTTCCTTCAGCAATCATCGCAAGGATGTTCGGATATGAAGCGAAGCCAATGTTTGAAGTTTCGTCAGAAGCTGAACGTGAAAATGTGAAGGTAGATTTCGGAACAAGCAAGTAGTCATTGATCGAAGGTAATATTGTTAGGATACAGAGTGTGCATGGGTGCGCACTCTGTTTTATTGTTATTAAACAAAAAACAAATTTTAAATTGTGATTTTTGTTTATAAATACTATTAATTTTGTTAGAATGACTACGACTAATAAAACACGAAGGGTAATGTATATATGTACGTAATAATTGATATTGGTTCTAACACGATAAGAATGGCGGTTTATAACATAGGGGCTGATAGTTCTTTCAGTCAGATTATGAGCAACAAGATTTCATGTGGAATTGCTGGATATATAAATGATAATGAGATGAGTGCAGAAGGAGTAGAAGTAATGATTGACGCACTCAAACAGTTTAGAATTGCAGTAGACGGAATGTCTGACGTCCTCGTATTTGCAATAGCTACTGCAAGCATAAGAGAAATTAAGAATAAAAAAGAAATTGTCGCACGCATCAAGGATGAAGTCGGATTTGAAGTAGATGTAATAACAGGTCAGGATGAGGCTAGATACGATTACTACGGCATAATGAAGGATATCGGAGATGCTACTGGAATGCTTACAGATTGTGGTGGGGGTAGCACAGAAATATCTTTATTTACAGGGGATGAGATAATTTTTGCTGATACTATGCCAATAGGATCTCTCAATGCTTATCATCGACATGTTGATGGAATATTTCCTACAGAAGAAGAGTTAACATCGATTAAGGAAGAAACTGAGAATCTGCTTTTGAAGCTGTGTATTCCAGAAGATGTTAAAGCTTCACCAGGGCATGTATATGCGATTGGAGGTACTGTCCGAGCCACATGTAAGCTCGCAAATAAGCTTTTGGATAGGAGCAAGAGTACGGCTACACTTTCTGCAAGAGAGTATGACGAGCTGTTTGAACTATATTTTACTAATCAAAGGGAATTTATCAGAACGTTACTAAAAGTAAAGCCAGAGCGTGTTCAGTCACTTGTCACAGGTATGTGTATACAGAAGACGATTATGGACAAACTAGGTTACGATGAAATAACTGTCTCCGAATCGGGAGTAAGAGAGGGCTTTCTGATGAAAAAGCTGGAAGATTTGAATAATTAAGAGAGGCGTATCTATGAGTGAGCTTTATCTTGAAGGTTTTACACAGAACCGAGATCTCTCGTGGCTTAAGTTTAACGAGAGAGTATTAAATGAAGCTGCAAATACCAGGAATCCGATTCTTGAAAGAGTAAAATTTAGATTGATTTACGAAAAAAATCTAGCAGAATTTATTCGTGTACGTATTGGTAGTTTGAACAACGTTAGAAAGATTGATTCGCTAGCGCGAGACACAATGTCTGGTCTTACCATAGATGAGCAGATTCATTATATATGGCGTGAAATACGCATAATTAATGAACATGCTGAAATAGTAAATGATCATATTTACAAAGGACTTCGAGAAATAGGTGTGCTCTGTGGTTCTTATAAAGATTTGAAAGAATCCGATTACGACTTTGTTGATGGGCAGTTTCTTATGAAGTTTTCATCGAGTTTTAAGCCGCAATTTATTGATAAAAGAGATATTTCGGAAAACATAAAAGACGGGAATCACTATATTATTGTTGATACTTCTACGGATAATAGCAGAAAACTGATGATGATTGAAATTCCAGAGCCACTTCTAAAAGGTGTAATTGTTCGAAATTCGCAAGGTATTAATTTATTACTTCCTTTAGAGCTCGTCAGATTATATCTAAATAATATATGTTTCCCATTTGAACCAAAAGGATTTATCGCATTTACAGCTTTTAGAAATGCTGATATAGACTTTGAATATGACAATTTCAATCTTGGAGCTAGCGCAATAGAAAGAATAAAGAAGATGCTTGATAAGCGTGGGAATTCAGAGTTTGTAGGAGCATTTGCATATTCAGAATGCGTTGATAATAGTCTCTATAATGATTTGAAAGATATTCTTAAGCTTTCAAATGAGGAATTAGTTCTTTGTTCCACTATTCATTCTTTAAGTCACCTAGGCTCTTTAAAGGAGCATCTATCAGGGCACGTAGTTTTGAATAACTCATTTCCTGAATTACGTAAGACAAATTCAGAGAAAAAGGTTAGAGCCAATATTATAAATCTGACAATGGAAAGAGATTTGCTCGATGCATATCCTTACGATTCAATGGATAACTTGCTTGAACTTTTAAGAGAAGCTGCGAGCCATAGTAAAGTCAAAGAAATTAAAATCAGTATTTATAGAATGACCAGTCATCCTAGAATTATCGAATATTTGATAAAAGCTGCTAATAATGGTAAGCGTGTTAGAGTACTTATTGAACTCAGGGCCAGGTTTGACGAGGCCAATAACGTAGATTGGGCAAAAAAACTTAAAGATTCTGGATGTGAAGTATATTACGGAACTAAGCGATTTAAGTCGCATTTTAAGGCATGTCAGATTGTCTTTAAAAAATCCTTTAGTAAAATTGGAGAGCAAGAAATCATTACGCAGGTTGGGACCGGGAATTATAACGAAACTACAGCACGCCAGTATACTGATTTTTCAATTATAACATCAAACCGTATACTTGGTGAGGAGGTTTCAACTCTATTCGATAATGCCATCGAAGGAATTATTGATAATCAATTTAGATATATAATTACATCACCTTCTTGCATGAGAAAGAGGCTTATTGAGTTAATTGAGCGTGAATGCGCGAAGGGATGCAAAGGAAGAATTTTTATAAAAGTAAATTCAATTTCAGACCGTTACATAGTAGAAAAGCTATCTGAGGCATCACAGGCCGGTGTTAAAGTGCGCATGATAGTTAGAGGAATTTGTACACTCCTGCCTGGTGTAGAAGAATATACCGATAATATTCAAATAATAAGCATTGTAGGCAGGTTCTTAGAGCATTCTCGCGTATATATATTCGGTAGTGGTTCAGATGAACGTGTGTATATTTCATCGGCTGATATTATGAACAGAAATATGGATAAACGTTTTGAGCTAGCTTTTCCTATAACGGATGAAACTTGTATTGCAAAGATAAAGTTAATTATGCGTATGAATATGATGGATAACACCAGGGCTAAGTACTTATTTTCAGACGGGAGATATGTTAATATCGCTTCTAATGGTATAATGTTCGATAGTCAGGAAAGGCTCTTAAAGGAATTTGGAGATCGCAATTAAAGGGAGGGACTATGATAGCTGGATATATACTGACTGATATTGCAATATTTTTTCTAGTATATGCAGTAATCGGCTGGATTACAGAAGTTATCTATCAAGCAATAAGTAAAGGAATTGTCGTAAACAGAGGATTTTTAAATGGACCTATTTGTCCGATATACGGTTTTGGTTCGCTTTTTGTTATCCTTCTTGTAAAGGCGCTTGGATTAGACCATAGTTCATTTACTTCAGATTTACAGGTGTTTCTCCTTGGTATGTTGCTATCCACAATGCTTGAGTTAGTCGGAGGATATGCGCTTTTAAAAATATTTCATGCTAGATGGTGGGATTATACTTCGAAACCATTTAACTATCATGGATATATTTGTCTAGAATTCAGCATTATATGGGGATTTGGAATTTTGATTGTAGTGAGGCGAATACAGCCATTTGTAGAGGCAGTATTCGGGGACCTGGGTACATCTATATTTGGGATAATATTGCTTCTTATAGCATATATTACGTTTATTTCAGACTTCGCTGTCTCTGTACTTATCACGCTCGGACTTAACAAAAAAATTACGCGCCTTGATGATATGAAAAAATCAATGACTGAATTTAGTGACTCACTTAGCACTAGAATAGGTGATGATGCAATAAGCGCTAAGGAAAAGGTTGATGCTTATAGAGCCGAAAGCACCTCATTTGAAGCTGAAATTAGGGATGCAGCTGCAGACAGAAGGGCTGAGGTTGCAAAGGAGCTTGAAGATATGAAGCGAGACTATGAGCTTGCAAGAGAAGAATTTTACAAAAATATGCGTAAGACTAAGTTCTTCGGGACTGGTAGAATTCTTAAATCCTACCCTGATCTGAGGATAGTCGATCACGGCGAAATCGTTGATAAAATCAAGGAAACTCTCAAGTATAAGATTAAATCATAGTATTTGTTTTTGGCTATATACATAGCGCTCGTTTGTTGACAATTTGTGCTTTGGATAGTAAAATTAATAAATATTTTGTTTTTGCATTAATTATTAATTAAAATTTAAACGCTATTCCAATAATAGCTGCAATTAAAATTAACACAATCGGATGTAAATCAAATTTTTTCATTATTCCAAAAATAACTAATGCTAGAATTATTGACTTATAATTTAATATATCAATTAAATTCTGAGTAATTTTATATTTTGGTAAATTTAAAAGTGTTATTTTAGCTACTCCTAAACCTGCTGCTACAATAAGACCTATTGATGCGGGACGTAATCCATAAAAAATTTTTTGTACTAATGCAGCTTCTTTAAATTTTGTCAATGCTTTTGAAATTGCAATTATTATAATCACTGATGGAAGTACTATTGCTGTTGGAGCTAATATCGCACCGATTAATCCTGATACTGAAAAACCAACATAA
>CALIHP010000018.1 GCA_938020565.1 uncultured Anaerolineaceae bacterium | reverse complement strand
TGGACGGTAAGACATCCCTGCCGCCAACGCGGCGGGATCTGCCTCCGTCTCACAAGGAACGGGACGGGCCTTCGGAAGTACTACCCGGAGATCGGGGCGCTGATCGAGAATGAGCCGCGGACTCCGGATTAAGTCGTTTCGTTTTACGCAGCCGTTTCGTCTCAGCGCGCAAGCTTATAGAGTATGAATTGATTCAGGGAGACGCCGTTCGCTTCAGCCTGGTCTTTGAGTTCGCGATGAAGTATTTTCGGGATTCTTATGACGAGTTTCCCGCTCAATTCCCGCGTTTCGTGTTCTTCAAAGGTTGCGAGCTGGCTTTTATCGTTTTCCGCGAGAGCTTTACGGAAATCGGCGACCGCTTTGAGTTCTGATTTATCCGGGATAAAGGTTTCCATTTTCATCCTCCTTATTTATAAATATCGCCGCGGGAACCTATTTCGACGATATAAAGGGTTTCGCCGATCACGGCAAAAAGAATTCTGAAATCGCCGACGCGGTAACGATAGATGTCGTCCGCTCCCTGCATCATTTTGACGTTCGGATTTTTTCCGACGTCCGGAAAGATTCCGATCAGTTCTTCCAGCGCTCTATCTACGCGTCCCCGAAAGGTTTTCGGCGATTTGTCATAGTACTTTTTGGCTTTTTTCATCCAGATCGGCTTCATGCATTTATAGTACCACAAACGATACTGATTTTCAAATGTGAGACACAGAGAGGGTCTGGTTTCAAGTTCCCCTCTTGACTACGGAAATTTGAAGGTGAGTTGTCAGAGTAGAAGGATCCTTTTCTGATCAGCTATGGCCTGACCGACAAAGAAAATCGTGCCGTCGTCTCGACAGAATCGTCGAAACCATCAAAACAGAGATACAACAAGAAGATTCCTGATGTCTGTTCCCAATTAGGGATTAAGTGCTTTGATATTTACCGCCTGATTAAAGACCTGGATTTCAGGACCAATTGGAAAACATTCTTGTAAACAGCGAGCGCCGCCGGGCGCACTATTATAAAAACTCACCGCCTGGTGAGTTTTTTCAGCGGAGAGAGTGGGATTCGAACCCACGATACCTTTCAGTATACGCGCTTTCCAGGCGCGCGCGTTAGGCCAACTACGCTATCTCTCCCGGCCTTTGACCCAATGATTATATCATAATCAAAAAACGACGCAAACTTCCGCCGCAAACCGGTCGTTTCTACCCTTCCGGCAGGATCGGACGAATCGTCGACTCGATAATATCTTTCATTATCGCCGCGCTCTGATCAAACCTTGCCTGATCCCCGTCGTTCAGCCGAAGCTTCAATATCTCGCGGATTCCGTCATGATTTACGATCGTCGGGACGCCGATAAACAGGTCCTCCTGACCATATTCCCCCCGCTGAAGAACCGAGAGCGTCAGGAGCGTATTCTCATGATTCAGGATCGCCTGAACCAGGCGGTTCAGCGCCAGCCCGATCCCGTAATACGTTGACTTTTTTCGATTAATAATTTCGTACGCCGCTTGCTGAACCTGCCTGTAGATTTCGTCAAGGAACGATAAATCCCGGCCCGTTTCTTTCAGGTACTCGACCAGGTTTTTCGCGCCCAGATACGCGTGGCTCCACGGGATAAAGCTTGAATCGCCATGCTCCCCCATCACGAGCGCATGAATATTCGACGGCGAAACGTCGACATACTCGCTCATCATATATCGCAGCCGCGCCGTATCCAGAATCGTTCCCGACCCGATCACGCGCGCGGCCGGCAGCCCGGTAACCCGGTACGCAACGTAGGCCATCAGGTCAACCGGATTCGAAGCTACAATCAGAATCCCGTCAAAACCCGACTTCATAATCTTTTCGCAGACGTTTTTCATGATCCGCGCGTTGGTCGCCGTCATGTCCAGCCGCGTCTCGCCCGGTTTCTGCGCCGTGCCGGCCGTGATCACAACGATTTCCGCGTCAGCGCATTCTTCATATCCGCCCGCCTTGATATTCATGTGGTTCCGCGCGTACGGCAGCCCATGCTGCAAATCCATCGCTTCGCCGATCGCCTTTTCCTCGATCATGTCGATCAGAACGAGCTCGTCGACGCCCCCGGTCGATAAAAACGTATACGCCATGCTCATTCCGACAAACCCCGTCCCAACCAGGACAACCTTCCGATCCTTCTTCGCCGCCGCGCCGTTTGCCGCCGAAGTGCGATCGTAAGCGTTCCTATATAACTGCGAATTTTCCATCCATTTCCTGCCTTTCCGTTCCCTGTCTTCCGCCGCCGCGCGGCGTTCAGCTTACTATAAATTACAGCACTGAATCGGCATCAGCGCCTCCAATTAATTATTACAAACCAAATTATAGCAAAGCGAAACGTTCTGTTCGTTTGATTTCCAACTGACAGCTGAAGTTAGCGGTTTATAATTCGTGTCGGGCTGAAAAACCGGTCCCACGGGCCAGATCGTTCAAAACCTCAGTGCGGGCGGATCAGCCGCGGGGACAAGCCGGAAACGAAAAGCTGTATATGGAAAGAGGAAAAAATGAACCGATATTTTGAACTGAGCGAAAAGGTATACGATATTACTGAACGATATCCGCAGGTGCTCGATCTGCTGATCTCCAAAGGCTTCGACAACCTCCGCAACGAAATGATGCGGAAGACGCTCGGGAAGACAATCGCACTCGAACAGGCGCTTAGAATGAAAAAAATCGATATCGCGCTTTTTGAAGCCGAAGCTGAGGAGATTCTCAGCGGCGGAAAGCTGAACTTATCCGACGGCCTCGTCAAAGCTGAGCTGCACAGCGACACAGCTCAGATGTCGATCGAAGGCGTCCTTCCCTGCCCGGTCAAGCTTCAGCTCCTGGAGAAAATCGAGAAATTTATCGAAGACGAAAAAATCGATATCAATTTGGACCTGCAATCGGCCAGCTTAGGCCTCGATCCTGTCATCGAAAAGGTCCGGAAAAGCCGGGGCGAAGAAGACCTCGCGGATATTTACATGTCCGCCGGATTTAACCTGTTCTTCGATAAGGACCTGATGGGAAAGTACATGGAACAGGGCGTGTTCGCCGACCAATCCGGCTGGGACCATATCAACCCGGATTTTGAAAACGCGACGATCGACCTGCGTGATCCGCTGAAACGCTATTCGATTATCGGCGTCGTCCCCGCCGTCATGGTCGTCAATACCGCCGTTCTCGGCGACCGGCCCATGCCGTCCCACTGGGAGGACCTCCTTGCGCCCGAATTCAGGAACAATATCTCGCTGCCCGTCAGGGACCTCGACATGTTCAACGCGCTGATGCTCGGATGGTACAAGCTGTTCGGGTTTGACGGGATCCGGAAACTCGGCGAGAACCTGCTGGAAGGGATGCACCCGGCGCAGATGGTCAAAGGGGCGAAATCGGCTCAGGGAACGCAGCCGGCGGTCAGTATCGCCCCCTGGTTCTTCGCACAGATGGCCAAAGAAAGCGGACCGCTGAAAACCGTCTGGCCGGAGGAAGGCGCGATCGTCAGCCCGATTTTCCTGATCACCAAGGCGTCGGCCCGCGAACGGATCAAGCCTGTCGTCGACTTCCTCTACTCGAAAGACGTCGCCGAGACGATTTACGTCGACGGAAAATTCCCTTCGACGAACCCCGCGCTCGATAACCGTCTCACGCCGGATCAGAAGTTCGTCTGGATCGGCTGGGACATCATTCATCACGAAGACATCGGGGAACTCCTCCGCAGCGCCGAAGCGGCCTTCTTCAGTCAGAACAACGGAACCATCGTAAAAATCGGAGGGACAAGATGAATTTAACGATTTTTTCCGGTCCGCCGTCGTCAGGGAAAACCTCGGTGATCCTGAAAACGATCGATTCGTTTCAAAGTCGCGGGCTGAAAGTCGGCGTCGTCAAGTTCGACTGCCTGTATACCGACGACGATACGCTCTACGAAAAGGCCGGCGTCCCGGTGAAAAAAGGACTTTCCGGCGGTCTCTGCCCGGACCATTTTTTCGCCTCAAATATCGAAGGCGTCGTCAGGTGGGGCCGGCACGAGAAGCTCGATCTCCTCGTCAGCGAATCCGCCGGTCTGTGCAACCGCTGTTCCCCCTATCTCGCCGATGTCAAAGGGGTCTGCGTGATCGATAATCTCTCCGGGATCAATACGCCGAAAAAGATCGGCCCGATGCTGAAAGCCGCGGACGTCGTCGTCATCACCAAAGGCGACATCGTTTCCCAGGCGGAACGCGAAGTTTTCGCGTCGCGCGTCAGCGCTGTCAACCCGCGCGCGATCGTCATTCATGTCAACGGACTCAGCGGACAGGGCGCCTACGAGCTCAGCACGCTGATCTACCGCGACGACGTCGATATCGAAAGCGTTCAGGGGATGAAGCTGCGCTTTCCGATGCCGGCGGCGATGTGCTCGTACTGCCTCGGGGAGACGCGGATCGGCGAATCGTATCAGCTTGGCAACGCTAAGAAAATGAACTGGGACGAATAAAAGAAACGGAAAGCGGCATGAATAAAAAAGAAGAACTGGAAACGACGCGGACGTTAACGCTGGGCGAGATTTTAGAAAAATATCCGTTTACGCAGGATTTCTTCGAACAGAACCGCCTGAAAATCAGCGGTTCCGAATCGCTCACGTTTCCGGAATTTTTAACGCGCCTGAGCGATGAGGAAATTGAGGACAGCGCAATCCGCATCGAAACGCTCCCCGGAGAACTCAGCTTATACATCGACCAGATGAAAGAGTTCCTCGGAATCGAACGCGAAGCCGCCGTCGGCTCGCTTTCGATTCTCGCGGGGCGGGACAAGAACAGGCAGCCGGAAACCTTCGGGAGGATCGATATTTACCCGTCCCAGATCGTTTCGATCGTCGGCCCGACCGGATCCGGAAAGAGCCGCCTGCTCGCCGATATCGAATGGGCGGCGCAGCGCGACACGCCGACCGGGCGGATGATCCTGATCAACGGAGAAAAACCGGATCCGAAATGGCGCTATTCAACGACGCATAAATTAGTCGCGCAGCTGTCGCAGAACATGAACTTCATCATGGACCTCAGCGCGGGCGAATTCGTCGAAATGCACGCCGAAAGCCGGATGATCGAGAACCGCGAAGACGTCAAGTCGAAAATTCTCGCCGAAGCGAACCGGCTCGCCGGCGAAGCGTTTTCCGAATCCACCCCCGTAACCGGGCTCAGCGGCGGCCAGTCGCGCGCGCTGATGATCGCCGACACGGCCATCCTGAGCTCATCGCCGATCGTCCTGATCGACGAGATCGAGAACGCCGGGATCGACCGCCGGAAAGCGCTCGAGCTCCTGGTCGCGCAGGATAAAATCGTCCTGATGGCGACCCATGATCCTCTTCTCGCGCTGATGGCCGACCGGCGAATCGTGATCCGCAACGGCGGGATCGCGAAAATTATCGAAACCGGCGAAGAAGAAAAAGAACTTCTGAAAGCGTTGGGGAAAGTCGATCATGTGATGCAGGAGGCGCGGCGAAAACTCCGCGCCGGAGAAAAGCTGAGCCGAAAAGACGGGGAGCTGAATTAAGTCAAAAAAGGGGCAAACCTGCGAATGGTTTACCCCTTTTTTATCATTGAGCTTATCCGAGGAAGCGACGCGGCTTATTCGTCCGCATGGCCTCCAGGACCGCCGCCGGATCTTTAACCTTGCTCAGGAAGATCATCGCCGCGATAATATACGGTTTATAGCTGGCTTCCTTATAGAGCGGAACGCGATAGCGATCGAAGACCGAACCTTCGACCTCGCCCGCTTTGCAGCTGACGCCGGTAATGTCCGCCGGTAAGCAGTGCATATACAGCGCTTTCCCGTCTTTCGTCGTCTTCATCAGATCTTCCGTGCATTCCCAATCCTTATGCTCGGCGTTCTGACCCAGAAGGACCTTCTCCAGCGCCTTGATCCCGTCGGTATCGCCGTCGCCGTACAGCTTCGTCCGCTTTTCCATCGCCGCGAACGGCGCCCAGCTCTTCGGATAAACGATATCCGCGCCGGCGAACGCCTCGGCCATCGAATGCGTCTTCGAGAATTTACCGCCGCTGACTTTCGCGTTCTTCTCCGCGACCGCTTCAACGTCGGGCATGACCTCGTAACCCTCCGGATGCGCCAGGGTAACGTCCATTCCAAACCGCGTCAGAAGGCCGATAATCCCCTGCGGGACCGAGAGCGGTTTCCCATAGGACGGGGAATACGCCCAGGTCATTGCAATCTTCTTGCCCTTGAGCTGATCGATGCC
Organism: uncultured Anaerolineaceae bacterium; assembly: GCA_938020565.1. GTDB lineage: Bacteria > Chloroflexota > Anaerolineae > Anaerolineales > Anaerolineaceae > Flexilinea. The sequence continues at coordinate 26,969 of CALIHP010000018.1, read as the reverse complement.
GCCGAAATGGTTGATAATATGGAGCGCGTCCGACATGGACTGGGTCGGATGATCGATGTCGCACTGTAAGTTGACGAGCGTCGGGCGCTGTTCAAGGACGCCTTCTTCGTTCCCGTCCTTGACGTACCGGCTGAACGCGCGCATGTAGGTATTGCCCTTGCCGATGTACATGTCGTCGCGGATACCGATCACGTCCGCCATGAAAGAAATCATGTTCGCCGTTTCGCGAACGGTTTCGCCATGCGCAACCTGCGATTTACCTTCGTCGAAATCCTGAACCTCCAGACCGAGGAGATTCGCGGCGCTGGCGAAGCTGAAGCGGGTCCGCGTCGAATTATCGCGGAAAAGCGAGATCGCTAAACCGGAGTCGAAAATCCGCGTCGAAACGTTCTCTTCGCGGAGGCCGCGAAGGATATCCGCGACCGCAAAGGTCGCGCGAACCTCTTCGTCGCTCTTTTCCCAGGTCAGCAGGAAATCGTCATTGTACATCTTCGACGTATCGAGGCCCTTGAGCAGGTTGATCAAATCTTTCGTTTTTTCCATAAGGTCTCCAATTCTTTCAATTTCAGAATCTGATTACTTCTTCAGCTTTTCGCAGTAAACCGCCGGAACGGCAGCGTACATCGCGGCGGCGGTGACCAGATGGCTCGTCCAGGTCTTCTCGTTCGGGGCATGCGCCTGATCTTCCGCGCCGGGACCGAACCCGATACACGGAATACCGTAGCGGCCCATGATCGAAACGCCGTTAGTCGAGAAGGTCCATTTATCAATAACCGGTTTCTTCTCGAAGAGATTTTCATACGCGTTGGCGAGCGTCTGCGTCGCGACATGATCTTCCGGAATAACCCAGGTCGGGAAGAAGCATTCGGTCGGATAGGTCAGGTTCGTATACGACGGGCGTTCATACGTGTACATCGAAACCTCCGCTTTGGCCTCTTTGACAGACGGCAGGTTGCGAATTTCCTGAAGTGCGCTTTCCCAGGTCTCCCCATCAGTCAGACGACGGTCCAACGAAATGGTGCAGCTGTCCGCAACGGCGCAGCGCGACGGCGACGTAAAGAAAATTTCGGAAATCGTGACCGTCCCCTTCCCCAGGAACGGGTCATAATGCAGATTTTCGTTCAGGGCGCGGATTTCGTTAATAATCGGGGCCATCTTATAAATCGCGTTATCGCCCCGTTCCGGCGCCGACCCATGGCAGCTGATTCCGGGCGTGCGGACTTTAATTTCCATCCGGCCGCGATGTCCCCGGTAAATCCGAAGCGACGTCGGTTCGGTAATCAGGACGAATTCAGGGCGAATCTTATCCTCGTTGACAATATACTGCCAGCAGAGGCCGTCGCAGTCTTCCTCCTGAACGGAGCCGACGACAAGGAGCGTATAATCGTCTTCGAGATGTAGATCTTTTATGATTTTGCCGGCGTAAACCATGGAGACCATACCGCCTTCCTGGTCCGAGCCGCCGCGCCCGTAAATCTCGTCGCCGATAACTTTCGGCTCGAAAGGACCGGTCACTGTCCAATTGTTGATATCGCCGACGCCGACGTTGTCGATATGCCCATCCATGGCGATCAGGTGGCTGCCATGTCCGATCCATCCAAAAATATTCCCCATCGGATCTATTTCAACTTTATCAAACCCGACTTTTTCCATCTCCTGCTTAATTCGCTGAACCGTTGGGCCCTCCTGGCAGGATTCACCCGGAATCGCGATCAAATCGCACATAAACTTCGTCATATCTTCCGCATAGCTTTCAGCTTTCGCGCGGATTGCCTTGAAATCAATAGCCAAAATATACCTCCGTTTTTAGATCTGTTAAGATCGGATCATAATTCGATGATTGCCGACAGGCCAATTGTCTGACAACTTCATTAACTCAATTCTATACCTTTTTGAAATCATGAAAAGGTGATAAATGACCCTATTCTCATGTGATACTCAACGAATTCCCTCGGAGCAGCAATATGACAATCGGGAAAAACCGAACAGAAAACGGAAATAAAATCAAAAAAGCGCAGACTTTCCGAGAGAAAAAAGCCCGCACCGTTCCGGTCATTGGTATAATCCTCATATGATTATCCGTAATTCTCAGCCGCCTCAACCGATCCTGGCAATCTCGCCGGCCAGCCTCGATTTTGGACTGGTCAACTATGCGGAAGAAGCGGTCGAAGGGCATGGCATCGCCAGGCTGACGATTCGCAACGACGGCGACCGCATGCTCGTCGGGAGAATCGCAATTCAGGTCTCCTGGGTCACGGCCTATCCGCCCGACTTCCGCCTCAATCCCGGCGAATCCAGCGATCATCTCTTCACCGTTCGCCGCGTCAATCAGCTGACCTGGAACTCGGGCCACAAGTTAGGTTCCGATTTCGTCGCGCTGATCAACAGCAACGGCGGATCCGAAACGGTCGGCGGTTATTATTATATCGATAATGCTGAAACTGTAAAAAAACGCACGCCGCTTTCGCCGCGGATTTTCGCCTTTCTCGCGCTCGGGCTGATCCTGACCGCCGCGATCCTCTACTTTGTCTTCTGGCAGGATCGGAAAATCGCTGAAAACAAAGCGACAGAGCAGGTCTCCGCTTTCTATACCCAGATCGCAGAAACGATTCATTCCGATATCGCGGCGCAGCTTCCAACCCCGACGCGGACAATCGTCGTTCCGGCCGTAGCGCTGACGACCCCGGAAGGCCCGGGCGCTGACGGCAGCGCAGCGCCCGTATTCACCCCCTGGATTCCGGGCGACTTTCCGAACCCCGAAGATTTCGTCCGGTCCTATTACGCGACGATCGCCGCCGGAAGGCTGAGCGACGCCTGGTGGATGATGTCGGAAAAGAGTCAAATTGCCTGCTGTTACAACAAGGGGGTCAATCCCGCCGATTACTTCGCGGCGAGCTGGGCCGGGATCAGCGAGCTGACCGTCAGTTACGTCTATCTCCAAACCGAAAATCAAAATCCCGCCGTTCTAAACGCTGAAATTACGTTCAAAAACGAAGACGGGACCTCCAGCCAGAACGATTTACAAATCGAAGTCATCGCCTCGTCGCAGCAGGGAACGCTCCTGATCGATTCAATCAAGTAATCATAGCAGTCCGGGACGCCCGTCCCGTGATAAAATCCAAAAGAATCAGCTGGAAATTTTAGGAGAAAAAAATATGAACGTGTCTTTCGAAGAGGTAAAAAAAGTTGTCGTCGATGTTCTGAAGATCGATGGATCGGATATCACGCCGGAAACCGAATTCATTAAAGACCTGAAAGCGGACTCCATGGACCAGTTCTTCCTGATCGACGGATTTTCCGAAGCCTTTAACACGACGATTACCGACGATCAGGCGAAAGAAATCAAATCGATTCAGGACGTGATCGACATCCTGTCCAAAATCTAATTCGCAAAACGCAGCAAAGCAACGGTATCGGCGCAGATTTCGCCCCCGATACCGTTTCGCATTATAAAAATCAGAATCAGAAAAAAACGTTGATCATGAATACGTCTCGAGAACGTGGGGTAAATCGCGAAGCTTCGAAACGCAGCGCAGACCTAACTGCTGAAACGTCAGTTCCTTCTTATCGACCGATCCGATATCGCCGTCGATAAACGCGCCGGAAGTACCGAAAGACCGGTTCTTCGGGAAATTTCGCCCCGCGAGAACGCCGACGACCGGCGTCGCCATCGAGAACATCGCGTAAGACGCCGCCCGTTCCTCTTCGAGCCCGCCGACCTCGCCAATCAGGACAATCTTCTTCGTGTACACGTCCTCGTCCAACAGCGCCAACGCGTCGACAATCGTCGTTCCCTGAAGCGTATCGCCGCCGATTCCGATACAGGTACTGACGCCGATTCCCGCCGCTTTCAGCGTTTCGAGAACCGCAAAGCCCAGCGTCCCCGACCGCGTAATCACGCCAACGTTACCGGGAACCGCGCAATCCGCCGGGAAGACGCCTAATAACGCGCTTCCCGGATTAAAAATCCCCGGACTGTTCGGACCGATAAACCGGATCCCCTTCGAGTCCATATAGCGGCAGGCCTTCGACACGTCATGAAGCGGAATGCCCTTCGTGACGCAGACGACGACAGAAAAACAGCCGGCATCCGCCGCCTCGTAAAGCGCGTCCAGCGCCTGCGGCGCGGGTACGAACAGGATCGACGCCTTTACGTTCGGAAAGATCTCAACCGCGCTCGCGACCGAATCGAAAACCGGGACTTTCCCGTCTAAAACCCAGGACCCGCCGACGCTCGGCGACACGCCCGCGACAATATTCATTCCGAACTCATACATCAGACGTGAATAATACTCACCTACCCGCCCGGTAATTCCCTGTACAATAATACTCGTCTCACGATTGATCAGAATACTCATCGCGCCCCTTTTCAGCCGCAGCCCGCCCGAATCCATCCCCGTGACCAGGGTTCATTTCGCTTCCTCCTTCGTCAGAGCGACCGCCGAACCGACGGCGTCTTCAATCGAAGAACAGACGATCATCCCAGAATCCTGAAGCAGTCCATTCGCGTCCATCCGTCCGCGGCCGTCGAAATTGACGAAAATCGGAACGCGCCGGTCCGCCTCCTTCCAAACCGAGAGCAGACGCCGGGCAACGTCGTCGCAGGAAGCCATTCCCCCGTAAAAATTGACGACGATCGCGTTCACGGCCGGATTGCGAAGCAGGATCCAGAGCGCCCGGTCAGAATGATCCGTGACAGAACGCGCGCCGAGATCGACCACGTCGCCGACGGTTCCGCCTGCCGCCGAGATCATGTCCATGGTCGACAGCGCCAGTCCCGCCCCATTCGCCATGCAGGCGATTGCGTTCTTTCCGTCACAATCCAGATAAGTAAACCCAAGCTTATACGCTTCGAGCTCCCGGTCGCTCCGCCGGATCATGTCCGAATGATCAAAGATGAACGTCTGGCGGAAGCCCGCGTTCCGGTCCAACGCGATTTTTCCGTCGAGCGCGACGACGCGCTGCGTCTCGGTAATAACGAGCGGACTGAACGCGACGTACCGCGCGTCCAAATCGGTAAACAGCGACCACATCTGCAAACAGACTTTAATAAAAACGGCGATATGCGCGTCGGGGAAGCCCGCCTGATGCGCCAGCGTGCGAATCTGGTAGCGCTGCAGCCCGATCAGCGGATCAATCGAAATTTTATTCATCGATTCGAAAACCGCGTTGGCAGCGTTCTCGATACTGATCGACGTCCCGGTATACAGCAGGAGCGTCGGGAACCGCGTCGCCCGAGCGAACGTCAGGACGACCGAAAACTCGTCCTGAATCGATAATGCTTCGTCAACCTGAACCTTATTGACGACGAAACCCCCGATCCGCGCGGTCATCATCTCCGAAGCGATCGTTTCCGCCTCGACCGGCGTCCGGGCGACGCGGATCCCGCCTTTCTCTCCGCGCTGCGAAACGGGGATCTGCGCCTTGACGACAACCGGCTTCCCGATTTCTTCCGCGATATTCTTTACCTCGCGCGCCGACGACGCCGCTTTTCCGACCGGAACGGGAATCCCGTACGTTCGGAAAAGATTCTTAACCTGATATTCGAGTAACTTCAACGCAGCTCCGACCTTTCCCCCATGTCCGACCGCTTAGAGCCTAAAAGTTAAAAAGAAGCGGCGAACGCGCGCGAACTCGTCGCTTTCGCGCCCAGGCATCCGCCGTCGTCCCGGGACCAGTTCCTTTCGCTTATCCGTTCAAGAACTCAGTGACCGCGTCGCCGCTGATCCGGTACGCGCTCCCGATCTTCCGCGCTTTCAGCTCCCCGGCGTTGATTGAAGCGATAATATCCTCTTCGGAGACCTGCAATAACTGCGCGACTTCTCCCGGCGTCATGACCGCTTTAATTCCCGGCGCGGAGGGAGCGGCTGGGGCCGGAGCCGCAGGCGCGGGCGACGGCTGAGCGGGCTGCGGCTGAGCGAACGTCTGCGTCATCAGGTTCCCCAGACCCATCCCAGCGCCCAGGCCCGCGGTCAATCCCGCGCCGCCGCTCGGATTATTCGCCGCCTCGCGAAGCGCGTCCGCCGCCTGAAGCTGCGTATACACACTCATGTCGAGCATTCCCATCGCGCGCAGCTCTTCCGCTGATTTTTCGGAAGGCTTGAGGCTGCCGATGTAGAACGATTTGAGCGTCAGCCCGATCGCGGCAAAATCGTCCTGCGCGCTGGCGCGGACCGCCGTCCCGATTTCCTCAACGAGACTAATCAATTCAAAAATGTTTTTGGTCTGCGTGAGCGTCCCTAAGACGTCCTGTATCTTCGACAGCAGCATCGTCCGCAGCCGCCCTTCGATCGCGTCCAACGTATACGCGGACCGGGAACCGACGATCTGAGTAATAAACTGCTGTGGATCGGCGACCTGGAAGCTGTAAGTACCAAACCCTTGCAGGAGACTGACACCGAGCCCAACGCCCGCGTTGCGGACGATAATCGGCTGCGACGTGCCCCATTTTACATCCGCGAACTCGCGCATCGAAACGTAGAAAACCTCGGCGGTAAACGGCGTGCGTCCGTTAAACGCCGTTCCGAGAAGCCCCGTCAGGAGCGGAAAATTCATCGCTGAAATCGTATGCCGTCCCGGACCGAGTACGTCCAGCGCCTTCCCATCCCGGAAGAAAACTGCTTTCTGCGACTCGCGGACGATAACCTGCGAGCCAAAACGTAAATCGGCGACCCCGTTTTCGGGGAAATGATACGCTAATACGTTCTGCATCTCATTCGCGTACTCAACTACATCAAAAATCCGTGCCATTTTTCTGCCTTTCTGCCCTGATTCCGCCGCAGCCCGCGGACGGAAGGTATCTATTTATAATTATGAATTGACCGTTCCCTGAACGACTTCCGAACGGCGGTTGAACGCGGTTACCATTTCGGCCGAAACCTTCGTCAGCTCCTGAATCGCCTGATTCAGCTCCGTTTCAGAGCCGCCAATCCCAGCCTCGATTGTATCCAGTCGTTTCCTGACCTCGTCGACCAGACTGAACAAGTATAAATCATAATCGTACAGCTGATTCAGCGCCGATTCGTCAACCTTAACCGCATCCATCAGCCCGGCGTAACCGTAAGCGGCCGTCCGGATCCGATCAATAAACTGACGGATTTTCAGCGCAGGAGATTCGAGATCACCCATCGGCCCGAGCGCGCCGGCTTTGAGAAGCTGACGCTGGAGCGCCGATATCCGGGCCCATTCCTCCTCGAGCCGCGCCGCAATCGTTTCGCGCACAAGCTTATCCGTCGAACGGCGATCCTCTTTTGCCCTGTATCCCTTAATTCCGGGAATCTTCTCGATCAAACTCTCAAAACCGCCTTTGCCGGACGCAACAACTTCATGCAACTGTTCCATTGTCTCTCCTTAAATATATAAAATTAACAACTCTTTTCGGTACTGTTACCTTTATATTTTACCATATTTCCTGATTTTCACTTTTCAAATCCGAACTCAAATCGTTTTGAAAAAGCTGCGCCCCTGCGCCGGGATCATCGGAGCCCACAGCGCTTGAACCCCGACCTCAACGCACCGTCAGCCGCAGCCGCAGTATCTGGCCAAAGTCAGATCCGTCCGGCGCGCTCAGGCGAAACCGCGCCAGATACGTCCCATGCGCCGCCGGGGCAGTAAACGGAAGCGCGATCGAAACGACCTCGCCCGGACCGACGCCGGCGAACGGAATGACCGGGAACGTCTCGCCGTCGGTAATCGGAACGAGCGCAGTCCCGCTTTCCCAGGCGCAGCTCCCGATATTCATCACGCGCCAACGCTTTTCCAACGCAGCGCCGCTTTCGACGGTTTCTCCGTCAGGGAGCGTCTCGTCGCCCAGAAAGCGCGCCGCTAAGGTACAGCTCCGGCCAGCCCGTACGTCCGAGAGCGGCGACCCGCGCGAAAAATCCATAGCCATTTCCGGCCAGGCCTCGCTCATGCGCGCGTTAGCGAACTGCTGCGCCGTGCCGTCTGCGCTCAGGACGCTTAGGATTCGATTGATCTCAGGAACCAGCGTCGATCCTTCCGGCGCGGCGAACGCAAAACGAACAGTTGCGAAATCGCCTGCGATCCAGGTATACGCGCCGCTGAGCTCATAGCGCCGTTTATAGACCTCCTCTGTCGTCAGGAAATAATCGATCTCGCCCCAGTTCAGCGCTTCAACCGCTTCAACGCGCGAATCGAAAACCTGAAGCTGCGCCGGGGGGATCCGTCCGGTCCCGATCCAGTACGACCGCGCGAACTGCGCCTGAACCGTCCCGCGCTGAACCCCGAGACGGAGCCATCCCAAATCGTCAGCCGTAAACGCCGACGCGTCAAGTCCGCCCGGGAGCCCCAATAATCCGAATTTTCCCTGATAATAAACGTTCGTGTAATCCAAAACGGAGCTCAATCCGTCCTCGACCGGAAGCGCTCCGGCGATCAGGTCGACCTGCCCGGCAAGCAGCGAGTCGACAAGCCCCGCAAACGCGATATCGACAACCTCAACCCCCACGCCAATATCCGCGGCGATCCGCTTCACCAAATCGATATCGATCCCCTCGATCGCGCCTTCAGAAGAAACGGACGCGAAAGGGGGAAAATCCGAGGCGACGCCGACGTAAAGGATCCGATTCCGGCGGACGTTGCGAAGATGATCCGCGGAAACGGAACGCGCAGAACCGACGGCGAGCGTCGCCGCCGCGATCATCAGCCAAAGCAGTTTCAGCCTGAATCCCCGCTGCATCCCCGCGGACCTCCTTCCTTTGGAAGCTTCCGATATAAACCGATTATATCAGATCGCTGCCCGCGAAAGCCGAACGGAAAAGTCCGGATTCCGGCGATCGGACGATGATAAAATCAGTTCAGCGGGCCGTGAACCGATCCGGCCCGCCGATCGAAAGGAGACGCCATGAAAACTTCCGGGAGCTCCGGCCCGAATCAATCAGATCATATTCGTAAGGAAGACGGCTCCTGCGTCGAGCTCTGCGCCAATATTGACGATCAGAGCGCCGAAACGCTGGCGCTGGCGCTGACGCGCGCGCTCGACGCCGGAGCGCTCGACGCCTGGTTCATGCCGATTCAGATGAAAAAAAACCGCCCTGCCGTTCTCTTTACCGTCCTGGCGCGAAAAGAAGACGAAGCCAGATTCGCCGAGCTGATTCTCCGGGAAACGTCGACGCTTGGCGTCCGCGTTAAAGACTGCGCACGCTATATCGCCGAACGCGACGAAACCGTCCGCGATACCGTCTTCGGCAGCGTCCGGTACAAGCGGAAATTTCTCGACGGGCGGCTTTTCTCCGAACGTCCGGAATCTGACGATCTTGAGCGGATCGCGAGAGAGACGAGCCTCCCGATTCAGTCTATCCTGACCGAGCTTCAAAAACCGCGGCATGACCCGCGAAAATAAGCTTTTTCGTTTTTTCGAGCCTCCCCAAACCGCTGGAACTAAGCTATAATCAGGATCAGAACATTATAGCAAGGTGACCCGATGCCCGGATGTCAGGGCTTAAAAGGTGGAAGCCGGTGAAAGACCGGCGCTGTGCCGCAACTGTAACGAATCGGAGCCGGTTCGAAGCCAGGAAACCTGCCTTGCAGCGTTTTATTGTCGTCTTCTCGAGCAAGGAGACCGGCCTGAACCCCAATCGCTGTCGCAGTCTCTGACGTTATCTATTTCCATAACCATCAGGGATCGGTTCCGCCTCCTGTCTCGAGACATTAACCGATAGGAGGTTGTTTATGAATGTTTTCAGGAATCATCTCAAATCCAAATCCGTTCTGTACCTGTTCCTGGCCCTGATCCTGGGCTTTGGGATCCGTCCCGTCCGCGCCATGCATATCATGGAAGGCTTCCTGCCGATCGGTTGGGCAGTTTTCTGGTTCGCGGTCTCGCTCCCGTTCTGGATCGTCGGGATCATCCAGATTCGAAAGATCGTCGCGGAAAAGCCCGAAAGCCGGCTTCTTCTCGGATTCTCCGGCGCGTACACGTTCGTCCTGAGCGCGCTGAAAATTCCCTCGGTAACCGGCTCCTGCAGCCATCCTACCGGGACCGGCTTCGGCGCGATGCTCTTCGGACCGTTCCCAATGGCAGTTGTCGGAACGATCGTTCTCCTCTTTCAGGCGATCCTCTTAGCGCACGGCGGATTAACGACGCTTGGCGCGAACGCGTTCAGCATGGCGATCGCCGGACCGTTGATCGCCTGGGGAATCTGGAAAGCGCTGAAGGATAAGCTTCCGCAATCCTGGGTCATCTTTCTCGCCGCCGCTGCCGCCGACCTGCTGACGTACGTCGTGACCTCCGTCCAGCTCGCGCTGGCGCATCCGGATACCGCCGGCGGATTCGCCGCTTCTTTCGTAAAATTCGGCGGAATCTTCGCCGTGACCCAGATCCCATTAGCGATCAGCGAGGGAATCCTGACCATCCTGATCTTCAACGCGCTGAAGCAGAACGCATCCGCCGAGCTGAAAGCGATCGGATTCGAAGGAGGTAAATCATGAAAAGTTCAACCTGGATTTTGATCCTGCTCGTCGTTGCGTTAGCGATCGTTCCGCTTTTCCTGTCGAGAGGCGCTGAGTTCGAAGGCGCGGACGTTCTCGCCGAAAGCGCGATCGGCGATATCAACCCCGATTACGAGCCCTGGGCAGAACCGCTTTTCGAACCGCCGTCCGGCGAAATCGAAGGCCTTCTCTTCGCGCTTCAGGCTGCGCTCGGCGCCGGGTTCATCGCTTACTATATTGGTTTGAAAAAAGGCCAGTCGCAAGGCAAAGCGAAAAACCGCTGATCCTGCGTTCCGAAAATGCGCCTGATTGACCGTTTCGCATATAACAATCGTATTCGCAAGCTGGATCCGGCCTGGAAAGCCGGGTTCAGCCTGGTTTTACTGCTCAGTTGCCTGATCGTGAACCGGGCGGTGTTCAGCGCCGCCTGCTTGACGGCTGTCGCGCTGATAACGGTTCTCCTCGCCGGGATCCCGCTCGGATCGTTCCTGAAAATCCTGTTCACGGAAGCCGGGTTCCTCGTCCTCAGCGTCGCAACGGTCGCCGTCAGCGTCTCCACGATTCAAAGCGCAAACGCGCGCTTTTTTTTCGGGCTGTGGTTCTCGACAACGCAGGAATCACTCGCCGACGCAGGCGGCCTGTTCCTGCGCTCGCTCGCCTGCGTCAGCGCGATGAACCTGCTGGCGCTGACGACCCCGATGGTCGACCTGATCGACCTGATGACGCGAATGAAGGTTCCCGATTCGCTGATCGATATCCTGACGCTGATCTACCGGTTTATTTTCACGCTGCTGGACTGCCTCGACCGCATGGTCGTCGCGAAAGAGGCTCGGCTCGGCTTCCGGACGTTTCGGAACGCCTTCCGGTCCAGCGCCGACATCGCCGCCAATTTATTTATCGACGCCTATCGGCGTAGCCAGCGTCTCCAGCTCGCGCTGGAAGGGCGCTGCTGGAACGGGTCGTTTCGCGTCCTTCCCCGCGAGTATGAATCGCCCGGCTCGCTCTGGCGGGAAATAAACGCCTCCGGAGCCACGAATTCCACCGGAACCTAACCATATGACAGATTTGATTTTCCAAAATGTCGTATATAAATACCCCGGGACGGAACGGAACGCGCTTGACGCGCTGACGCTCCGGCTCGAAAGCGGGAAACGGGCAGCCCTGATCGGACGCAACGGCAGCGGTAAATCCACGCTGATGAAGATCGCGAACGGAATCCTCGTTCCCGCCGAGGGCAGGATCATTTTCGATGGCCGTGTCGTCGGCAAAGGTAAACGCGAAAGCCGCTTTCTCCGCGAACGCGTCGGGATCGTGCTGCAAAACCCGGAAGACCAGCTTTTCAGCGCGTCCGTCTTCCAGGATATCAGCGCCGGGCCGCTCAATCTTGGACTGACGCCCGAAGAAGCGCGCCGGCGTGTCTTCGAAGTCGCCACGCTCTGCGGCCTGACCGAACTCCTTGACCGCCCGACCCACGCGCTCAGCGGCGGCGAAAAAACCCGGGCCGCCCTCGCCGGAATCCTCGCGATGCGCCCGAGGTTCCTTTTCGCCGACGAGATCACGAACGCCCTCGATCCATGGATGCGCGCGCAGGTGCTGAAAATCCTGTGCGACTGGACGGCGCGGGGGAATACCGTCCTGCTCGCGACGCATGACTGGGACATGGCGCGTTCATGGGCAGAAGAGGTATACTGGCTTGAAGACGGGAAAGTTCTTCGCGCCGGAACGCCGGAAGAAGTATTTCAAGGCAGCGAGCTGCCGGAAAGGTACGGATAATCAGAATGCATCAAACGGGAGAGTCACAAACCAGCAAGCAAAAAGGTCTTGTCGTCGTCTTCACGGGTAACGGCAAAGGCAAAACCTCGGCGGCGATGGGCGTCATGACCCGGGCCAGGGGGCACGGCCTGCGCGTCGCCGTCCTCCAATTCATCAAGAGCCCCGAACGCGCGTACGGAGAAGCCGACGCGGCGCGGCGGTTGGGGGTCCCGTTCGAGAGCCTCGGGACCGGGTTCGTTTTTAATCCCGAGAAAGGGGGGCAGGATCGTCAGGCGACGCTCGCTGCCTGGGAAAAGGCGAAAGCGCTGATTTCCGGAGGCGGGACCGACGTCGTTATCCTCGACGAGTTTACCTATCCGCTGACGTTCGGCTGGCTCGACACCGGCGAGGTCGTCGCCTGGCTCAAGGCGAACAAGCCCGACCGGCTCCATCTCGTCCTGACCGGGCGGAACGCGCCCGATGAGCTCGTCGAATATGCCGATATGGTCACCGAGATGCGCGAAGTCAGGCATCCGTTCCGTCTCCAGCAAATCCCAGCGCAAAAGGGTATCGACTTTTAGGAGAAACGCATGAGCACACCATCATCAGAAAAAGCCCTCCTCGCCGTCAGCTTCGGCACCAGTTTTCAGGAAGCGCGCCGCGAAGCGATCGAAGCGACCGAAACCGACCTCGCGAACGCGTTCCCGGATTTCGCGCTCAAGCGCGCAATCACGTCGCATCAGCTTTCATCGGCGCGAAACGACGGCGAACGTTCCGGAGAATTCGTTTCCGAAGTCCTCGCCGCTCTCGCGAAAGACGGGTACCGCGAGGTCCTGGTTCAACCGCTTCACCTGATCCCGGGATTCGAATATGCGAAAATTGAACGCGAAGCCGCGCTCCGGGCAGATTCGTTCGAACGTCTCGTCGTCGGGAAGCCGCTTTTAGCGGACGACGACGATTTTCCCGCCGTCGCTGAAGCGATCCGCCCCATCGCCGCGGCGCTCCAGAAAGATCAGGCGCTGCTCCTGATGGGCCATGGCTCCCGGCACGCCGCCAATCAGGCATACGAGCGCATGACACGGACGCTTGAGCGCGCAGGTCTCCGCCGCGTCTATCTGGCGACGGTTGAAGGCAAGCCAGTTCTCAGCGATATCATTCCGGAGATGAAAACCGACGGCGTCCGGCGCGTCGTCCTGATGCCGTTCATGCTCGTTGCCGGCGACCATGCGCATAACGACATGGCCAGCGATAATCCGGACAGCTGGAAATCGATCCTGACGACGAACGGCTTCGAAGTCCGGGCCCGGCTGACCGGGTTGGGCGAGCTCGCCGCGATCCGCGAAATCTACGTCCGCCACGCAAAAACAGCCTGGGACACGGAAGCGAATGACTGACACCGCTTCCGGAAAAGTCTTCTTTATCGGAGCCGGCCCCGGCGACCCCGAGCTGATCACGCTGAAAGGGGCGCGGATTATCCGCACGGCCGACCGGATTCTTTACGCCGGGTCGCTCGTCCCGGAAGAAATCTTCGCCGGCGCGCGGACGGACGCCGAACGCTTCGACACGTCGCGCCTCCCGCTCGAACGCCAGCTTGAACTCATGAGCGAAGCCGCAAAGGCGGGAAAAATCGTCGCCCGGCTCCATACCGGCGATCCGTCCGTTTTCGGCGCGATCGACGAACAGATGCGCGGGCTCCGCGATCGGAACGTCCCGTTCGAAATCATTCCCGGCGTCAGTTCGGCGTTCGCCGCCGCCGCCGCGCTTGAAATCGAATACACGCTGCCCGAACGGTCACAGACGCTGATCCTGACGCGCGCGTCCGGCCGAACGCCCGTCCCGGAGAAGGAAAACCTGCGGGAGCTTGCGAAGCATCGCTGCAGCATCGCAATTTTCCTGAGCGCCTCGTTAATCCCGAGGGTCGTCAGCGAGCTGACCGAAGCCGGCTATCCGAAAGACAGCGCGATCGCGGTCGTTTACCGCGCTTCCTGGCGGGATCAGGCGATCCTGCGCGGGACAATCGAAACGATCGAGGCGCAGCTTCAGGCCGCCCGAATCGATCGTCAGAGCCTGATTATCGTCAGCCCCGCGCTCGACGCGTCCCGGGATATCCCGCGGTCGTTCCTTTACGGCGGTTATCAGGCGGGGGGCGCCCCGCGCGCCGGCTGTTCGATTTTCGCGCTGACCGAACCCGCGATCCGCCTGGGGAAAAAACTTCTGAATGAATTCACGAACGCGCGGCTCTTTATTCCCGAGGCGCATATCGGGTCCTTTACCGGCACGGAAACAGCCGGCCCGCGCCTCGTCCCGATCCGGAACGGCGTCCGCGAAGCGCTCCAAAACGAATTTCGCAGCGCTGAAAGTCTGATCTGCGTCATGGCCGCCGGGATCGTCGTCCGCTCGCTCGCGCCAGTCCTGTCCAGTAAACATACCGACCCCGCGGTCGTCGTCCTTGATCCGCAGGGCGCTTTCGCCGTCAGTCTCCTCAGCGGCCACGAAGGCGGCGCAAACGCGCTCGCCCACCGGATCGCCGAAATGACCGGCGGTCAGGCCGTCGTTACCACCGCCGGCGACAACGCGGGGGTGCCTCCGCTCGACATCATCGCGAAAAATCACGGCTGGAAATTTCATCCGCGCAGCGATCTCCCAGGCGTGATGAGCGCGCTGATCAACGGACGTCCGGTAACGCTGTTCGCTGATGAAACGCTGCCGGTTCCGCAGGCGCTGACAGCGATCCCCTGGGCAGAAATCGCCGCGCTTCCGGGCGATGGAGCCACGGGAAGCGCGGAAAGCGCGGTCTACTTTACCCTGCGCGACCTCGACCGTTATCTTCCGAACAGGATGAACGGCACTGCGATCCTCTATCCCGCCGCGCTGAACGTCGGCGTCGGCTGCAACCGTGGGACAGACGAAAGCGAGCTCCGCGAAGCGATCGAAACCGTCTTCGCTGAAAACGGCCTCTCGCTGAACGCGGTCCGCTGCCTCGCGAGCGTCGAAGATAAACGAAACGAACCCGGGCTCGTTTCACTGGCGAAAAAAAATGGATGGGAACTGCGTTTCTTTTCGCGCGCGGAACTCGAAAGTGTCGCGGATTTCGTCGCGCCCTCTCCCGCGGCACGGAAAGCGCTCGGGGTTCCGGCCGTCGCTGAACCTGCCGCGCTCCTCGCCGCGGCCAGCCAGAAGCTCCTGATCCGAAAACAAAAATTCAGGAACGTGACAGTCGCCGTTTCGCTGGCGGAAGAGAACGCATGAGCGGGTCGATCACCCTGATCGGGACAGGACCGGGCGCGCCGGAGCTCTGCGCCCCCGCGGCGCTCGCGGCGCTCGGAAAAGCCACGATCATCGTCGGTTATCATACCTACCTGAAGCAGATCGAATCGTTTTATCCGGAAACGCCGCGCTTTGGAAGCGGAATGCGTCAGGAGGTCGAGCGCGCCGAAAAAGCGATCCAGTTCGCGCGGGAAGGCCATACCGTCGCCGTCATTTCCGGGGGCGACGCGGGCGTTTACGGCATGGCCGGACTGATTTTCGACTTGCTGGACGGCGACAGCGACAGGACCCCTGTTGAAGTCATTCCCGGGATCACCGCGCTGACCGCGGCGGCGGCGCTGCTCGGCGCGCCGTTGATGTCCGATTTCGCGGCGATCAGCCTGAGCAACTATCTCGTCGAAGAAGCGACGATCCTGAAACGGCTCGAAGCGGCGGCGCGGGCGGATTTTGTAATCTGCCTGTATAATCCGACTTCCTCAAAGCGGCGCGCGTTCTTTGAGACGGCCTGCGCCGCGGTCGAGAAAATCGTCGGCGGCGAGCGCCCGGTCGGAATCGTCCGCAGCGCGTACCGCGACGGTCAAAGCGTTCGTCGCTGCCGGATGGCGGAGCTCCGCGCCGCGGAACTGGGGATGGACTGCGTCGTGATCATCGGAAACAGCACGACCCGTTTCGCCAGCGGCAGGATGATCACCGCGCGGGGGTACAATCTTCATAAGCAGTCAACGGAGACAGAAACGCTTGAAACCTGAAGAAATTGAACGCGAAAGCTTCCGAATCCTGCTCGGCGAAATGCATCCGCATTCATTCAGCGAAACCGAGCTCCCGATCGTTCAGCGGGTCATCCACGCAACCGCCGATTTCGAATTTCAGGACCTGATCCGCTTTTCGCCCGGCGCGATCGACAGCGCAATTCGAGCAATCCACGCCGGCAGGCCGGTTTTTTCGGATGTCAGGATGATCGAGGCCGGGATCGGGAAACCGCTGATGGATCGGTTCGGCTGCCGGTCACGCTGCCTCGTCAGCGACGAAAACGTCGCCGCGATCGCCGCCCGAACCGGGAAAACGCGTTCGGAAACCGCAATGCGCCTGCTGGGGAGAGAGCTCGACGGCGCGGCTGTCCTGATCGGGAACGCGCCGACCGCGCTTTTCGAGGTCCTTCGCCTTTATCGGGAAGAAGGAATCCGTCCGGCGGTCGTCGTCGGCGTTCCGGTCGGCTTCGTCAACGCGGCCGAGTCCAAGGCAGCGCTCTGCGGGACCGATCTGGACTATATAACCGTATCCGGAAGGAAAGGCGGTTCGACCGTCGCCGTCGCGATCTTCAACGCCCTCCTCCGGCTGGCGAATAAAAAGCGGGACGAAAGCGAACGAAAAGAGTCGGAAAGATGAGAACCGGATTTTCAACCAGCGCATGCGCGGCCGCCGCCGCGGTCGCCGCGCTCCGCGCGTTGACAGGCGGGAAAACCGTAGCGAACGTCGCGATCGATCTTCCGACCCGACGGAGCGTCGTTTTTTTGATTGTCCGCTGCGAATGGGAGGGGGACGGCGTCCGCTGCGGCGTTATAAAGGACGCGGGCGACGATCCCGACGTCACCAACGGACTCGAGATTCAGGCGCTCGTCCGCCCGTCGGAGACAGGACGGATCGAAATACAGGGCGGGATCGGCGTCGGGACCGTGACGCTTCCCGGACTTTCGGTCGCCGTCGGGGAAGCCGCGATTAATCCCGGCCCGCGCCGCCTGATCCTGCATGCGCTGCGAACCGAGATCGGGCGATTGGGACTGCCCCCGGAGATCGGTCTCAGCGTGACCGTCTGCGTTCCGGACGGCGAGCGAATCGCGCGGGAAACGATGAACCCGAAGCTGGGGATCGTCGGGGGAATCTCGATCCTCGGAACCGACGGTCTGGTTCATCCTTATTCGGTCCCCGCTTTCCGGACAAGCCTGTACTACGAGCTGAAGGTCGCGAAAGAGAACGGATCGCGGACGGTCGCGTTCGCGACCGGAAAGCGTTCGCTCCAATACCTGAAAAGCGTCCTCCCGGAATCGAACGAACTGGAGCTGATCAATGTGGGCGACGAGATCGGATTCCCGATCGACCGCGCGCTGCGATTCGGATTCAGCGGGATTTACATCGGCGGAATGATCGGGAAGCTTTCAAAGTTGGCGCAGGGACGTTTCCAGACGCATGTCAACGAAGGCGAAGTCGATTTCGACTTTCTGGCCGGCATCGCGATAAAAGCGGGCGCACAGCCCCGGGACGCGGAAACGATCCGGACCTGCCGGACCGCGCGTCAGGCACAGCAGCTTCTCAAGCCGCTCGGGATCCGGCTGGAACCGATCCTGGCGGAGATGGCCGCGCGGTCAGTTTGGGAACGCTCCCGCGGAAAAGCGGATATCGGCGTCTACCTGTTTAACCTGACCGGCGACCTCCTGGCCAGTTCGTCCCGGCCCGCCGAAAAAGAAGAAGGCGGCACGCGATGACCCCCGAAAAAATCGTCATCATCGGCTCAGGCATGTCCGGAAGGAGCGGGCTCAGCGCTTCGTCCCTTCAGGCGATCCGAGACGCCGACGAGCTCTGGGGCGCGGAACGGTTCCTGTCCGAATTCGACGACATTCCGGCGAAGAAAGTCCGATTCCGGTCCCCTCTCCGGCCGCAGCTGGAGAGCCTGCGGGCCCGCGGTTCCAAACGGATTGTCGTCCTGGCGTCCGGCGACCCCGGCTTCTACGGAATCGCCGGAACGATTTCGGAAATCCTCAGCCCCGAGGAAATAACGATCGTTCCGAACGTTTCCGCGCTCCAGTCCGCCTTCGCGAAAGCCGGCGTCCCCTGGCAGGACGCCGCGCTGACGAGCCTGCACGCGCGTCCGTTTCCCGAAGCGCTGGGACTGATCCGCCGTCATGCGAAGATCGGACTGCTGACCGAACCGGAGCTCCCGCCCAACCGGATCGCGGATAAACTCCTCTCCGCCGGAGTTCCGGACTGCCGGGCGATTGTCTGTGAAAATCTGGGGACGAAGGACGAACGGGTCCTGGCGGGGAGTCTGTCCGAAATTCGCGAAATGAGCTTCGCGCCGCTGAATGTCCTGCTACTGTTCCAGCGCGAA
This sequence comes from uncultured Anaerolineaceae bacterium, assembly GCA_938020565.1. Taxonomy (GTDB): domain Bacteria; phylum Chloroflexota; class Anaerolineae; order Anaerolineales; family Anaerolineaceae; genus Flexilinea. Next base: position 8,398 of record CALIHP010000018.1, on the reverse strand, counting down.
CCGTTCGCCCCATCCTGTATCGGCGTTCCACGGCCGGACGACGCCTATGCGCATCCGCGCGGCATGATCACAAAACGGGACGTGCGCCTGATGACGATCGATCGACTGAAAATCGCTGAAAACGACCTCGTCTGGGACGTCGGCGCGGGAAGCGGCGCGCTTTCGATTGAAATCGGCGAACGCGCCTGGCGCGGACGGGTTTTCGCGATCGAAAAAAGCGCGGAAGCGCTGGCCTGCCTGCGCCGGAATGTCGACCGCTTCGGCGTGCTGAACGTCAGCGTCGTCGAAGGCGCCGCGCCGGAAGCGCTCGCGGATCTCCCCGCCCCAACCGCGGTCTTTATCGGCGGGAGCGGCGGGAAGCTGGAGGCGATCCTGCGCTTCGTCCTGAACCGCGCCGCGCCGAACGCCCGCCTTGCGGCGAACTTCACGATTCTTGAAAATCTGACGCTGGCGCTGAAAACGCTCCGCGAAACCGGATACGATCCGAGCGTCACCGAAATCGATCTCGCTTACGGGCGCGGGATCGGCGGCGGAACCCGGTTTGATCCGATCAATCCGGTATACGTTTTAAGCTGCGATCTGGCGGGAACGATCCAAAGATGAGAATTCCGCGAATCCTGATCTCCGCGCCGGGAAGCGGTTCCGGGAAAAGCGTTATCACGTCCGCGCTGGCCGGCCTTTTTTCGGAGCGTTTCCCGGTACAATGTTTCAAGGTTGGCCCCGACTTTATTGACCCGATGTATCACGCGTCAGCGACCGGCCGGCCGTCGCGAAACCTCGACAGCTGGATCCTCCCGGCGGAAGCCAACCGCCGGATCTTCGCCTCAGCCTCCGCGTCTGCGTCTCTCTCCATAATCGAAGGCGTCATGGGACTTTTCGACGGGTTCGCCGACGACCCGATGCGCGGGAGCTCGGCGTCAATCGCCAGGCTGCTCGATTGTCCCGTCGTGATCATCCTCGACTGCGCGAAGCTGTCGTCGACCGCCGCGGCGATCCTGAAAGGCCTCGACACGTTCGAGCCCGGGCTGCGAATCGCAGGGGTCATCTGCAACCGCGTCGGGAAGACGAATCATGCCGCCTGGCTCAGGAGCGCAATCGAGACTTACGCGAAAATCCCGGTTCTCGGCTGCGTCCCCAGGCTTGACGCGCTGAGCCTCCCGGAACGGAAGCTCGGGCTGCGGACCGTCGTCGAAGACCCGGACGCGGCGCGCGCGTTCGTCGCCGAATCGGCCTCCGCGATCCGCGAATATCTCGATCTGGAAAAAATCCTCGCGATCGCCGGCGCGGCGCCGGATTTCCGCCTGCCGCCCACGCTCGTCCCTGCGAAAGACACCGGCCAAAATCGACGGGAACCGCCGGTCCGGATCGCCGTCGCCCGCGACGCGGCCTTCTGTTTCTACTATCGCGATAACCTGGACGCGCTCGAACGCGCCGGGGCGTCTCTCGTCGAATTCAGCCCGCTTTGCGACGCTCGTCTTCCCGAGGGAGCCGATGGAATTCTCCTTGGCGGCGGCTTTCCCGAACGATACGCCGCCCGGCTCAGCGCGAATACCGCCCTCCTGACGGAACTCCGCGCGCGCTGCGCGGAGGGGACGCCGGTTTACGCGGAGGGCGGCGGCCTGATTTACCTGTCGCAGGGATTCGAAGACGAAGAAAGTTTTTTTCCCTTCGTCGGCGCGATCGATGGACGCTGCCGGATGGGAACAGGATTGAAAATGGGGTACCGTTCGGTCCGCCCGCTCGGAGATACGCTTCTCGCCGAAAAGGGAAGACTCCTGCGCGGCCATGAATTCCATTATTCAGAATGGGACGGCGCGGACGAAAGTCGGGCCGGGGTTTCCCCCGCCTACGAGCGTCATGTCGGCGACCCGGACGGACCGGTCTCCACCGAAGGCTGGCGCAGCGCGAACGTCCTCGCCTCCTACGTGCATTTGCATTTTCAGCAGGACCCGTCGTTAGCCGAAACCTTTATTCTGAAATGTGCCCAAAGGAGAGCTTCCGTCGCTGCATGAACCGTCCAATCCGCTTTTTCAGCTTCCTCCTGAGCCTGACCATCGCCGCGCTCCTGCTGATCGCCGCTGTCAGATACGCCGCGGCGCAGCCGACAGCGCCCACCGTCAGATACGCGACCGCGTTCACGATTCAAAATTTCGATACCTACCGGCTGCTGACCGTGACCCGTCCCTGGCGCGGGGCGGACCGGACCTTCGAATATCTTTTCGTCAAGCGCGGGACGCCCGACCCGGAAGGATACCCCGAAGCGCAGCGGATCGAAACGCCGGTTTCGTCGGTCGCTTCGCTGGCGGCGACGCATCTCGCCTTTTTAGGACGGCTCGGAACCCTCGACCGCCTCACGGCCATCGCCAACCCGCAGTACGTCAGCTCCGAAACGGTTCAGTCGGGAATCGCGGCGGGGACGATCGCCGCCGTCGGGAACGGACCCGACGTCGATCTTGAAGAATTACTCAGCGTAAATCCCGACGTTGTGACGACGTTCGCGATGGGGAAATCGACGAAAGACGACTATCAGCAGCTCCTCTCGCTCGGCATGAAGACGCTGATCTTTTCGGACTACATGGAAGAAACGCCGCTGGGACGCGCCGAATGGATTAAAGTCATGGCGCTTTTATTCGATCAGGAGGCCGAAGCGGAACGGATCTTTAACAGCATTGAACGCCGTTATCTCGCGCTGACCGAAATCAGCGCCAGTCTGGAAGCGAAGCCGAGCGTCATCATGGGGTTCCATCAGAACGGGAAATGGAACGTGCCCGGCGGGAACAGCGTTCAGGCAGCCTATATCCGCGACGCCGGCGGAGCTTATCTCTGGGCGGACGACGAATCGTCAGGGCGATTCCCGATCAGCTTTGAAACGGCGCTCGAAAGAGGCGCGGCGGCCGATTTCTGGCTCGATCAGTCGCTTTCCTGGCGCTCCGCCGAGGACATCCTGAACGCCGACCCGCGCTACGCCGGAATCAAGGCGTTCGCCGATAACCGCGTTTACAATAACAATCGGCTCGTCGCCGATAACGGCGCAAATCTTTACAGCGAGACCGGAATCGTCAATCCGGACATCGTCCTCGCCGACCTCATCCGCATCCTCCATCCGGAGGCGCTCCCGGATCACGATATTGTCTACTACCGGCGCCTGGACACGCATGAACTCCCATAACGAAAAACCCTTCCGTCGTCCGGTCGCGCGGGAGCGCTGGCTCTGGGGCGCGCTGATCCTCGCGTTTTTCGTCTGCTGGGCGGCGGACCTGACGATCGGCTCGGTTCAGGTCCCGATCCGCGAAGTCTTCCGGGCGCTGACCGGAGCGGAAAACCTGCCGCGGAACTGGAGCGTTATCATCCGTGATTACCGGTTCCCGAAATCGATAACCGCGCTGCTCTCCGGCGCGGCGCTATCCGTCGCCGGGCTTCAGATGCAAACCCTTTTTCATAACCCGCTCGCGGACCCGTTTATCCTCGGGATCTCGTCGGGCGCGAATCTCGGCGCTGCGCTCGTGATCCTGACGGGAATCGGCGGCGGTTTCCAGCCGATCGGCAGACTCGACCTGACCGGGAGCTTCGGACTGATCCTCGCCGCGGCGATCGGTTCGCTTCTCGTCTTTATTCCGGTGATCCTCCTCGCGCGCAGCGTCCATCCGGCGACGCTCCTGATCTCCGGGGTCTTCGTCGGCTCCGTCGTCAATGCGTTCGTCCGGATCCTCGTTCAATACGCGACGCCCGACGCGATCCAGGCGTATCTGTCCTGGACCTCCGGAAGCTTTTCGGGCGTCACGGGAAACCAGCTCAGGATCTTCGCGCCCGTCGTCCTCGTCGGGCTGGCGCTTTCAGCGCTGACGATTAAGCCGCTGAACGCCTTTTTACTGGGAGACCAGCAGGCCCGCAGCGTCGGGATCGACCCGCGCCGCGCCCGCCGGCTGACGATCGCGGTCGCGTCTGTCCTGACCGGCGCCGTCACTGCGCACTGCGGCATCATCGGTTTCATCGGTATCGCCATTCCGCATTTCTGCCGCAGCGTTTTCGGCAACTCGGATCATAAAGTTCTGCTGCCGGCCTGTATCCTTGCCGGAAGCTGCGTCGCGCTGATCGCCGACATGATCTCGCAGAGCTTCGGCGGGACATATCTCCTCCCTATCAACAGCGTCACCGCGCTCGTCGGAGGTCCGGTTATTCTGGCCGTGATCCTGAATAAACGCAGTCTCAGCCGGGATTTTTGATCATGCCCGACGCGATTTTATCCGCTTCGAACCTCAGCGTCGGCTTTCATGGACGGAAACGCCGGGCGCTGCTCCAGGGACTGACGCTGACGCTTTCGCCGGAGCGCCTGAGCTGCCTGATCGGGCGGAACGGCGTCGGAAAATCGACCCTGATCCGGACCCTCGCCGGGCTTCAGGAACCCATCGCCGGAACCGTCAGCGCCGCCGGCGAAGATCTCTATCGAATCCCGCCCGAAAAACGCGCGCGACTCGTGAGCTCCGTCCTCTCCGGCGGCGTTCACGTCGGGAACCTCAAAGCGGCTCAGGTCGTCGAGTTGGGACGTCTCCCGTACACGGACTGGATCGGGCGGCTGACCGACGCCGATCGTGAAATCGTGTACAGCGTTTTGGAAAAAATCGGGGCGCTCCCGCTCGCCGACCGCCGCTATCTTCATCTCAGCGACGGTGAAAAACAGAAAATCCTGATCGCCCGCGCATTAGCGCAGCAAACCCCGATTCTCTTTCTCGACGAGCCGACGGCGTTTTTAGATTGGCCGAATCGGGTGGAAACGCTGTTATTATTAAAAGAGATTGCGGTTTCCGAGAAAAAAGCGGTGCTGTTTTCCAGCCACGACCTGGAATTGGTCATGCGGTTCGCCGACGTGATCTGGGTATTAGACGATGACCGCGCTTTTTTTTCGGAGACGCGGGAAGGAATTCTCAAAAGCGGCGCGCTGAAAAACGCGTTCGGCGGAAAATACCTCGAATTCCTGACGAAAAAAAGCGTCGGAGAATCAACAGTCCCGAAAAAAACAGAAAGGATCTGAACCTGATGAAAAACGGCGTCATGCTTCAAGCTTTTGAATGGAATACCGAAGGCGGCGGCACGTTCTACGACCGAATCCGGAATCAGGCCGCTCAACTCGCCGGCGCCGGATTCACCGCGCTTTGGCTCCCGCCCGCGTTTAAGGGAACCTCGTCGCTTGACGTCGGATACGGAACCTACGATCTTTACGACCTCGGCGAGTTCAACCAGAAGGAAGAAACGCGGACAAAATACGGGACCAAGGCGCAGTACCTCGGCTGCATCCGCGAATTGAAACGGCATGGGCTCGAAGTTTACGCCGACGTCGTACTGAATCATAAAGCCGGGGCCGACGGCGTCGAACTTTTCCGCGTCGTTGAGGTCAATCGCGACAACCGAACCGAAGTTATTTCCGACCCGTTCGATATCGAAGGCTGGACGCGCTTTGAATTCCCCGGCCGCGGCGACCGCTACTCCACGTTTAAATGGAACTTCAATCATTTCAGCGGCGTCGACTACGACCGAATCTCCAATCGCGGCGGTATCTTCAAAATCCTTGGCGACAACAAAGATTGGTCACGGGACGTATCCAGCGAGCTCGGGAATTTCGATTACCTGATGTTCGCGGACGTCAACACGGATCATCCGGACGTCCGCGATGAGCTGAAACGCTGGAGCGACTGGTTTATCGCGGAAACCGGCGTTGACGGCTTCCGGATGGACGCGGTTAAGCATATCAGCGCCGACTTCATGCGCGATTTCGTCGAACACGTTCAGCAACAGCAGGGGAACCAGTTTTACTTTGTCGGCGAGTACTGGAAACCCGACAGCTCGGAAACCAACCGCTACCTCTACGAAACGAACTACGACATGGATATCTTCGACGTCAAGCTCCATTTCCATTTCGCCGAAGCCGCCTGGCGCGGCGCGGAATATGACCTGCGCACTGTTTTTGATAATACCGTCGTCCGGGAACACCCGGCTTTAGCGGTAACGTTCGTCGATAACCATGACAGCCAGCCCGGACAGGCGCTCGAATCCTGGGTCGGAGAATGGTTCAAGCCGCTCGCTTATGCGCTGATCCTGCTTCGGAAGGACGGGTACCCCTGCGTTTTCGCCGGCGACTACTGGGGGATCAACGGCGATCCCGACCGGACGGGGTTTCAACCCGAAATTGACCGTCTCCTCCGGATCCGGCGGCAATTCCTCTCCGGGGACCAGGAAGACCGTTTCGATCATCCCAACCTGATCGGCTGGATCCAGCATGGCGACGATCAAAATCCGGGGAAACTGGCGACCCTCGTCTGCACGGGCAATGACGAAATGCACATGCGTATCGAGTTTGGCCCAACGTACGCCGGCCGCGTCTTCTCCGACTACAGCGGCCGCCGCAGCGATAAAATTACGCTTGACGAAAATGGCGCCGCCGACTTCCCCGTTTCGGGTCGCTCCTATTCGGTCTGGGGAGATCAAGACTTCGCGAACTGAAAAAAAGCGGGCAGCCCGGCGGGCGGCTTCGCTGTCTCTCCGGCGAAATATTCCGGACGTTCCCACAAAACGCCAACAATACGATAAAATTGAATAGGTTTAAATCAGGAACAGTTCCATAATCTGTTTTGGGAGGCAAGCATGAGCAAAATAATCGTCGTCGGCGCCAATCACGCCGGAACAGCCGCGATCAACACCATTCTCGATCAATATCCCGGAAACGAAGTCGTCGTCTATGACCGCAACGACAACATCAGCTTTTTAGGCTGCGGCATGGCGCTTTGGATCGGGAAGCAGATCCCCAGCGGCGACGGCCTTTTTTACAGCCGCAAAGAAGATTTCGAAGCCAAAGGCGCGAAAGTCTGGATGGAGACCGAGGTGACCGCCGTCGATTTCGACAGGAAAACGATTACCGTCCGATCCGGCGCGAACGAACGTCAGGACACGTACGATAAGCTCATCCTCGCGACCGGCTCCAGACCGATCGAGCTTCCGATCCCCGGCGCGGACCTCAAAAATATCCAATACGTCAAGCTTTATCAGAACGCCAAAGAGGTCATCGAAAAACTCGGGAATAACGACGCCTTCAAAACGATCGCCGTCGTCGGCGCCGGGTATATCGGCGTCGAACTCGCCGAAGCCTTTCGCCGGATCGGGAAGAACGTCGCGCTGGTCGATCTCGCGCCGACGGTCCTCGTCCAGTACTACGACGAGCCGTTCCGAAAACGCATGATCCAGAATCTTGAAGCGCATGGGATCCGCCTCGCGCTCGGTGAGAAGGTCCTCGGCTACGAAGGAAAAGACGGAAACGTCAGCGGCGTCCGAACCGATAAAAGAACGATTCCCGCGGATATGGTCGTTCAGTGCGTCGGGTTCCGGCCGAATACCCCCTTCCGCCACCCCGCGCTGAAATATCATGCCAGCGGCGCGTACGCGGTCGATCGGCGTCAGCGCACCTCGATCCCCGACGTTTACGCGATTGGCGACTGCGCCTCCGTTTTCGATAACGCCTCGCGACGCGACGAGTACATCGCCCTCGCGACCAACGCCGTCCGCAGCGGCATCATCGCCGCGCATAACGCCTGCGGAACTGCGCTCGAACATATCGGCGTTCAGGGCTCCAACGGAATCTGCGTCTACGACCTGAAAATGGTCTCTACCGGACTGACCGTCGAACGCGCCGAACGCCTTGGGATCCCCGTCGAATTCACGGAATTCGAAGACACGCAGAAGCCGGCGTTCATCCAGAGCGCGAACCCGGTTGTCAGGCTGCGGATCGTTTACCGGAAGGATAACCGTGAAATTATCGGCGCGCAGATGGCCTCCGAATACGATATGCATATGGGGATTCACATGTTCTCTCTGGCAATCGAAGAACGCGTCACGATCGATAAATTAAAGCTGATGGATATCTTCTTCCTGCCGCATTTTAATCAGCCGTATAACTATATCACGATGGCGGCTTTAAAAGCTCCGAATGCGTAAAACGGGCAGATTTTTATCAATAATTTGCCAAAAAACACATTCCGAGCAAAATATATATCCGGCCTATGTTCTCGGACTTAGGCACGGAGAAAGAAGTTTTTTGTAAAAACTGCCAAAATACACCGAAATCGGGGTCTATGCGCAAAGCATATTCCCCGAAATCGTCTTTTTTCGATTGCTGTCCGAAAAGTAAATATACCGTATCATAAAGCAAAAGCATAAATTTTTCGTAAACAGTTGCATATTTTTTTTCTTCCAAAGCGGTAATAATAGATCTACCGGCGTCAGCCGCGCGGCTCTCCCGTACCTTTATATCGGATATTAAAAAATTATAGATACGCTTTGCTTTTATATACGGATTCGTTTCGTGTCCGATAATCTGCCGACATACTTTTTTAATTACTGCGTTATCGGCGGG
>CALIHP010000017.1 GCA_938020565.1 uncultured Anaerolineaceae bacterium | reverse complement strand
TATTATTTTTCGCCTGTATTTTGGTGTAAATACTATATGATATTTGCACATCCATGATTCTCAATTTTATCTTTTGGCATCAATCGCTCCTTACAGCCAAAAGCGAACAGTGTATTCTATTAATCGTTAGAATACACTGTTCGCTATCATTTGTCAAGGCCATACAGGAATCCGGACCTGCAGGATTTACAGGATTCCCATGGATGCGTTACAGGGGACGCAGGGAAAAACAGCGAATGGAGAAATCCCGCCGATGGTTCAGCCTGCGACAACCAAAGAAAAAGAGATATCCATATTCAACGCATACGATAACGCAGAATGTCAGATTCTGCGAAATATGAATTTAAAAAAACGGTTCGTGAATCGTTCGTTCAGTATCAGAAGCGGGAGTATCCCCCGGTCCAGGGGAACGCCGGGCGATATCGCGGACTTCTTTGTCCCTGCCAATCCGCCTGCCGGGGTATCGTACCAGCGATCGAAGCGCTGACCCTTTTCGGGCGACGCTAACGCGTCGTGCCGCGCCCGACGAATTCTACCGGCAGGATTGTTTTCTGATTTGTCGGGTCTCCGGCGATCATCCGGATCATCGATTCACCCGCGATTCGCCCCATCTGCGGGATGTCCTGACGGACGGTCGACAGCGACGGAACGGTCAGCTCGCCCAATTCAATCCCGTCGAAGCCGATGATCTGAACGTCGTCCGGGACGCGCACGCCGATATCGTTAAAGCCTTTGATCGCGCCGATCGCGAGCAGGTCGGTTCCGCAGAATACAGCGTCGAACGGTCCTTCTGCCCAGACCTGACGGACGGTTTCACGCGCTGCGGCCGCGGAAATCGGGAGCAGGATTTCATGGTAATCGCTGCCTGGAATGCCGTTTTGAAAGAGCGTCTCAGAAAAACCGATCCGCCGGCGCCGCATGGCGCGCATGTTGCGATGATCCCCCATGAAAAGGAAGCGCCGCGCGCCGCGCCGGAGGAACGCTTCGGCGGCGATCTCTCCGCCTTTGCGGTTGTCGCTCTCGATCATGACGCAGCCCGTTTGGCCGGGATCATGGCTTAACCGGTCGATCAGGACGATCGGGATATTCGCAGTAAGAAGGTCGTCTTCCGGCGGGTTCCCGGCGGAGACGATAATAATTCCGCGGACCTGATTCCCCATCAGCGATTCGATATAGCGGTTCTCGATTTCCTGATTCTCAGTCGAGTTGCAGAGGAAAAGGCTGTATCCCTGCTGACGAATCGTTTTTTCGATCGTACTCGCGAGCGACGCGAAAAATTCGTTCGCAACGTCGGGAACGATCAGCCCGATATAATTCGATTCCCGGCTGCGCAGGGAATGCGCGATGCGGTTCTGCCGGTAGCCGAGCTCTTCCATCGCGGCGTGGACTTTATTTCGCGTTGCGCCGCTGACGTAGCTCGAGTTATTCAATACGCGCGAGACGGTGGATATCGAGACGTCGGCTTTTTTCGCTACTTCATGAATCGTTGTTGCCATGTTGGGGTTCTGAGCGCGCTCCGATTTGATGAATATAATATAGTCTACCATATAAATGGCTCTAATCTGAAAAGAAGCGGCGCGATGATAAGATCTGGCGGAATCGTCAGAAGCCGGTATCGTCGTTCTGGCGGGACGGACAGCGGATGGATTGGGCCTGAACCAGCTGACCGCAGCGGCCCCTGCCGAATGACCCGAATCGGCATGACGTTTGTCATGTTCTTTCCGCTGTGAAGCGCCAGCGGGCGGCCGCGCAGGGTAGAAATCGTGTGGAATTGAGCCAAAAAAGGGAGCTTTCTATAAGGAATTTCGGCCTTGGCGCGGAGGCCTGAAAAAGCTTGACAATCCAAAAATCTGTCCTTATCATTACAACCGTAATGTGAGCGGTTTTTTGTTATCCATAATATGAAAACGTTTTCATCCATCGTTATGCAGGAGGTGCTTTTTCGAACCATACTATACGTTTGTGTTTATTAACTTGTAAAAGTGGACAGGCTAAAAAATAAAAAAGGAGAAATTATGAAGAAAGTTCGTTTTGTTTTGGTTTTTGTCGTTCTGGCGATGGCGCTGGCCGCGATCGTTCCCGCGTTTGCCGCTGATCCGTATGAGATTATTTTTGTTCCGAAGCTGATCGGGATTCCCTGGTTTACGACGATGGAAAAAGGGTTCGTTGACTATGGCGAGAAGGACGGTACGCTGAACGTTACGACGATGGGCGCGACGGACGCGGACCCGGCGGCGCAGGCGCGCATGCTTGAGGACGCGATCGCGAAATCGCCGGACGCGATCGTCGTCGTCCCGAACGATACTGCGACGCTTGAACCGCTCCTCCGGAAGGGGAAAGAAGCGGGGATCCTGATGATTACGCAGGAAGCGCCGACGGTTAAAAACGCGGATCTCGATATTGAATTCCTGCTTCTGGATCAGGAGGGCAAGGACGTTATCGAGCTGCTGGCTAAAAATATGGGGACCGAGGGCGGTTACGCGATTATGGTCGGCGGCCTGACGGTCGAGGGTCATAACAACCGTGCCGACGCGATGGTCAAATATCAGGAAGAGAAATATCCGGACATGTACCAGGTAACGACCCGCGTCGAAGGCGGCGAGAACGTTCAGGTGGCTCATGATAAGCTGCTCGAACTGAGCACGGCGTACCCGGACATGAAGGGCCTGATCACGATCGGAAGTCTGGGCGGGATCGGCGCGAGCCAGGCGGTCCGCGAGAAAAACCTGATCGGGAAATTCTATGTGATCGGCTGCACGACGCCGTCGGAAGCCAAGGCGTACCTCGAGGATAAATCGATGGCCGCGAACTATATCGGCAATCCGTATCGGATCGGTCTCGATTCAGCTTATATCGTCGAACAGATTCTCCAGGGCAAGAAGCTCGAAGAGCTGACGGAGCTCCCGGAATACGGCAAGCCGATGATTGAGGACGGGATTATTACGTTCCACGCGGATTCCGAAGTTACGGCCGAGAACGCGGATTCGTTCGGGTTCTGACTTGATGCGGAAAGAGATGGATCCTTCCGAGAGGGGATCCGTCTCTTTTTTTCGTCTCTGGTACGGGGGAGGGAAACCGTGGCAAATTACATCACAATGAAGAATATCTGCAAAAATTATATCGGCGTCCAGGCTTTGAAGAATGTGGATTTCTCCCTCGAAAAAGGCGAGATTCATTGTCTTGTCGGCGGCAACGGTTCCGGAAAATCAACGCTGATTAAGGTCCTGTCCGGCGTGAATCGGCCGGAACCGGGCGGCGAGATTGTCATCGACGGAAAGTCGTTCGCGTCGTTGAGCGTTCAGGAGTCGATTCAGCAGGGGATCCGCGTTATTTATCAGGATCTCGCTTTATTTCCGAACTTATCGATCCAGGAGAATATCGCTTTTCAGCTTTACGGCGAAACGAATTCGCCGATTGTCGATTGGCGCGCGGTCGAAAAACGGGCGAAAGCCGCGATGGAGATTATCGGGCTGAAAATGGATCCGGATCGGCTCGTCGGGTCGCTTTCCATCGCGGAACAGCAGCTCGTCGAAATTACGCGGGCGCTGGTCGGGGAGCTGAAGCTGCTGATCCTGGACGAGCCGACAGCGTCGCTGACGCGGAAGGAGGTGAACGCGCTGTTCGCGGCGATTCGCCGGCTTCAGGCTCGCGGCGTGACGACGATGTTCGTGAGTCATAAGATGAACGAGATTTTTGAAATCGCCGAACGCGTGACCGTGATCCGCGACGGCGAGATCATCGGCGCGTATCCCCCGTCTGAACTCGACGACGACAAGCTTGTGTACCTGATGACCGGGAAGACGTTCAAGACGGAGGCGCCGGACCCGGTCGACCCGAACGCCGCCCTGATTCTGGAGACGAAGAACCTGACGAAGGCGAACGACTTCGAAGACGTTTCGATTCAGCTCCGTAAGGGCGAAATTCTCGGAATTACCGGCCTTCTCGGATCGGGACGGACGGAGCTCGCGCTTTCAATTTTCGGGATGAATCCGCCGGACTCCGGCGAAATCTGGATCGACGGTAAAAAGACAGAGATCCGAACGAACGTTCAGGCGCAGAAGCTTCATATCGCGTATGTCCCCGAGGATCGTCTTTCTCAGGGCGTTATTCTCGATCAGCCGATTCTTGAGAATCTGACGGTTACGGTTTTCGAACAGTTCCTCGATCGATTCGGGCTGATGAACCTGACGAAGCGGCGGTCCGAGTCGGAAAAAATGGTCAGGGATTTATTGATGAAGATATCTTCGCTGGATGCGCCGATGCGAACGTTATCCGGCGGGAACCAGCAGAAAGGCGTTCTGGCGAAATGGCTGGCGACGCGGCCGCGGCTCCTGATCCTGGACGAGCCGACGGTCGGGATCGACGTTTACGCGAAGAACAGTATTTATGAGCTGATCAAGCGTCTGGCGAAGGAGGGCATGGGAATTATCCTGATTTCTGATGAGATCCTCGAAGTCTTATCGAACTGCCATCGCGTTCTGGTCATGGAAAACGGTAAGATCGTGCATGAGCTGACGCCGGACGAGAACTCGGCTTCGGAACTGCTTGAAAAATTCAACCTGGCGTAGGCGGAGGAAGGGGCTCATGTCAAAAGCAAAATCATTCCTTACCAGCAGCAACGCGTTCCTGGTATACCTCCTGGTTGTGATGATCGCCGTCGTGACCGCGATCAATCCGAATTTCCTGAGCGCTGAAAATTTTCTGACGATCCTGCGGAGCTCGGCGTATTCAGGGATTTTCGCGATCGGCTTCCTGTTTGTCCTGATTTGCGGCGGGCTGGACGTTTCGTTCGCGGCGGTTGCGACCGTCGGGCAGTATATTGCGGGGACGGTCATGATCCGGGCCCCGGAGACGCCCTGGATTTTCGTCGTGATCATTCCGCCGCTGACCGGCGTCATCCTGGCGAGCCTGAACGCGTATATGATCCAGAAGCTGAACGCGCCGCCGTTGATTATTACGATCGCGGTTCAGAATATCCTGTTCGGCATCCTGCAATTTATTACCGACGGACGCTGGCTTTCGAATTTCCCGAAATGGTTCAACGAGTTCCCATTGAAGCTGGTTATCTCGGCGGAGAACCGCAACGGCGTCCTGTATGGACTGTCGGTTCTGACCGTGATCTGGTTCGCAGTCGCGATTCTCGGCGATTTTATTTTGAAGAAGACGGTCCATGGACGGCGGCTTTACGCGATGGGCGGGAATATGGAAGCGGCGCGGCGCGCCGGGATCGATATCCTGAAGTATCAGGTCTTCGCGTACGGGTTCCTGGGCTTCTGTTCCGGGCTGGCGGGTCTGGTTCATACGATGGTGACGCAGACGGTCGCTCCGAATACGCTGATCGGGAACGAATTTTATACGATCGCGGCGGTCGTCCTCGGCGGGGCGAGTATCTTCGGCGGATCCGGATCGGTTTTCGGGACGGTCATGGGGGTCGTTATTATGGCGGTCCTGTCGAACGCGCTGACGATCATGCGTGTTCCAGCCTACTGGCACCAGGTTTTCACCGGCGCGATTCTGATCGCCAGCATGGCGGTTACGGCCGCGCACGCGCGGCGGGCTTTAAAGAAAGGGTAGGCTGACATGATGGAACAATTGCGCGCCTGGAGCAGGAAAAATTCCGATATCGCCTCGCTCCCGTTTATTCTTCTTGCGGTCATTTTGCTGATGACGCTGGCGACGTCCGGTAAGTTCCTTTCTAAAGGAAATCTGAACGCGTTCGCGTCGCAGATTCCGGAGCTGGGCCTGTTGTCGCTTGCGACGATGGTCGTCATGATTACCAATGGGATTAACCTGTCGATTATCAGCAGCGCGAATCTCGTCGGCGTGACGATGGCGTTGATGATGACGAATTGGGCGAGCGACGGGATGGGATCGGGGATGATCGTCCTGATCGTTCTCGTTACGCTGGCGGCCGGGCTGCTCCTGTCTGTATTTTTAGGCTGGATCAACGGCGCGCTGATCGCGTACGTCGGGCTGCCGCCGATGCTGGCGACGCTGGGGACGATGCTCCTCTACGAAGGGGTTACGCTGACGATCACGAAGGGCTTCGTGATTTCCGGAATGCCCGATATTTTCGTTGAGTATAACTACGCTAAGGTCTTCGGAGTCCCGCTGCCGCTGCTGACGATGATCCTGGCGCTGGCCGTGGTCGCGGTGATCCTGATCCGGCGGCCGTTCGGGCGGACGCTGTACATGATCGGGTCGAGCGAAACGGTGACGCAGTTCTCGGCGATCGATACGCGGAAAGCGATCGTCAAGGCGTATATCCTGTCGGGGATCCTCTGCGGAATGGCCGGGATGATCATGCTGGCGCGGTTCAATTCCGCGAACGCGCGTTCCGGCTCGTCGCTGCTGCTGCTGACGATTCTGATTTCCGTGCTGGGCGGGACGGACCCGAACGGAGGTTTCGGCCGCGTGATCGGATTGACGCTGGCGCTGTTTATTCTGCAGCTGCTGACGAGCGGGCTGAACCTGCTTGGCGTTACGCAGTTCATCACGCTGGCGCTGTGGGGCGTGCTGCTGATCGCCGTGATCGCTTACCGGCGTTACAGCGAAAGCCGGCACCATTAGGGCAGATATCGGACGCGGCGGTTTCGCGTTGAAAACCGGGCGTTTTAACAGGGACGTTCGGATTTATAAAAGACTTTACGGAGATAAAAGATGAAATTCGGTATTTATTTTGCGTTTTGGGAAAAGGAATGGAAAGTATCGTACGAGAAATATATTAAGAAGGCAGCGGGCCTGGGGTTCGATATTCTGGAGATCAGCTGCGCCCCGCTTCCGGGGCTCTCGGACGAGGAGCTGTACCGGCTCCGCGACATAGCGAAGGACCATGGTATTATCCTGACGGCGGGGTATGGCCCGACCGCGGACCAGAACCTTTCGTCTCCCGATCCGGCGATTGTCAAAAATGCGAAAGCGTATTTTACCGATCTGCTGAAGCGGTTGGAAAAGATGGGAATCCGGTCGATCGGCGGCGGGCTGAACAGCTATTGGCCGGTCGATTACTCGAAGCCGATCGATAAAAAGCGCGACTGGGAAATCGGGGTCCGGAACGTTCGCGATATTGGGAAGGTTGCGGCGGACTGCGGCGTTGATTATTGTCTGGAATGTTTGAACCGGTTCGAGGGGTACCTGCTGAATACGGCTGCGGAAGGGGTTGCTTTCTGCGAAGAGGTCGGCCTTCCGAACGTGAAGCTGCTGCTGGATACGTTCCACATGAATATCGAAGAGGATTCGTTTTATGACGCGATCATTACGGCGGGCGCAAGGCTGCGCCGGCTGCATACGGGCGAGACGAACCGCAAGGTCCCGGGCAAGGGACGGATGCCCTGGCGCGAAATCGGCGACGCTCTGGCGAAGATTGGATTCGACGGCGACGTGGTGATGGAGCCGTTCGTGAAGCAGGGGGGGACGATCGGGAGCGAAATTAAGGTCTGGCGCGATTTATCGGATAACGCCGACGAGGCGAAGATGGACGCGGACGCGAAAAACGCTTTGCTGTTCTCGCGGTACGTGATCGGAAAAATGTAACCCACGGGAACGGCCGCGGGATTAAAAAAAGCCTCGTGATTTTTTTCACGAGGCTTTCATAATTAATCTACCTAAGTACAGATTTGGAAGCTTCCGCTCCAAGTCCTCTTTGGGTATTGACGCGGCTCAGAGGACGGTGACGTTGCTGGCCTGAAGGCCCTTCGGACCGTTTTCGACGACGAATTCAACTTCGCTGCCTTCCTTCAACGTGCGGAAACCGGTTCCCTGAATCGCGGTGTAATGGACGAAAATATCGTCGCCTTCGGGCTGGGAAAGGAAACCGTAACCTTTTGATTCATTGAACCACTTGACTGTACCTTTTACTTTTTCACTCATTTCAGAAAATCTCCTAAAAACCCCTGTCGGGGGCTACTGAATATTGAGATGCTGCCATCTCGCTGAATCAAGAAGATAGCCATAAAAAAACCGCCTTCAAGAAAATTTCCGAAAACGGTCCTCGTTCCTGCAATCTTCTTACGAACAGTTAATACTATATCACAATTTCCGGTTTTGACAAGTTTTTCGGGGAAAACTGTCTGCGTTTCAAATTTCCGTAGTCAAGGGAAAAGAGGATAGAAGAAAAGAAAGT
>CALIHP010000016.1 GCA_938020565.1 uncultured Anaerolineaceae bacterium | reverse complement strand
TTATCGCGCTGATCCGGATTTTCCTGACTTAACCGCGCCGCTTTTTTCGGCTTTCCGCAGGCCGGATCTTTCTTTCAGGTCCGCAGCGAAGCGTTTGATCCGCTGGATCGTGTTAAACCCGTACAGCACGACGGCAACGGCAACCCCCATCGCCAGCGCCGTTCCCAGCGTGTGCAGCCCTTTGGAAAAGAACGCCGGAATATCCCCGTCGACCAGATATTTCATCGTGTAATAAAGTCCGGCTCCGGGAACGAACGGCAAAAAACCGACGATCAGGTACACCGTCATCGGGCATTTATCGACGACCGCCATAATTTCCGCGTAGGTCGCGACGACCGTCATGCAAAGGAACGTCAGGATCAGCGGATGAATCCGATCTTCAAGAAGCAGGTACAGCCCCCAGCTGAACGCGCTCCCGAGCGTCGTCAGGAAAAGCCGCCGCCCGCGCAGGTTATACAGCAGAGCAAACGAAAAGCAGGCGGCGTACGCGTACAGCATCCCTTCCCAGATTCCCGTCATGCCCCCGTCCTTTCAATTCCTTCCGCCTCAACGCCGCCTACAGGTACCCGACCAGCGACAGTCCGAACGCCGCCCCGATCGCCATTGCGATCGCGACCATTCCGGCTTCCATCAGCGATAAGAACCCGGCGATATAATCGCCCGATAAAATATCGCGGACCCCATTCGTCATCAGGACGCCCGGTACCTGAAGCATGAACGTTCCGATAATGATCAGGTCCATCTTCGCGTCCGGGAAAACGCGATGAAACGCGCCGGCTAAAAACGCCGACAGCCCGGATACAATAATATTACGTAAAAACGGGTGCAGCTGCAGCCGCATCGCGACAAAAACGACGAACCAGGCGGTCAGCGCGCAGAAACCGGAAAAGAGACCGTCCCGCCATGCCCCGCCGAACAGCATTGTGAACATTCCGGCAGCGATAAAAAAGCCGAAGACGCTGACAAACGGCGGGTACGCCGGCGTTTTCAGGATTTCGTTCAGCGCGGCGATCGCCTCCTCGTAGGGAGGTTTCTCGCGAACGAGTCGGCGGCTGAGCGCGTTCAGCCGCGCGAACTTCTCCATGTCGGTCGAACGTGACGTAATCCGCTTGAGCCGCGTCGTCGCCTGACCTCCTTCCTGCAAAACCGAAACGATAATACAGGACGAGATCGTAAAGACTTCCGGTTCGATCGCGCCGTAGGCGGCTAAAACGCGGCGCATTGAATCTTCAACCCGATTAATCTCCGCGCCGTTAACGAGCAGCATCGTTCCCAGCGATACCGCCAGATGAAGCGCCTGATCCGCCTCAGAAAAATCCTTCCGGACCCTGACCTCGCGGCTTCGTTCCGGCTGGTTCCCCGCCGGTCCCGAAGAAAACGCGTCATGCAAAACCGCCTCGGCACCCTGCTGCTGCGTCATGCCCGTCGTCCCCGCCCGCTCAGATCTTCCAGTACAGCGCCGATTTCGGGAGCCGCGCCGCGTCGACGCTTGCGCGCGTATCGAGAACGACGACGTTCTCCCGAAGCGCGTCCGCTTCGGACAGCGGGTCGAACCCCGGCGCGATCGTATTCAGTACGAGAAGCGCGTCCGCCCCGGCGCAGGCTTCTTTCAGCGTTCCAGCCTTGAACGGATACGCCGACGCGACGTTCGGATCATACGCCGAAACCTCCGCGCCGCGCCGGATCGCAGCTTCACAGATCCCGATCGCGGGACTGAGCCGGTCGTCGGGCGACTGATCCTTCATCGCCAGCCCGATCACGGCGACGCGCGCGCCTTCCAGCGATTTCCCGACCGCGCTCAGGAGCGCCGCCGTCTTGTCAACGATCACCTCCGGCATGGATTGATTCTGTTTCCTCGCTAACGACAGCAACGGCAATTCCAGCCCAAACTCCCGCGCTTTCGCGTTCAGGTAGTAAAACGCGTTCGGGATACAGTAACCGCCGACGCCCGGACCCGGAGAAAGGAGCTGAACGCGCGGATGCGAATTCGCGAGGCGGATGACCTCGAAGGTATCGATCCCCGCCGTTTCCGCGAAGCGCGCGAATTCCTGGACGATCGCGATATTCGCGTCGCGTTGAAGATTTTCCAGCACCTTCGCCGTCTCAACCGCGATGATGGACGGGGAATGAATGATTTCCGCCGTGCTGTTGACGCGGATAACCGTCTCGGCGAAACGCGCCGACCCTTCGTCCGCCGCGCCGATCAGCGTCGGCATCGTCCGAAATTCCTCGAACGCCTTCCCCTCGGCGATCCGTTCGGGAACGTAGGCGAGGTAAAACCCTTCTCCGGCGCGCAGTCCCGAAAGCCGTTCGAAAATCGGCCTGCAATAAGCTTCCGTCGTTCCGGGAACGACCGTGCTTCGAATCAGGATCAGCGAACCGCGGCGAAGATTCTCGCCGATCACGGCGCAGGCGCTTTCAAAAGCGCTGTAATCCGGCGCGCCGGAGGAATCGACCGGAAGCCCGACCGTCAGGATAATTACGTTCGATTCGCGAACCGCGGAGGCCCCGTCCGTCGTTACCCGGTACGTTCCGCGTTCGCTCTCTTCCCGAAGAATTTCACGAATCGTCCGACCGTTGAATTTTTCCGTTTGCGCCGTCCGTCCGCGTTTCAGGTCCGCGGCAATTTCCTCATTCGCGTCGACGCCGATCACCGCCGCGCCGTTCATGGCAAAACTCAGCGACAGCGGCAGTCCAACGTATCCCTGCCCGATAACGGTAATATGAAAGGGTTGGTTCATGCGTTTTCCTCCATACGCGGCACAGACAAGCCGTCACACCCGGCAGCCGATAAACGGTACGATCATCTCCTCCGCGCTTAATCCGCCGTGACGCGAACGGAGCCGGTCGGGACGAGGGTTCCACCATAAAAACGAATTTCCATGCGCAATCGCGATATACTCGCCGATCCGATTGCGAACGTCCGGATGATACGGGGGCGGACCGAAAAAGCCGTCGGCCAGGAACGTTTCCGAAGGAACGAGCGAGAACTCGCCGGGATACCTTCCGGCGATCTCGCGGAGAAACGCCTCGACTTTCCCCGCCCTCGGATAAAAATAGGTCAACCGGTTCTCGCCCGTCGGACGAAGCGTCAGCGTATCGATCAGTTCCGGCTGATTTTTCATGTCGCGCGACGGATCCGGCGTGGTCGGAATATGTCCATGATCCGCGGTCAGCAGAACCAGCGTCCGACCGATTTTCCCGGCGCGGAGCCGCGCGATCAGGCGATCCAGATCGGCCAGGAATTCGTCGACGCCCTGCCGGACGCGTTCGTTGGTCATGCCGTATAGGTGATTATAGGTGTCGATATCGTTATAATAAATAAAATCCAGACTGCGCCGCTCCGCCTCCGCGCTCATCGTCTCATAAACGGAAGCGAAGAGATCCGCGAATCCACGATAGGGAACAACCCTGGAACCGCGCATCTGCGCCCGCGTCAGACAGCTGCTGGAAATCGCGATCGGAAGGTAAGAGCGCGACGCGATTCCCCGCCGCGTCAGGACCTCGCCCATCGTCTCCGCGTCGATCATCTCCTCAGCCGGCTTTCCCGTCAACTCGATCAGTCCGGATTTCGACATCAGCGAAACCGGCGAATAAGCCAGAAAATTAACGACCAGCCCATACTGCTTCAGGAAGGTATCATATCCGATCAGCCCATGCCGCCCGGCGGGAACGCCCGTCCAGATCGACGTCGTCGCCGCCGCCGTCGACGAAGGCACGATACTCGTCAGCCGGGTTTCAACGCCCTCGTCCTCGATCCGGCGGAAGTACGGGTTATCCGGAATGACCGTGCGGAGCCAGCGCAGCTGCGCATCGCCGACCCCGTCGACCAGGACGATTACCACATGATCAAATTCCGTTCCGAAAGCGCTCGCTTCCTGAAGCGGCGGAAGCTGCTCCGGACCGGGCTGTACGCCGAGCCAGACCGCGACCGACGCCGCCAGATTAGCGACGCTCCAGCCGTCATAGCGCGGAAAGACATGCGCCTCGTCCCAGTAGGACAGGCGCGCCCGCGGTCGGGTGAACGCTTGAATCGCTGCTGCGGATAAATCGATTTTCATAAATACGGTCTCAATCACGAACCATTCTAATCGAAATAACCCGCGAAAGATAGGGGAAAGAGAAAAACGCTGCGAAGGTCCCGTGCGGACCGTTCAGCAATCGCCGGACCCCATAAACTCGCGCATCGTCGCTTCGCCGCCGCCGCTGATCCCCTCGCGCCGAACGACATTCCAGACCGTCCGCCACAGGATCCGGAGATCCAGCCAGAACGACCAGTGGTCCACGTACCAGACGTCGAGCGCAAATTTTTCCTCCCAGCTCAGCGCGTTGCGCCCGTTCACCTGGGCCCAGCCGGTTATCCCGGGGCGCATCTCGTGCCGGCGCATCTGTTCAGGACTGTACCGGTCGAGATAACGGACCAGGAGCGGCCGCGGGCCGACCAGGCTCATCTTCCCGCTCAGGACCGAAAACAGCTCCGGCAGTTCGTCCAGACTCGTCGAACGCAGCTTTCTTCCAAACGGCGTCAGCCGTTCCGCGTCAGGAAGCGCCTTCCCCTCCCGATCGACCGCGTCGCGCATCGTCCGGAACTTCCTCAACGTAAAAATCTCGCCGTTCAGCCCGGGACGCTGCTGCCGGAAGAGGACAGGACGCCCCAGCTTCAACCGGACCAGAAGCGCCACCACGCCCATGACCGGCAGCGCGAAAACCAACCCAACCGCCGCAGCGATCAGGTCAAATAAACGTTTGGATAACGGATTACGCGTTCTTTTCATACTTCCATACCGCGACGATACTATAATACAATTTTACTCGATAGGACTCGATTGGAATCGAAAGAAGAATTGGTCAGGAAAGAAGAAAACCGCTTTATGGAAACCCAACGACCGGCTCGTGTATACTCCGCCGCGCGCCCGACAGGACGGCAGCACATCGGCAACTACCTCGGCGCGATCCAGAATTATGTCGCGCTGCAAAACGACTTTCAGTCCATCTACGCAATCGCCGACGTTCACGCGTTAACGACGATCGAAACGACGCAGGGCCTGAAAGAGAACTGCCTCGAGATGGCGCTGGACTGGTTCGCCGCCGGAATCGATCCGGAAAAGTCGATCGTCTTTATCCAGTCGCACGTTCCTCAGGTCATGGAGCTGCATACGTATTTATCGATGGTCGTCGCGGTCGGGAAGCTGACCGATCTCCCGACGTTCAAGGAAAAAGTCCGGATGCACCCGCAGAACGTCAATTACGGACTGCTCGGGTACCCGGTCCTCATGAGCGCAGATATCCTTCTCTTCAAAACCGATTTCGTGCCGGTGGGAATCGACCAGGCGCCGCATCTTGAATTTGCGCGCGAAATCGTCCGCTCGTTCAACTACCGGTACCGGACGGACGTCCTGATCGAGCCGCAGATGAAAGCCACGGCTACGCCGAAGATTATCGGGACCGACGGTGTTAACAAGATGAGCAAGAGCCTCGACAACGATATCGAAATCGCCGCTGACGAAAAGACAACCGAAAAGCGCGTCCGTTCGATGGTCACCGATACGAATCGCGTCCGGCGCAGCGATCCGGGAAATCCGGATATCTGCAACGTGTTTGCATTTCACAAAATCTTCTCTCCGCCGGAACTCTGTGCGGAGATCGACCGCGAATGCCGCGTCGCCGGGATCGGCTGCGTCGACTGCAAGAAAAAATTAGCCGCCAACCTGAACGCGTCGTTAGCGCCGCTCCGGGAACGGCGCGCTGAGCTGGCGAAAAATCCCGATCGGGTCTGGGAATCGCTTCGCGCAGGCGCGAAACGCGCAGGCGCGATCGCCGACGCTACGATCGCCGAAGTCCGGAACGCGATCGGGATCGTAAAGCCGTAATTTCATGGACCTCTGATAAAAAAAACGCCGCGCGGCGTTTTTTTTTATCCTTCCGCTTTCCCGGAGCGCAGCTCCCGGAAGAGCCCGAGATAGCTCGTCAGCGACGCTTCAAGCGTAAACGCGCCGCGAATCCGTTCCGCCGCGCGCTCCCCCATCTCCGTTGCCTCGTCCGCGTTCAAAACCGTCCGCCGAATCGCTTCCGAGAGCCCGTCTACGTCGCCAACCGGAACGATCCGCCCGGCGTCCTTCCCAATCAGCGCGCGGATCCCTTCCAAATCCGTCCCGATGACCGGAAGCCCCAGCGACATTGCTTCCATCATCGCAATCGGCATGCCTTCCGTCCGGGAGCTCAGAACGAATAAATCCGCCGCGTTCAGCAGCGCCGGAACGTCGTCCCGGTTCCCCAGCAGGACGCACCGATCCGAAACGCCCCGTTCGCGGATCCGCTCTGCCAGGAACGCGCGCCGCGGCCCCTCCCCGGCGATCGCCAGCTTCAGGCTTTCGCTCAGCCCGGAAAGCGGCGGCGCGGCTATCGCGTCGATCAGGAGCTCCTGCGCCTTTTCCGGGACGAGGCGGCCAACCGTCAGGATCAGCTTTCCGCGAACGTCCAGCGCGCTCCGAAGCGAAGCCCTCGCCGCGGCGTCCGGCAGAATCGGGCGAACGCCGTTTTCGATAACGACGAGCTTATCCGCGCGGATTCCCTCGGATATCGCCTGATTCCGCGCCCGCTCCGATACGCAGACGCAAACCGAAGTCAGCGGACCGTTGACGATCAGGCGATGAAGCGCTTTCGTTCCCTTCCCGAGCCGGGCAAATTGACCGTGATGCGCCGCGACGCGAACGGGAACCCCAAGGCCCGCCGCGCCGATCATGCCGAGAATATTCGCGTCATGCGTAAACGTTTCAAGAACGTCGGGACGAAATTCGCGAAGAAGACGGCGGAAACGGACGATCGCCGCCGGAAGCGCTGCTAAATTCCTGATCCCCGCTCCTTTCCGATAAACGGATAAAACCGTGATCGGAAACGGATACTTTCGCCGCCAAACCGGTAAGAGCCCGTCTTTATCATAATAAAAAGCCGCTGAAACGGCGAAGCCGCGCGAATGGAACCCTTCCGCCTGATCCAGCAGGACGCGCTGCGCCCCGCCGGTCGTAATTTGCGACCCGAATAAAAGAATGCGATGAACCTCAGCCATGATTGAATTTTACTTTGATTCAGCGATCTGGACCGCCGCGGTCAGGAATAGAAATTTGAAATGCAGCCCCCGGCTGGGATTAACGCCGCAATTCACGGTACGAAAGGGCTGAATTAAGGCAAACTTTACCAAAAATCGGCCGCAAAATCCTCACTTTACGATTATGATTAGCTTCACAGACTGATTAGACGTCCGCCGCGGCTTTCTTCCGGCGGAGAAAAGAGGAAATCCTATGGCATATAAAATTCTCATCGTCGATGACGACGTCCTGCTGCGCCGGTCGCTGGCGTTCAACCTGGAACAGAGCGGCATGATCACCAACACGGCGGAAAGCGCCGAAGACGCGATCGCCATGATCCAGATCGACAAACCGGATATCATCCTTCTCGATATCGGGCTTCCCGGTATGGACGGGATGGACGCGATCGGCGAAATCCAGAAGCATCAGAACATCCCGGTCATCTTCCTGACCGCGCGACGTTCCGGAAGCGACCAGATCACGGGCCTGAACGCCGGCGCCGACGACTATATCACGAAGCCGTTCGACTTCGAAGTCCTCCTCGCGCGAATCAAGGCGGTCCTCCGCCGGCACGAAAAACCCGGAAACGAACCGATGGAAGGGTCGTTATCCGTCGGCGACCTTGAAATCGACTTCACGCAGCATACCGCAACGCTCAAAGGCGTCCTGCTCGAACTGACGCCCAAGGAATTCGACCTGCTGACCGCGTTCGCGCTCAACGCGGATCAGGTTCTCAGTACCGACACGCTCCTGAAGCGCGTCTGGGGAGCGGAATATACCGGCGAGCCGCAGGTATTATACGTGCATATCCGCTGGCTCAGGTCCAAAATCGAAAAAGACGCGGACCATCCGGACCGAATCCAAACGATCCGCAGCGTCGGCTACAAGTTCAACTCAAAACTGGATTAGTCCGCTATGCACCGACTGAACCGGCTGAAATACCGGATTATCCTGAGCCACGTGGTCCCGATTCTCGCGACGGTACCGCTTGTCGCGGCCTCCGTCTATTATGCGATGCAGATGCAAATCGTCGTCAACGACCTTCGGCAGTTAATTTTCAATGAATCGCAGATGATCCGCGATTACGCCGATTTAAACCCGACGGTCTGGGAAAATCCCGCTGCCGCCGAGCGCATGATCAACGAAATCCGTTCCGAACTCGTCTCAGGCGTCATTCTCTTCGACCGGAACTTCCGCTTCCTCGCCGGAAACGACGACGAGTACCATTATCAGTCGCTGAACTTTCCGCTGGCCGAGATAACGTCCGTTTCCGACGCAGCGGAAAATCAGATCCATTCCGTCCCGATCAGTCCGCTGAGCCGATCGGATATCCAGATCGTCGTCCCCGTCATGAGCGACTCGAAAGTTCCGCTGGGGATGATCCGGCTGCGAATCCCGTCGCAGTATTTTGACAACATGATCGGCGGGCTGAAGCTCCGGATCGCGATCATCCTGATCGCCGGAGCGATTTTAGCCGTCTTTCTGGCGCTCTTCACGTCGCATGGAATCGAGCAGCGCCTGTCGCAGACAACCGACGCAATTTTCGACCTGTCGACCGGCGTTCGCAATCAACCGCTTCCAGTCTCCGGGCCGCCCGAGCTGAGCCGCCTTTCCAACGCGTTTAACACGCTTTCCAGCAAGTTAGACGAATCGGAACAGAGCCGCCGGAAGCTTCTTTCTTACCTTGGCCATGAGCTCGGTCGGCCGTTAGGCGGCCTTTCGAGCGCGACCGACGCGCTCCGGCATGGCGCAATGAAGGACGAACGCCTGGCGAACGACCTGCTTCGAGGAATGAAAAACGAAATCCGCCGTCTCGAGCTCCTCGTTAACGACCTGTCGCTCCTCCGTGGAAGCGGCGATCCGACGGTCCTGTATATCATCCGCAACGTCAACGCCAGCGAATGGCTGATGGAGCTGGTAACGTACTGGGCTGAGTTTATGAAAACCAAAGATATCGATTTTACCTACAAAATCGACAAAGATATGCCCGCGATCCATATGGACGAGCGCCGAATGCATCAGGCGCTGGGGAACCTCCTCAACAACGCGATTAAATACTCGTCAGCCGGCCAATCGGTCATGCTCCGCGCCGCGCTTGTCAATGACGCGATCGAAATATCGGTCGTTGACCATGGCGTCGGAATCCAACCGGAGGACCTTCCGAATATCTACGAGCCGTTTTACCGCGGATCCAACAAAAAACGCTACGTGCAGGGCATGGGCGTCGGACTGACCATCACCCGCGATATTATCCTCGCGCATCAAGGCGAAATCTCGGTCGAAAGCGATCCGGGGGTCCAGACGGTCTTCAAAATCCGGCTCCCGATCGAACGGCTGAACACGATTCCGCTCGGAGAGCATATCATCAATAATTCAAACGGCCCGACGCAGCCGTAAGCCAAAAAGCGGCTCAGCGGCTCTCCGCCGAACGGATCCGATCGATCGCCGCCGCCGTTTTGTCGGCGATCCGATCCCAGGTATACCCGGCGCGGACCCTGCCGCGGAGCGCGGCTCCCAAGGCGGAGCGCCGACCCGGGTCCATTCGCAGCTCTCGAATCGCCGCCGTCAGCGCCGCAATATCGCCGGCGGGGACGATCCGTCCCGATACGCCGTCCTCGACGACTTCAGGAATCCCCCCGGCGGGGGACACGACGACCGGAACCCCAGCCAACCCCGCTTCGAGGATCACCGTCGGCAATCCCTCCGGATACCGCGTCGGCAGGCAGAGCAGATCGCTTTCCAGCAGCAGCCCGAGCCAACGATCATGCGAAAGAGGGCCGACGAACGCGACCGCGGGTTCAGCGCGCAGCCGCCCCTCTGTCGATGAATCGCCGCTCCCGGCGTAAACGAGGCGGACGGCGGGATCGTTCAGCTCCCGGACCGCCGCGGCGAGATCCATCACGCCCTTTTCCGGAAGGAGACGCCCGGCGAAAACGATCAGGAAATCCTCGTCCAAAACGCCGGCCTCCGACCGCATTCCCTTCGCAGCGGTTTCTAAATCGGACGGAGAAACGCCGTTCGGAAGAACTCCCTCGCCCTGAAGCCCGAAGTTCGCAAGCCAGTCCAGCCCCGCGCGCGACACGGCGTAAAACGACGTCCCGCTCCGGCGGAAGACACCGGCCAGCAACCGTTCATACAGCCGCCAAAGACTGTTACAAACCGCTGAACGGAAATCGATATACCCGGTCCCATGCTCAATCGTCAGCGTCGGGATCCGACGTTTTGCGAACGTGCGGACCGCGAAAGCGTTCAGCGGATACAGCCGCGTCTGAACGATCGCCGCCGATGGCGCGAGCCGGTCGATCCAGCCTTCCAACGCCCGGAGCGCGCCGATCGTCGGAAGCGGGAACCGTCCCCCGAACGCCGGAATACAGGGGAGACAGCGAACCGTAACGCCGCCGTCAACGATTTCAGCGGGCTGCCGCTCTGTATTCAGGCAGAAGACGTCAACCGTATACCGGGCGCTTAACGCGCGCGCCAGCGAAGCCGTATACCGTTCGACGCCGCCTAAATGCGGCGGGTAAAGCGAAGAGACGACGGCCAGGCGCGGCTTCGGCCGATCCGCACCCATCGGATCAGACACTGCGGATAACCATAACGACTTTCCCCATGATCTGAACCTGCTCCGGGTCATCGATATAAATCGGCCCCATTGTCGGATTCGCCGGCTGAAGCCGGATTCGGCCGGCCTCGCGATAATAATATTTCAGCGTCGTCTCATCGTTTTTCGTCAGCCAGACCGCGACCATATCGCCGTTATTGGCTTTATTCGTATGACGGAAGACGACCTTATCGCCATCGTTAATCATCGCGTCAACCATCGAATCGCCGGAGACCTCGAGAACGAAAAGCTCGCTTTCTTTCTCGTTCGCGGGGAGCATCCGCCGCGGAATCTCAACGTATGATTCCTCGTCGAAATAGGCTAAATCCGACCCTGGAACCGGGATCGGCGCGCTGGCGACGATCCGCCCCAGAATCTGGAAACGAAGCACGTCCTGTTTCGAGTAGGAGAGAACCGGGCGCGGCTCGCCTTCCTCTCGATACGGCTTAATCATGCGAATTGAACGTGAAATCCGGTTATCGCGTTCGAGATATCCCATATCAATCAGCTGGCGCAGGTAATAATCAACCAGCGACGTTGAATTGACGTTAATATGGTTGCCGATTTCGCGAATCGACGGCGCGTACTGATTCTCGTTTTGATACGTTTCGAGAAAATCCATAATCCTGCGATGACGATCGCTCATAAGCTTACTGCGTCGTGGCATAATCCTCTCCATTCGACCCTGCCCTGGGCGGCGGGATCCATCACTCTGTTTCCAGAACTATATCAGAACAACTGTTCGCCGTCAAGGGAAAAAGCGGAGCTTTCCGGAAAATCCGAAAAACCATGAGCTTTCTCCTGGCTCCTCCGGGACATGGATTAAAAAATCCGAACGAAGGATTCAGCGCTCAATTCGGATTTTTTATTTCCTTTTCTTCTATCGTTCCGGATAGATCAGGGTCTCCTTTCCGACCCATCCGACCAGTCCATCCACCGTCTTGACTTTAACCCAGGTCAATCCTTCGGATGTCATCTCTTCCGCGCCCCGAACCAGCTCGACCAGCGACCCATTCAAAACGGCTTTCCGAACCGCCGCGGAGGTCGTCGGATCGAGGCGGATATAAACCCCCGGCTGGTCCGACGCGTTGATAATGACATAATCGGCCGGTTCGCCGGAAAAAACCGCGACCGGTACGCGCGTCGGCACAAGCGTCGGAATCGCCTCGTTCGCAAAACGCAGCACCTCCCGCGGGACCCAGCCCACATATCCATTAACCGTTCGAACCTGAATCCAAAGCGTTCTCTCGGACCGGCTCTTCCGTTCGACACCGGTCAGCACGACCTGATCCCCGTTGAGAACCGACATTTTCACTCCCGAATTCCAATCCGGCCCCTCTCGAATCAGCGTCCCGACGTCCAGCTCGTTCCGAACGATCGCGTATTCGACGGTCGCCGGGAACGTCGGGATCGCCGTCGGAATCTCGGAAACAACCGGCTCCTGCATGACCGTCGGGACAATCGTCGGAAGCGACGAAACGACCGGACTCGGAACTACCGTCGGACGCGACGGAACGACCGGACTCGGAACTACCGTCGGACTCGACGGAACAACCGGGCTCGGAACCACCGTCGGACGCGACGAAACGACCGGGCTCGGAACTACCGTCGGACGCGACGAAACGACCGGACTCGGAACCACCGTCGGACGCAACGAAACGACCGGGCTCGGAACTACCGTCGGACGCGACGGAACGATCGGGCTCGGAACTACCGTCGGAATCACCGCTACCGCGCCGCCAGAAAAAACCAAGCCCTCTCTCGCGATCCAGCCAATATAACCGTCCTCGGTCCGAACCTGAACCCAGGCGACGCTGCGCCCCGTCTCGGCGCGTTCTTCTCCGGTTAATTCAATCCGCGTTCCGTTTAAAATCGATTTCATGACCTGAGCACCGCGATCCGGACTGACGCGGAGGAGAACGCCGATCTCCGTCTGAGACTGAACGACCGCGTACTTCTCTGAAGCAACCGCGGTCGTTCTGCCTGCGTTATCCAAAAACGGCACAGGGGTCGGCGATAACGCCCGAACGATAAGCGCGCCCGCCTGATCCGGGAAGATCAGGCCCTCCTTTGGAACCCAGCCGACATGCCCGTCCTCGGTTCGGACCTGAGCCCAGGCGACGTTTCGTGCCGTCGCAGGCCGCTCTTCGCCCGTCAGCTCAACCCGATTCCCGTTCAGGATCGACTTCATCGTTTGAGCCTGATGATCCGGGCTGACGCGAAGGAGAACGCCGATTTCCGTTTGAGACTGAACGACCGCGTACTTTCCCGAAGCAATCGCGGTCGTTGTTGTTTCTTTGTCAAGGGGTTGGCGGAGCGTCAGCGCGACGGTCGGCCGGGCAGAGGCGACAGCCGCCGCCAACTCGCTCGGATCGTTTAAAAAGGTCAGTCCTTCCATCCCGATCCAGCCGACGAACCCATCCTCAGTCCGAACCTGAACCCAGGCATAATCGCCCGGCTCCGTCGTCCGCTCGCGCCCGGTTAATTCGATCCGGCTCCCATTCAGGATCGATTTCATCACGTCAGCGTTTCGTTCAGGACTGACGCGAAGCAGGACGCCGATCTCCGATTGAGACTGAACGATCGCGTACTTCCCTTCCGCGACGCTGCTCATCAGATCAGGCGACTGAACCGGAGGCTTCGTCCCGGAAACGTCGGGAGACGCCGGGGGCAGCTCAGCTTTCGGAAATTCCGTCGCCGGATCGGGCGTCAGGCGCGATACGGCCGTCGGCGTAATCGTCCATCCATCCGGATAAATCAGGGTATTTTTCCCAACCCAGCCGACGTAACCGTCGTTCGTCCTGACCCTGACCCAGGTAAACGCGTTAAAAGGCATTTCGCGTTCCTCGCCCATCAGCTCCAGCAGCGATCCATTCAGAACCGATTTCATCACCACAGCGTTGAATTCGGGACTGAGCCGAACGAGAACGCCGACGTCGTTTTCAACATGCACAACCGCGTAGTTGACCGGCGGCGCAGCGGTGAACGTTACCGTCGCCGTCGCCGTCGGGCGCAGCGTCCGCGTCAGCGTCGGCGTAATCGTCGGGACGAACGCACGCGTTGGAGGAACCGGCGTTGCCGTCGGGACCGACGTTGCTGTTACGGTAACGGTCGCGGTTGCGCTCGGTTCAGCTGTCGCCGTCGCGCTCGGCGCAGTCGTCAGCGTCGCCGGTTTTGTGACGGTCGCCGACAGAGCCGAAGTCTCGCTCGCCGCAGGGGC
>CALIHP010000015.1 GCA_938020565.1 uncultured Anaerolineaceae bacterium | reverse complement strand
GCTGTCTTGAACTTCGGAAAGGGGAAATTCACGCGCTCGTCGGCGAAAACGGGGCCGGGAAATCGACCTTAATGAAAGTGCTGACCGGGATTTATCAGGCGGACGAGGGTGAAATATTTTATAACGGTGAACGCGTTTCGTTCAGGAGCCCGAAAGAAGCTCAGAACGCCGGAATCGCCATCGTTCATCAGGAATTAAACCTGATGAATCACTTAACCGCCGCGCAGAATATTTTTATCGGACGCGAAGGAACGTCGTTTTTCGTCGACGACGAAACGATCAACCAGAAGACGCGGCAACTCTTCGAACGGATCAAGATGGATATCAGCCCGACCGAAAAAGTCGGCAATCTGACCGTTGGAAAACAGCAGATGGTCGAGATCGTTAAAGCGATTTCTTTGGACGCGAAGATCCTGATCCTCGACGAACCGACCGCCGCGCTGACGAAAGCTGAGGTCGTCGAGCTGTTCAACGTCATGAACGACCTGAAAGCCCATGGCGTTACCATGATTTACATTTCACACCGCATGGACGAAATTCAGGCGATTACCGACCGGATCACGATCATGCGCGATGGCGAATACGTCAAAACCCTCGTCACGAAGGATACAAACCTCGACGAAATTATCCAGGCTATGGTCGGGCGGGTTATTTATATCGAGCCGAAAACCGGATCGAGTATTCCGGATACCGCCCCGGTCGTTCTCGAAGTTCGCGGATTGACCTCCCGCAACGTGCATGACGTGTCGTTCGATCTCCGAAAAGGCGAAATCCTCGGATTCGCCGGTCTGATGGGCGCCGGAAGAACCGAAACCGCCCGACTGATCTTCGGGGCCGATCCGATCGAAAGCGGCGATATTTATAAAAACGGAACCAAGCTGAAAATAAAAGCGCCGATCGACGCCGTCCGCGCCGGGATTGGTTATCTTTCCGAAGACCGGAAGCGTTACGGCCTCGCGGTCGGACTCTCCGTTTCCGATAATACCGTCCTCGCCGATCTCGAAAGCTTTACGCGGAACGGCTTCGTCGACGACAGAAAAGTCCGCGGCACAACCGAAACATACGTTAAGAAAATCAATATCAAAACCCCAACCGTTTCGCAGCTCATCCGCAACCTCTCAGGCGGCAATCAGCAGAAAGTCATTATCGCGAAATGGATCGTGCGCAATTGCGACGTGCTGATCTTCGACGAGCCAACCCGCGGGATCGACGTCGGCGCGAAAAGCGAAATTTACAAGCTGATGACGCTCCTCGCAGAAGAAGGCAAGTCCATCATCATGATCAGTTCGGAATTACAGGAAATCCTGCGCATGAGCGACCGTGTTGCCTGCATGTGCGAAGGGCGGATCACGAAAATCCTCAATATCGAGGAAGCGTCGCAGGAAACCATCATGAAATACGCCACCCGGCGAAATTAAAGGATTAGAAAACTCATGGAAAATCTCAAACGTAAATTCGACCTTCAGCAGATTCTCGCTCCGGCGGCTTTGGTCATCCTGTATATTTTCTTTTGTTTCTTCGGGAAGAATTTTTTCTCGACCGGAACGCTGGTCAGCATCCTGGACAGCACATATTACGTCGGCTTTATGGCATTCGGGATCACGTTTATTATTATCACCGGCGGAATCGACCTTTCGATCGGGACGAATATGATGATGTCCGCGCTGATCGGAGGTTACCTCTATACGAAAGGCATGAATATCTGGATCGTCTTAGGGATCGTCGTATTGATCGCAACGTTCGTCGGCTGGATCAATGGACTCCTCGTCGCGAAACTCAAGCTCCCGCCATTCATCGCGACGCTTGGAACGATGATGATGACTCAGGGATTCGGCGCGATAATCACAAAGGTCCAGACACAGCGCTTCCCCTCCGGCTTCGACGTTGACGGACTTTACAAGCAGGTCTTCTATAAAACCGGCGGCGGCTTTCCGAGCGGTATTATCTACATGATTCTCTTTTTCCTTGTCGCCTGGGTCCTGCTGACGAAAACTCGCTTCGGCCGTTACGCCTACGCGATCGGATCGAACGAAGAATCCGTCCGGCTCTCCGGCGTCAACGTCTCATTCTGGAAAATCGCTGTCTACACCGTCTGCGGCTTTTTCTGCGGCCTAGCGGCGATCGTCTACGCCGCGACCTATACGACGATTATCCCAGGAACCGGGAACGGACTGGAAATGAACGCGATCGCGGCGGTTATTATTGGCGGGACGTCGATGTCCGGCGGCGTCGGGACAATGTCCGGAACACTGATCGGCGCATTCCTGATGTCCGTGTTAAAAACCGGGTTGATGTCGATGGGACTGCAGGGGCATTTCCAGACCTTCTTTACCGGCCTCGTCGTTATCCTTGCCGTTCTCCTCGATATCTATCGGAATAAAAAAGCGAACGCCGTCAGGAAAGATTAAACCTGTGGTTAACCCGGCGAACGAAGAAGTCCGCCGGTATCAAAATTATTGGGAGGAACCTTCATGAAAAAGCTTTTAACCGTATTACTGATTGTCGCGCTGGTTTTACCCCTCGCCGCTTCGGTCGCCGTCGCGCAGGATAAACCCTACATCGCCATCGTGTCCAAAGGCTTTCAGCATCAGTTCTGGCAGGTCGTCGCCAAGGGCGCGCAGGCCGCCGCCGAACAGTACGGCGTCGAGATCACGTTCGACGGACCGCCGACGGAATCCGATATCGCGATTCAGGTCGACATGCTGAAATCCGCGATCGATAAGAAACCCGCCGCCGTCGCGCTCGCAGCGCTGGATACCGAATCCGTCAAGGAACAGCTCGTCGTGCTGAAAGACGCCGGAATCCCGGTCGTCGGTTTTGACTCCGGCGTCCCCGGAGCGCCCGAAGGGTCGATCTACGCGACCGCCTCGACCGATAACAAGGCCGCGGCCGCGATTGCCGCCGAGCATCTTTTCGCGGACGAAGGCTTCGCCGCCAAAGTCGCCGCCGCGACCGCCGACGCTCCGATTACCGTCGCCGTCATTTCCCAGGACGCGACTTCAGAATCGATCGTCTCCCGGACAACCGGCTTTATCGATAAGCTCGTCGAACTCGTCGGCGAAGACCTGACCTCCGTTGAAGGTCACGATAAATACGCGCGCGCGAACGACGCCGCCATCTTGAAGATCGTTGTCAACGTTCCGGCAACGACCTCCGCCGCGGACCAGAAGACCGGCGCAGAAGCGCTCCTTTCGCTCGATCCCGCCGCGATTTACGCCTCGAACGAAAACGCCGCCGGCGGCGTCCTCGCCGCGTCGAACGACGGATCGGACTTCGATTCGGAAAAAGGAAAATTCAAGGATATTATTGCGATCGGGTTTGACGCTGGTAAAACCCAGCGGACCGCCGTTGAAAAGGGCTGGTTCCTCGGTTCCGTGACCCAGGACCCGTATCAGATTGGCTTCAAGGCCGTCGAACTCGCGGTGAACGCGATCGAAGGAAAAGCCGCTGAATCCGAAATCGTCGACACCGGCGCGAAATGGTACGACGCTGAGAACC
>CALIHP010000014.1 GCA_938020565.1 uncultured Anaerolineaceae bacterium | reverse complement strand
AAATATATTTACTCATTTGTTGTAATTTCACTTATATAAAACAGTCATTCATTAAGAAAAAGTCAAAAACTCACCAGAGGTTCGAACAGATGACTTTTTCTAAATTCATTTCCTGTTTTACATTGTGAAATTTACAAATAATTCATAAATATAATTTTTCATATAGGATTTTAGATTTTATTTTTGAGATAACTCATTCAACTTGTAAATGATTTGTTCATTATCAAAAATTTTCTATTTTTGGGATAGTCTTTTTTTTATAAATTATATAAAAATGTAATTTTGTAGATTATAAAGGCATAAAGGCCATAATGAAAGGATATAAATTATGTTTGTATATTATGATTCAAAAACAGGAAATGTACAAAGATTTATAGATAAAATAAAAAAAGAAAAGCCGGAATGGAATTTTATTAAGATAACTGATAATATGGAAATATCGGAAAAAGGTCATTTAGTAACATTTACTACTAATTTTGGAGAAACTCCCAGTACGACAGAAAAATTTCTGGAAAATAAAAATAATAGAGAATGTATAAAATCTGTATGTTCAAGCGGTAACATGAACTGGGGAACTTTATTTGGAAAAGCGGCAGATAACATAGAAGAAAAATATGGAATTCCGGTATTAATGAAATTTGAACTGTCGGGAACACACGTTCAGGTGGAATATTTTATAAATAGTATTGAAAATAAATAATATATGAAAAAAATTTAGAAATGAGGGAAAGAAGTTGGCAAAAGCAAAAAAATGGATATATCTAAATAATGAAATAATGGTAAAAAAGGATGGAGAATTTCAGCTTGAAAAGGATAAAGAAGCTGTTTACTCCTATTTTATAGATTATGTAAACAAAAATACAGTGTTTTTTCATAATTTAAAGGAAAAAATGGACTATCTTATTGAAAATGATTATTATATAAATTTTTATGATATGTATACATTTGAAGAAATAAAAGAAGTATTTAAGTCAGTATATAATAAAAAATTCAGATTTGCTTCTTTTATGAGTGCATCGAAATTTTATCAAAGCTATGCTTTAAGAGATGACACAGGAGAAAAGTTTCTTGAAAGATACGAAGACAGAATATCCATTGTTTCATTGTATTTGGCACAGGGAAATAAGAATAAGGCAATGGAATATGCAGAAATGTTAATAAATCAGGAATATCAGCCTGCCACACCTACATTTCTTAATTCGGGAAAAAAGAGATCCGGAGAGCTTGTATCATGTTTCCTAGATGAAATGGGAGACAATCTGAGTGGAATAGGATATGTGTTTGATTCTGCAATGAAACTTTCTTCAATTGGTGGAGGAGTATCAATAAATCTTTCTAAAGTAAGGGCAAGAGGAGAATCTATAAAAGGTGTTGAAGGAAGAGCTTCGGGAGTACTGCCTATTATGAAAATAATGGAGGATATTTTTTCCTATGCAAATCAGCTGGGTCAGAGAGCAGGAGCAGGAGCTGTCTATTTGAATGTATTCCATTCTGATATTAATGAATTTTTAGACTGTAAAAAGATAAATGTTGATGAAAAAATAAGAATAAAATCCCTTTCAATAGGGGTAATCGTTCCTGATAAATTTATGGAACTGGCAAGGGAAGATGAAATCTGTTACACATTCCATCCTCATACTGTATTTTTAGAATATGGTCAATATCTAGATGAAATGGATATGAACGAAATGTATGAAAAACTTGTTGACAATCCAAATGTTAAAAAGAAAAAGATTAACGCAAGGGAGCTTTTAATTAAAATTTCCCAGACACAGAAGGAAAGCGGATATCCGTATTTATTCTTCAAGGATAATGCAAACAAGGAACATGCACTGAAGGAAATAGGTTCTGTGAAATTTTCAAACTTGTGTACAGAGATAATGCAGCTGTCGGAAGTTTCAGACATAAATTCGTATTTTGAAGAAGATGTTATAAGAAGAGGAATTTCATGTAATCTGGGGTCACTTAATATTGCCACAGTAATGGAAAATAAAAGAATAAGGGAAGCTACGAGGGCTGCGATAGATTCACTGACAACAGTGTCAGATTTGACAAATATTGATGTTGTGCCTTCAATCAAAAAGGCAAATGAGGAGCTGCACAGTGTAGGACTTGGAGCAATGAACCTGCATGGATATTTTGCAAAGAATTTCATAATGTATGAAAGCAGGGAAGCACTTGATTTCTGTAATGTTTTCTTTATGATGGTGAATTTCTACTCGCTTGAAAGATCGATGGAAATAGCTAGGGAAAAAGGGGAAACATTTAAGGATTTTGATAAGTCGGAATATGCAAATGGAAATTATTTTAATAAATATCTTGAAAATGAATACTTACCTCAGACAGACAAGGTAAGGGAACTATTTGAAGGAATACATATTCCAACTCAGGATAACTGGGCAAGATTGAAGGAGGATGTAATGAAATACGGTGTTTACAATGCCTATAGAATGGCCATTGCACCAAATCAGTCTACATCTTACATAATGAACTCTACAGCTTCCGTAATGCCTGTTGTGGATACGATAGAAGTAAGGGAATATGGAGACAGTACGACATTCTATCCAATGCCTTACCTGACAAATGACAACTATTTCTTCTATAAGTCTGCATATGACATGGATCAGAAAAATATACTGAAACTTGTGTCTGTAATACAGAGACACGTAGATCAGGGAATCTCTACAATATTATTTAATAAAAGTACAGATACAACAAGGGATCTGGCGAAACTGTATGTTTATGCACATAGATTAGGATTGAAATCTCTTTATTATACAAGAACGAGAAAGGCTACGATTGAGGAGTGTATCAGTTGTTCGGTGTAAAGAAATTTGAAAAAATAAAAAAAGAAGGAGAAATAAATGTGGAAAAATTGTTCTTCGCTTGAAGAATTAAAAAAAGAATATGATATAAAAAAAATAAGAATAGAATTAAAAAAAGAGTTTCCTAATATAAAAATAAAAATGAATTCTTGGGAGAATATATGGTTATTTGTAAAAGATATAAATTATTTCTTAAAAAAAGAAACATATATATTTATTTTATTAAATGTAGACAATCCATTGCGTTCTGAAAGTTTAGGATTAACTGAAGAAATAATAGATAATAAAAACAAATTAAAAAAATGGAGAAATGAAATTTTAAAATATATTTCTCCTGATAAAAATAATAATTCTGAAAAAAGTAATAAAGCAACTCAAAAATTAACAGAGATATACAAAGAGGTTTTAAAATATGAAGAAGAGTAAAATTGAGGCAGTGAGAAAAGATTTAGCAACTATTTCCAAATCAGCTAAAAACATAAAATATGAAAAACCTAATTCAGAAAATATTCTTGATAAAGAAAGTTTAGAGAAAATAGACAAATCAATTGAAGAGGGAGTTTTTATGCTAAAGGATGGGCAAGTAGTTGCAAAATTAAACACTAAAACAATTTCTGGAATTATGAGTACAACACCTAAAGAAGCAAAACATTTAATATTAAGGAAATTTTCCGATGCAGACAGAAGGAAAATTTATAATTTAAATGGTCAAGAAGAAGAAGCAATACGAATAAATTCTTTGCAAAAACAATTAAATGAAAATTTAGATGCAATAAATACTCCAGAAAAAAAAGAATTATATAAATATAGTAGTAATAGTATTCAAAATATAAATACTTCTCCTGAAATTATGGAGAGAAAAAAACTGGGAGCTAATGAATATGAAAAAATAGACAAAAGAAATAAAACATATAAAAGATTAAGTTCAAAAATAGATGAAGAAGATGGAAGAAATTTAGAAAAAACATTCGATATACATCATATTAAAGAAAAAGCAACTACGTATGCAGATTTGAGTACAGATGATGAAAATTATATGGCATTAAATAAAGATAATCATAAAAAAAAACATAAATAATAAATTATTCAAAAATTATAATTTTAAAGACAAGTCTTGATAGAAATAAAAGTAACAATTACTGCATTTTTCTATAATAATAATAAATACAAAGGAGTTAAAAAGTGTCGCTTGAAGATTTAAGAGCAAAACGAAAAAAATTAAAAGAAAATACAGAAAAAATAAATTTAAATATAAATACAATTGTAGAAGAAAATCACAGAGTTGTAAAAGTAGCACATGATGCTGAATATTTAATAAATGATTTGGAAAATGAATTTAATAGACAAACAGGATTAGATGGTATAGATGCTTCGTTTCTTTTTCTTGCAATTGCTTTGCAACTTTCTAGAATAATAATAATAAATATGTTGACAAAAATAGAAAAAGCTGGAGTTGGAAATGTAAAAGAGCATAAACTTCATAAACTTCAAAATAATGTACTTAATAATGATTTGCTTCAAAATAATAGTATAGAAAAGCCATATTATTCATCGTTAGAGCATATAATCACAACATTGGGAGTTCCATATGATGCAACAAGATATTTAAATGATAAAACAATAGAATTGTATCTTAATAAAGGGTATACATGGAATTTCGATCCAAATGATTTAAAAACAGAAAATTTAAAAATTTTTAAAGGTGCTAATCATAGATTTGCAACATTAGGGCATGATCCTATATTGGGATTAATTTTTGGTACAGCTAATATAATGACAAATACAATAACAAGTGTGAAAAAAGAAGGAATATTGCCAGTTATAAAAACAAATCATGTGGTATATACTAGTTTATATAAAAATCCAAGTATAGGTAAAAATGCTTCTACTTTAGAGATGTTTGATCAGTCTATTCAAAGAACGATTGACGATCCTAAAGTTTTTGTTGCTTCATTAATAAAACAAATTATTCATATAGGTACAGATTTATATACTCCTTGTGGTATTCAAATTCCAGGAGCAAATTTAATTTTATCTAATAAAGAAACAGAAAAACTTACTAAATATATTAGCACAGGTGATTTAATCAAAATAGGATTTTCAGCGAAAATATCCGAATTAATAAATAATATTATAACAATTTTTCATAATTTATTATATGATGAACAAAAATATTCATCAAGAGAACTGTATAATGTAAAAACAAAAAAAATAATTTTATATTCTAATTTAATCGCTTCTTCAAGTAATGTAATATGGGTAGGAGCTAATATGTATTCTGGAAATGAAGAAGCTATAAAAGATTTAGATATAGGAGGATTATTAGTAACGTTATATCATTTAGTTTACGATACAAGATATATCCAAAAAATAAAAGAAGAATTTGTTTTAAATGGGTTTAAAGATATGATAAAAGGAGATAAATTAAATCTGGAGGAAATAGAATAATGGGAATAATTAGGTTTTTAAAAAGAAGTGTGATACCTGGACAAATGGCAGTAGATATTGTTAAATCTGTAATAGAAGAAAAAAATTTAGTCAAAGGAATAAAAAAAATAGCTAAAGAGACTTTTACAGAAGATACACCAGGTTTAGCAGATCTTTACAATATGGGAAAATATGAAGGTAAAAAACAAGGTTATGTAGAAGCTTCAAAAGAATATGAAGAGAAATTATTATTACAAGCAGAACATTTTATAAACCAAAAAGAATTATTAGTAAATGAAGTATCTGATTATGAAGAATTATTAGATGAATATGAAATAGAAATAGAAAAACTTGAAGGAAAATTAAATAAAACTGAAAGTGAAAATCAATATTTAAGTAAGTTATTAAGTAATGAAAGAAAATTAAAACAGATGGTTAGATAGTCAAAAAAATTAAAGTTTAATCTGTTTTTAAAAGGAAAGATAAAAATATATAAAATAACAAATTATAATATTCTCAAAAATAATAACCTGAAAATATTCTGAGAATAAAATTGTTTGAATTTATTTCAGGCACTTTTTCTGATACAAATCAGACTGAAAGGTAAGGGAACCCATGACAAAATATGCTGTAAATCGTTTTCGGAACGTCACGATCGCGCTGAACACGCCATTCGACGCCAAAGGCGAGATTTCGCTCGCCGCTACCCGGAATTTCGTCCAATACCAGTATACCAAAGGCGTCCGCTCGCTGTACGTCTGCGGCAGTACGGGCGAAGGCTTCCTCCTGTCCATCCCGGAACGCAAGCAAATCCTCGAGGCTGTCGTTTCGGCCGCGCCTGAGGATATGACGATTATCGTTCATGTCGGCACGGCGGCGACGCGCGAAGCGGTCGACCTCGCCGCCCACGCGGCGGAAACCGGAGCGCACGCAACCTCCGCCGTCCCCTGCGTTTACTATCGCCCCGGCGAAGAAAGTATCTATCGGCATTGGACCGCGATTACGGAAGCCGCCGACCTTCCGTTTTTTATTTACAACATTCCGCAGCTGACAGGGTACAGCCTGTCGATGCCGATGTTCCGGCGCATGCTGCAAAACGAGCGCGTCGCGGGGATTAAATGTTCCTCCGAATCCGTTCAGGATATCATGCATTTCAAGGAAGAAGGCGGAAAAGATTTTATCGTCTTCAACGGCCCCGATGAGCAGTATCTCGCTGGGCGGATCATGGGCGCGGACGCCGGAATCGGCGGGACATACGCCGCGATGCCCGAGCTGTACCTGAAGCTGGAAAACCTGATTCGCGAGCGACGGATCGACGTCGCGCTGAACCTCCAGCGGATGATCACGGCCTTCATTGCCCGCCTGTGCGCGTTCGGATCGCTGTATGGAACGGTAAAGGCGATCGTCCGGCTGGACGGCTGCGATATTGGCGATACGCGCGCTCCGTTCCTTCCGGTCAGCTCGGAAAATCCGGACGTCGTCCAGCTGTACCGCGATATAAAAGCCGCGATCCGCGATACCGCGTCCTGGTAACCTTTTTTTCCCGCGCCCTCGAGCCCCGGTTTCAAAAAAAGGAACGCCCAGGCGCCTCTGACGGCACCATGATCGTCAGAGGCGCCGCTGGAATCGATGAGGGAATCTGAACAATGTATAATTCAGGTAATCATGGATTTGGCGGCAGAAGGAGGCAGACATGCATGAATATTATCAAAAGAAAGCCGGGAAGCTGAAAAAGGAAATGGAAGGCTTCCTGAAACCGATATCCGCGGACTTAGAGAAGGACACGGGGAGAGGCTTCGGCGATCTCTGCGCGGAAATCTGGGATCTATATGAAAAGGAAATGCTTGAAAGGTTCCCTTATATCGGCGGGGACAGCGCGGGCGGAACGAAAAACCTGACGGGAGCCTTCATGTTGGTTGCGATGGGCGAGGTCCTGAAGAAGTACGCGGTCGATATGGAGACGATCGGGTACAGGATGGTCCAATGTTTCGAGTCGGTTTTCGGGAAGACTCCCGGGATCGTCCGCTTTATTTTACCGGGAATAACGGGCTGCTCACCCCTGATGACGAGGATATTAAAGAAACGGGCGGAAAAAGCCGCCGCGAACGCGGCCCTCAATCCCGGCAGCTTCCTGAGCGAAGCGCTCCCGCCGAACGAGGAGTATTCGGCGATCTTCCATAATACGGTATGCCCGCTGAGCGATTTTGCCAAGGCGTACGGATACGAAGCGTACATGCCGTATTTGTGCAATCTGGATTATGTGACGGCGGGTATGTTAAATATCCCGCTGCGAAGAACGCATACCTGCTTCGAAGACGGGGACTATTGCGACTTCATGATCCGACGAAACGCAAAGCCGCTCCCATATTGGCCGCTGGTCAGCCAGGGGAATTCCGGCTGCAAATAATCAATTAACCGTCAGCGAGCGGGACGGCGGGGCGTCTAAGAAAAAAGGCCGTGTCCCGCCTGCCGCAGCCGCGGATCAAGCTCATAAGCGAGCCGCATGCCCTCTTCGAGCGGTACTTTCGGCACATAGGCGAGCATCTCGCGAGCCAGCGTCAGGTCCGCGCACATGCGGTCCGGTCCGCCAATACGTTTCGGGTTATAAACGATTTCCGGCGACTGACCGGTTATTTTTTTCGCCAGCTCGCAGACGCGGTTAATCGTCGTTTCCTCTCCAGAGCCGATATTGATCACGGTTTCGTCCGGATTCTTCAGGTCCATCGCCGCGATCAGGGCGTCGACAACATCGCTGATATAAACGAAATCGCGCGTCTTGGTCCCGTCGCCATGAATAACGATCGTGCCTTTGGCGGCCGCCTGCTTCAGGAAGGTCGGAATAACGGCCGCGTGCGAAAACGAGAAGCCCTGCCGCGGGCCATAGGCGTTGAAAATCCGGAGACAAACCGCCTCCAGGCCCCAAAGCCGGCCGATCGTATTAATATAGTATTCGGACGCGAGTTTGGAAACGGCGTACGGCGAAGCGGGCTTTGGCTTGCTCGTGTTCTCGTTGAGCGGCTGCTGACGCTGGATCCCGTAAATCGCGCCGGACGACGCGAAAATCATGCGGTGGATCCCCACGTCGCGCATCGCCTCCAGAAGCGTAACCGTGCCGCCGACGTTGACGCGTTCGAACTCCCGGGGATAGTCGATCGACTCAGGGACGACGACGCGCGCGGCCAGATGATAAACGCAGTCGACCTCCTGGAGCAGGCGCCAAAGATGCTCCCGGTCGTTAATATCGCCGCGGACGAGTTCGACGCCGGAAACGAGCGACTCTGGATGCCCGGTCGAGCAGTTATCAAATCCAATAACGGTATGTCCCCGTTCGCAGAGCGTATTGGCTAAATGTGACCCGATAAAGCCCGCGGCGCCGGTTATAAAAATTCTCATAAACGTCTCTCTCCTCAGCCAGCGAAAGAAAAAAGGCGTATCCACAGACTAAACAGAGCGATACGCCTTTCGAATGCACTGAATTCAGGCGAACGGTTTACTCTTCCGTCAGCGAATCGAGATCAGCCATCAAGGTATCCCAGTCCATTTCAGAATAAGCCATCGAGTCGACGCGGCGAACCGATAAGCCGATCCTGTGGTTCGCGGGATCGATCTTGATAATCCGAAGCGTGACCTTATCGCCTTCCTTGAGAACTTCTTTGGCATGCTCGATGCGCTTGTCGCTGATTTCAGAAATATGGATCAGTCCTTCGAACGCATCGTCAAGCTTTGCGAACGCGCCAAACTTGGTCAGCCGGGTAATAACGCCTTCGACGAGCTGCCCGACCTGATATTTCGCGACCTGATCGAGCCAGGGATCGTCCTGCGTCTGGCGAATCGAAAGGCCAATCCGATTCTTTTCCTTATCGACGCTGATGACCTTGACCTGAACCTCCTGTCCGACCTGAAGGACGTCGGAGGGTTTCTTGATATGGTCCCAGGAAATTTCGGAAAGATGGACGAGGCCGTCCGCCATCCCGTTGATATTAATGAACGCGCCGAAATCGGCGAGGCTGGCGACGCGGCCGGTCAGGATTTCGCCTTCAGTGAGCCCGTCGATGACTTTCTGTTTCAGCGATTCGCGCGTTTCCGAGCTCGCCTGCCGCTCCGAGAAAATCAGCCGGCGGCGCTCCCGATCGACCTCGATAATCCGGATCCGGATCGGCTGCCCGACCATTTTACCGTAACGCTGCTCCGGGCTTTCGCCGCTGACGTCCATTCGCCGCGACAAAGCGATCTGCGACGCCGGGATAAAACCGCGGAGGATCCCGAAATCGACGATCAACCCGCCCTTATTGTAGCCGCTGATAACCGAATCGATCGCTTCCTTCGAAGCCATCGCCTCTTCGGCTTTTTTCCAGATCTGTTCTTCATACGCTTTGGTATAAGACAAAACAAGATTCCCGTTTTGATCTTCCGGATCGAGAATATAAACTAAAATCGGCTGATCCACGTCGAAGGATTCGAGAATATCCCTCGGAATCGACTCTAATTCCCGACCGGTTATAACGCCTTCCGACTTCGTTCCAACGTTAACTAAAATTTGGTCCGGGGTAATACTGGCGATTACGCCCTCACGAATTTCGCCTTTTCTGGGAAAATCGATACGAATCCCTTCGTCAAGAAGGGCCTCAAAGTCAAAAGATTCTTTCTCAGAACCAATCGGGGAAACGGAATGTTCCATCTTCACTAATCTCCAACAAAACAAGTTATCTACGGATTATAAGGCTAAAACGAATAGTTGGCAAGTTAATGAGCCAATTTCTTACCATTTTCACACTATAAAT
The DNA here is from genome assembly GCA_938020565.1 of uncultured Anaerolineaceae bacterium. GTDB lineage: Bacteria > Chloroflexota > Anaerolineae > Anaerolineales > Anaerolineaceae > Flexilinea. Next base: position 17,920 of record CALIHP010000014.1, on the reverse strand, counting down.
CACAAAATTGTCCGACAACTCATCGTGCTGAATCAGGCCGGGCGAAAATTTTCCCGTCCGGATACGCGCCGTACAACGGCAGCTCCGCAAACAACGCATCGTAATATTTAAAATCCTCAGATTCCGAATTAAGATCATCAGTGAAGCCAAAAACGATCGCGGCCGCTTTCCCGGATAGGATCTCAGACCGCATCCATTCGCGGTCCGCCGTAAACGATGCCGAGGCTTGCTGCGTCGCGGCGTCGAACCCGACCGGGAGAACATAGCAGGGAAGCTCCTTCATCAGGCCAAGGAACGTCCGCCGGTTGCTGAAGCAGGTTATCCCGTCGGGCAGCCCGGCGATCGCCGACGCCGTTTCAGATTCGCGCCAGGCGCGGCCGGCGAAACCCTGACCGTCAGCGTGGAACGCCCGGATCAGGTCGAGGCTGTCTTCGAGAAGGGAAAGGCCGAAAAGCGTCAGGATGATGAGCGCCGCGGCGCGCTGTCCCGGCTTTTCCATGAATCTCGCGGCGGCGGACGAAACCGCTAAAATCGTCAGGATAAAAAACGGGTAAAGCATTCGATCGTCGAAAACGGTCGATCCATCAACGAAGACCGCAGTCAGGAACAGCTCCGCCAGGTACAGCAGCAGGAAATACACAAAGAAATCAGCCGGTGCAAGCGGCATCGCTTCTCCGTCGGGATCATGCGCCGTTCCACGGAAAACGGCAATCAGTCTCAGCACCATGCGAACCGTCAGCGCCGCCAGCACGATCAGGATCAGCCCTGCCCAAACGGCGCGTGGTTTTTCAACGATTCCCCCAGCCTCAGGAAGGAAAAAGCCCATGACCGTTCGGACGCCGTCCCAAAGCCGGTCCGCTGTTGGAAAATGCAGCGTGAAAGTACGGTTGACGCCGCCGTCGCTGACGATCCGCCCGCGGATCAGCCAGGGGAGAAGGAAAACCGAGAATCCCGCCGCAATCCCAAAAGCCGGGATCCAGCGGTCGCGCGCTGTCCTCCCGTTCGCGAAGGCCAGGAAAAGCGCTCCGGCGAAGAAAATCAGCGCTGCGTAGCGAATCAGGACAGCGACCCCGAAAACCGTGCCGATCAGGAGCCAGACCCAAAGCGGACGCCGCGCTTTCCGCAGCGCGACCGACAGCAGGAGCAGTCCGGCCAGAATCCAGACGGACGCCAACGCTTCGCTCAGGCCGTAAGACTGTGCCTTGAGGAACGGAACGGAAATCAGCGTCAGCGCCGCGGCGAAGCCGGCGGCTGATTCGCGCCGTGACGTCGCTAACGCCAGCGCCGCGATCAGGAACAGGTTCAGAACGATCGCGATCCCGTTGACCGCTTTCGCGGCGGCGAAAACGTCCGGCGCGCCGAACGCCGCCGCTTTCGCAATCGCGAACGCGTAGCCCGGAGGGAACTGCGTAATCGGCCGTGGCTGGCGATCGCCGGAATAACGGACGTAGCCGTCGCCGGCGAGAATCGCACGCGCCCCGCCGAGGTAATCGGCGCTGTCGTTCGTGAGGCCAAGCCCATCCGGCGTGATATAGGCGTACAGGATTGCGCCCGCAACAAGCAGGGTCAGGAGCGTGACGACGAAAGGAAGATTCGGGATGCGAATCGGGAGGGCTTTTTCGTGCGAAGGATGTGTCATATCTACGGCCGCCTCATTCACCAGACAGTTCTGTTCTATTTGATAGAAAGTGTATCATGAGAAAGAGAAACCGGCAGTGATCTTGGAATAAACCGAAGAACCGACGCCTGCCAGACAACAGAGCAGGGTTGGGCATCCGGTCGGACGTCCAACCCGATAACAGGCAAAAAACGCAGCCTTTATACTTATTTGAAAAATATCAGATTCGCATGAATATAAAATCAGGCATTCACGTCTTCGTAATCGATAATCCGCTGAACCTTTTTTGCCGACGGTGAGGCGGGATCAAAGTCAGCAGCCAGCCAGATTTCCAATATTTTTTTCGCGACCTCTCTTCCTAACGTAAACGCGCCTAAACAGGCAATATTTGTATTGTTACTCGTCCGCGCTTTCTCCGCGCTATAGGCATCGGTCAGCAAAGCGGCATAAGCCCCATGCACCTTATTTGCAGCAATACTCATTCCAATTCCTGTACCGCAAAGCAGGATCCCCTTATCCGCAGATCCATTCGCGACCTCCTTCGCGACTTTGATCGCCGTGTTAGCGTAGATAACGTCTTCAGCGCCCATATCGATCACCTGATGACCTAATTTTTTACAAATCTCCATCAGGTACGACTTTAATTCACCGGCGTTCGGGTCCGCGCCAATCGCAATTTTATACATCTTATCTCCGATCTCCTACAGGCAAAGCTCCTGAATCCCCTGTCCCATCGCTTCGATAATCAGGAAGCATGAAACGGCGCCGGCGTCAAGAACGCCTTTTGATCGTTCGCCTAACCGGCTGGAACGCCCAACCTTCGCAACCATTTCCTTTGTAGATTCCTTCCCGCGCTCGGCCGCGGAGATCATCGACGCCATCGCTCTGCCGATCGGTTCCCGTATGGTAACCGATCGTTCAACCGATTCGACAGCCGGCGCCAACGTGTCGACAATCGTTTTATCGCCGACTTTCGCCTCAATAATTTCGGAAAGGTCCTCAAACCCCTGCCGGAGCATTTCGGCAAAAAGGGACAGACTGATTTCTTCGGCCCCCCCACAGCGTTCAGCCATTCCTCCGAAAATTGTTCCGTATATCGGACCCATCGAACCGCCAATTTCAGTTAACAGGATTTCGCCCAGCTCGCCCAACCCATCAGAAAAAGTAACGTCCCGATCGTGAATACGTTCCTCAAAAATGGAAAAACCCTTGTTCATGTTGATGCCATGATCGCCGTCGCCAACCCGTCCGTCAATTTCGCTCAGGTAATCTTTATTCCTCTGTATCGCGTCGATCATCCGCGTTAAAATCTTCTTCCCGTCAGAATTAAGAAAATAGTCCATATCTCACCCCTGCTGCTGTTTCAGCCCGACAGAATATGCGTCCAAGTCAATCAGCGCTTTCAGCCGGTCGTTGAGCTTCATGACCGTCAGCGACGCCCCACTCATTTCAAGTGAAGTAAAATAATTTCCAACGTAAGCTCGATGAACAGAAATTTCCATTGAAGACAGAATACGCTGAACTTCGTCATACAGAATATAAAGTTCCATCAAAGGAGTCGCCCCTAAACCGGAGAGCAGGACAACTGTCTCGTCGCCGGGGAGAAAAGGCAGATCGTCGCAGACAATTTTCGTCATGCGTTTCGCGACCGCCGCCGCGCTCTCCAATGGACAGATCTCAATCCCCGGTTCTCCGTGATGACCGATTCCCACCTCCATCGTTCCATCCTTTATTTCGAAATTCGGATGTCCCACAGCTGGCAGAGTACAGGGCGTCAGCCCAATACCTACGCTTCGGGTATGGGCAATCGCATCCCTCGCCGAATCAATAACCTCATCCAAATCTGCTCCCGACGCAGCCATCGCCCCAGCAGCCTTCCACATCAGGATTTCCCCTGCGACGCCTCGTCGTTTCTCCGCCTGGTCCTTTGGGGCGGATGCCGCGTCGTCGTTCGCGACAACCGTTTTGACCTCAATACCTTCCTTCTTAGCGAGCTTTACCGCCATCTTAACATTCATGTTGTCGCCGGAATAATTCCCGTAAAGGCAAGCGACACCCTTTCCACCGTCAGCGGCACGAAACGCGTCTAAAAAGGCATTCGCTGTAGGCGAGGAGCAAACTTCGCCTACAGCAACAGCATCGCACATATTTTTTCCGATATATCCGATAAAAGCGGGCTTATGCCCTGAACCCCCGCCGGTAACGATCCCAACCTTTCCCTGAGCTGGCGCATGGACATATTTCAGGACGCGGGGATTCGACGTTTCAGCAACAATATCCGGATGACACTTTAGAAAACCCCGCAACATCTCATCGACGACATTGTCTGGATTATTTAAGAACCGCTGCATCATCATCTCCTTTGCAATTGATTCGAGTTACGAAAACATCTCAACTTCAACATTCAGCATTCTGCAAATCATTTTCAAATCATCCACATGATCGCCATAAACCGCATGGCAATGATTCGCGTCAAAACGATCCAGGAAAACGGAATGATCGAAAGGCAGCTTCGCAAATACATGCGGCCATTCTTCGGTCGTTTCCTTCATTTTTTCTCGCGGAAGCTCAACAAATTCCGCCGGAATAATCGTCATCCGATATTTTCCCTCGTTTCGATTCAATCGCGCGATCGTCGCTTTACCCGCCTTTGTCATTAAATTCACGTGACATCCGCCGCCGGAATAAATATCCAGGCATGGATATAACGTCGTCTTTTTTAAGTTTTCTCGAAAATCTTTTGTCCCGGTAGCGTAATAGGTCGATTCCGATCCGCAGTTGCAAAATACCATGACGTCTTCCTCGGCGTCATAATGACGAACGTCCATGAACACAACCGGATCGCCAGTCAGCAGATGCAAAATCTGCATCGTTAGCGCCGCGTCCGAATCCGCTTCACAGGCAAATACAACCGGTTCTTTTTCACCGTCCCAGTCATAAGGATCATTCATGAAAGCGGCGCTAAGGCATTCCGTACAATAATGGCGGCTCATTTCATAATGACACTTTACCCCGACGAAATCGTAATGATTCTCCTGCACGATTCTCTTCGTCGCTTCATAATGACGAATTTGCTGCTTGAGTTTTTCTGAAGTGAAAGAAGTTCCATTATATTTAATTTCGCCGACATTCTCGCTCAGCCATCCAAACGCCTTTTCAACCTGCGCTTCAGGAATCTCTTCCGCAATCCGGAGGATTTCAGACTGATCTAAATGGTCCACGTCGATTCCAAATTTTTTCTGCCAATCCTGCATGCTCACTGTCGAGCTGTACATTCCAAGGCTTCGCCCCCCGATCAGGCCATATTTCTGTCCATTCAATCGTGACACGACCATCGCACACCGGGCGAAATGGGTAATTTTCTCCAGGACCTTCGGGTCCCGAAAATCTCCGGCTGCGCGAAAATGCTCAATACCAAGATGATGCAGCGCACCGCCGGCCGCCAACATCGCAACCATTCCCGGCCAATCCGGATTCAGGTTCGCCGCAAGCAGAAAAGGGCCCTTCCCATTTTGCGCCGCAATCGCCGAAAAATTCGGAAAAGCAAAGACACCGTAAGAAAAAATCGTCCCGTCTACGCCTTTCGCCTTCAGCTTCTCAGCTTCCTCTTTCGCGCTCTCAACCGAACAAACAAGCCGGTCCGCCTTTAGCACGATAACCTCTCCCTGCTTTTCGAGCTCTTCCGCAATAACGTCGACCTGCTTCTGAACAATTTCCTTTAATTGCTCATGAACGGCAGGCTCGCCGTCCGAAAATCCAATCAACCCTATCATCGGTTTCTTTTCCATCACGATCATCTCCTTTTCTTTATTTAATGACGCTAATCTTCTTATGATCAATCGTCGCAAAAACCGCGAGAATCAGAACGATTCCTTTTGCAATCTGCTGAATTTCAGAAGACAGCCCCATAATATTCATTCCATTGCTGAGAACTGAGATAATAAACGTTCCTAACAGCGTTCCAACGACACTTCCTACGCCCCCGGACATCGGCGTTCCGCCAACAACGACTGCAGCGATAACGTCCAGCTCCATCCCTTCGCCTAACGTTGGCGTTGCCGCGTAGGTCCGCGCCGCCTGAAACATACCCGCCAACCCGGCCATCAACCCAAAAAGCACGAAAACCAGAATCTTCACCCTGTCGACGCGAATTCCCGTCAGTTTCGCGACTCTTTCAGATCCGCCGACAGCCCGAACCTCCCGACTAAACGCAAAATTCTCAAACATGTAACACATCACAAACAGGATACATAGCGAAAACAGGACGGAATTCGGCGTATTATAGAACGTCCTTCCAGCATAAGTCTTGATAAAGGTCATATCCTTTATTTCAACCGGCGCGCCATGCGTTATCAATAAGACCAGCCCGCGATAAGATACCATCGCGCCCATCGTAACGATAAACGACGGAACTTTCCCCTTGGTAAAAACGAACCCATTCAGCAGCCCACAGAGCGTACCGACAGCCGCAGCAGGAATCACGGCGAAGACACCGAATTTTGGAACCGTCAGCGCCGTCGTCAGCGCCGACAAGGCGACAATCGACCCAACCGATAAATCGACCGAGCCGGTAACGATAATGAACGTCATTCCCAACGCAGCGATCAACGTTACGACCATCTGCTGCGCGATAATCATAAAGTTAGAAAACTGAAGAAAACGTTTATTCGTAATTGTAAAAACAATACAAAGAGCAGTCAACAGGATAAACGGAAAGAACTTCCTGAATTCAATCCTTCTAACCTTCTCCATCGAGAACCGGAACATAAAACTCATCGCCTCCACACCGCTAAACGATAAAACGGATCACGTCTTCTTCCGAGAGACCCCGATTTTCTTCAAAGATCTTCGAAACCCTTTTCTTCTTTAGCAACAAAATTCGATCGCTCATACCCAGCAGCTCCAGCAAATCCTCTGTTAGCAGAAGAATCGAAACTCCCTGCGAACAAAGCTCACGGAGCAGAAAATAAATATCCTGCCTTGCGGCGATATCAATACCCCGTGTTGGATTGTTCAGGAGCAAAATATTCGGATGAATCGATAAACATTTTCCCAACACCACTTTCTGCATATTTCCGCCGCTTAGTGAATTCACTGGAAGCTTTGGATCGCTGGCTTTGATTCTGATCAAACGAATTTGATTTGCCGCTGTAGCTCGTTCCTTCGCTTTATCGCGTAAGAAACCTTTTCTCGGGAGCGCGGTCATATTCAAATTATCATGAATCGAAAACTCAGGAATCAGCCCTTCTACCGTCCTCTCCCCAGGAACCAACGCAATCCGATTCACAACGCTTTTCGATGGAGCAGGAGCTGAATACCGTAAAGACGATAAATAAATTTGACCTGCCGTTATCTTTTCCGACCCGTAAATCGCGTTAAGGATCGCTTCCCCGCCCGCTCCCTTCAGCCCGCCGATACCTAAAATTTCGCCACGCCGAAGATCGAACGTAATATCGGTCACTCTGTTATCAACCGAAAGATTTTTCACGCTCAGGATAACGTCGTCGGATACCTTGGCCATAGGATGATCCGGGTAAATACTTGACCCGATCGACCTTCCAACCATCGCAGATTCAATTCTCTCAACTGTCGCCTCATTCCGACCGTACTCAGCGATAAATTTTCCATCGCGCATTACGGTAATTCGATCCGAAACCTCAAAAATCTCGTTCATATGATGCGATACAAAACCGATCGCAATCTGCCGATTCCGGAGGTTCCGAACAGCTTGAAGAAATACCTTTGACTCTCGATTATTGAGAAACGCGGTTGACTCGTCAAATAGCAGGACTTTCGGATTGTAGGATAACGCTCTCGCGATTTCGATCAATTTCCACTGGCCGAAATCAAGACTTCTTATATTTTGTCGAATATCAATTCCGGACTCGATCGACGCTAAAATATCCTGCGCCTCCCGATTCATTCTCTTCCAGTCAAGCCCCAGGAAAGGGCGGCTGAATTCATGATGCCTGCCGATAAATATGTTTTCTGCGATCGTCAGGTAAGGATTGATCGACGACTCCTGAAAAACGATCGTCACTCCTTTTTTAGAGGCGTCCAGAAAATTTAACGGAGCGAAACGCTGCCCATCAATCGTAATCTCTCCACTATCCGGCTTATGAACCGCGGCGATAACCTTTAATAACGTCGATTTTCCAGCGCCGTTTTCACCAACGATCGAATGAATCTGTCCGGAAACCAATTCGATTTTCGCATGGTCTAAAGCTACGGTTGCGTCAAATCTCTTGCAGATATCTACCGCTCGAACGATCATCTGATACACTTCCTTAAAAATTCGCGAAAATCCGGTGCAGCTGAAGCGACAGCCGTCATATCGATCACCGTCGCTTCAGCCTTTTACAAAGTTTTATTTGCTGTACTTCATCTCAAAAGCAGCCTGAGACGCGTCAGGGTTATAAACCTTCGACGCTTCTTTGAAATCAAAAGCTGGAATTCCGCCAGGGAAATCTTCTTTAAATTGGGCGACCTTATCCCGCGTCAACGGCAATAAATTCAGGACCGTATTCTTCTCCTCCGCGGGAATCGGAAAACCATTCAAATAATCAAACATCATCACAGCGGCAAAACCGCCCTGGAGCCAATGTCCGCCGATATCGAAAAGAAGCTCTCCATTCTCAACCGCCTCAACATTTTCTGGATTCAAATCCATCGCTACGACAATAACATCCTCGCCCGGTTTCTTTCCCGCATTCTTCAAAGCGGTCATGACGCCAGTCGCAGTACCGCCATTCGCAGCCCATATGCCTTTAAGCTCCGGATGTGCCTGATAGAGATCTTCCATCGCGCTTTGAGACTCATCCCGGACAAAATTCCCATTGACCCGGCCAACGACAACGACATCCGTTTCCTCGGCTAACGCTTTGTCAAATCCTTTTTCCCGATTAATCGCGACGGTCGTGCCCGGCGTTCCCTGGATAACGCCGACATATTTTTTCCCATCATCGGATACCGGCGTAGCCTCGAACAGCGCCTTCGCCATCCGATATCCGGCGTCTTCGTCGTTCGGGCCGATAAACGCAATATAGTTCGCAAAAGCATCCTGCGGTTCGATGTCTTCAATAAAACAATCGATCGTGATAATCGGGATCCCGGCAGCTTCGCAATCCATGACCGCTTTTCTGCCCGCCGACCAGTATGGCACAAAAATCAACCCGTCAATCCCGGAAGCGATCGCGTCCTCGATCAGCTTATTGATCTGGTCGGCCTTATTATCGGCGTTGAATACGACCAGTTCGAAGCCTAATTCTTCAGCGCCTCTTTTCGCAAAATCCACGCAATTCGCCCAGAACTGAGCCCCCAATGTTGGAACAATCATTCCGATTTTCAAGTCCTTCTTCGGTTCCGCCTGCATCGCGGAAACAATCGTCGGATGAAAACCAACAGCAGCGTTTGAGATCAACATCGCCAAAGCCAATACAAAAACAATCACCCTTTTCATAAATCCCTTCTTTCTTATCTGATAAATACTTTCAAGCAAAGCGCTTGATTCCGACCAATCGCGCCTTTAATCACATGTGATTTCAGTGTTCTTATATTTGATAATTTTAGCGAACCCGTTTTTATTTGTCAATATCAGAAATCAGCAAAAAAAGGTTATTTCTCTCATATAATTGGGTAGCCGTATAGGAGGCTTATGAGCGAACAGCAAGACGAATCTAATTTCCCGCCTGCGTTAGAACGGGCGCTAAGTATTTTGGAATACCTGTGTGAAAGCGAAACACCAAAGTCATCCAAAGAAATCAGCGAAGAATTGCAAATTCCAATCGCGTCAACCTATCGAATCGTGAATTGCTTGCGCAGCAACGGATATCTCCGGGAAAGTCGATATTTTTCGGATAAATTTACGCTGGGGTACAAGCTGATCGCATTAGGGCGGTATGCGCATGACAAATTCAATATCATTGAAATTGCGAATAAGTATATGGAAAAGCTTGCAGCGAATACAGCGCAAGCCTGTCAATTACTGGTTTTGGACGACGATTCTGTAATTACAATCCACCAAACGCTTCCGCTTTCCGTAATTACCGTTATCGCGAAAATAGGAGAAAAAATTCCCATAAATTTAAGCGCAGGCGGAACTATCCTGACTTCGCTTCTACCCAGCGCAAGATTAAATCTGTTTTTAAAAAAGGCCTGGAAAACCGTCCGGAGTCAGACTGAATATTCGATTCTTGACATCGAAGAATTTAGAAGAAAGCTCGTCATATCCAGGGAACAGGGATATGCCGTCGATCGGGAAGAATACGCGCTTGGAATTGGCTGCCTGGCCGTCGCGCTATATGATCAGGAAAACAATCCAATCGCCGCGCTTGGATTAACGGGCCATATCTCAAGCTACGAAGGCGAAGCGTTTGAATCCCTGCTAAAACAGTTGCAGCTAACCGGATCTCAAATATCGGATGAATTAAGGCGCTGAAAATTCAGTCTCTCCCGCCTTATTCACCGATACCGGATTCGCACGAGCTCACCGTTCTTCAGCGACTGCGTCGTCGCCAACGCAATTTCCGCCGACCGCACTCCGTCGATGACGTCGATCTCCGGTTTTTTCCCATTCCGGACGCAATCGACAAAACAGATCTTTTCATCCAGAAACGCACGCTCGAACCGCTCCGGAAACGCTTCGACGCAGTCGACCCCGACGCCGCTGTCCGTGTACAGAACCGCTCCATTTTTCGCGGGGACCTGACCGATCCGGATCGCGCCTTTCGTTCCCACGATCTCCGTTTCAATATGATATCCATACGGCGCGGTCCGACTCGTATGAATCGTCCCCATCGCCCCATTCTCAAAACGGTACAAAGCGCAGCCTGCCTCAACGTCGCCCATCGCGGCGATCTCCGGGAAACCGAACGTCGAACCGACCGCGAAAACCGATTCCGGTTCCGACCCGAGAAACCAGCGCATCAGGTCGATATCATGAATCGCCATATCGACGAAAATCCCGCCGCTCGTCGCCAGAAAGCTCATCGCCCCCGGAAGCAGCTTCAGTGGATCCAACCCTGTCGCCTTAACCAGGTAAGGTTCCCCGATCAACCCGCTGCGAATTTTCTCCATCGCGTATCGATAAGATGGATCGAACCGGCGCATGAAGCCCAACTGGAAAACCAGGCCCGGATGCGCCTGAACGGCTTTCGCCGCGCGAAGGCATTCGTCAACCGTCACGCCCAGCGGCTTTTCGCAGAAAACATGCTTCCCAGCCTCCAGCGCCCGCGTCAGCTGTGAACAATGCACCCCCGAAGGCGTAACGATCGCCACCGCGTCAAAATTTCCCCGTTCAATCATCTCATCATAATCGCGATAAACGTCGCGGATTCCCAGTTCCTCGCGCGCATAGCTCAGCTCCGTATCGATAATCGAACAGGCCGCCGTAACCTCTGCCCCCGGAATCTGGCCGCAAAGATGATTCGCATGAATCTTTCCTAACCGCCCCAACCCGGCAATCGCAATCCGTACCTTTTCCATATACACCTCCTTACCGCTATAAAGCCCGGCTGCCATTCAATAACAAATCATAAATGCAAACCGCCCGGTATTTTGTACTCAATGCAACATGATATCCATCACGTAAACCTAATCATAAAAATATGACAAACATCATCTGTTTATCCCTTTCGCCCATGCAACAGGTTCGTTATAATTCTTTTTACATTCATGTAAGATTTTCGTTTTAGAAATCAAAGGAGATCCGATATGCAAAAGAAATTCATAGTAATCCTGTCAGCCGTCGTACTCGTCCTCGTTCTCAGCAGCGCCGTTTTCGCGCAGGATACGTTCAAAATCGGCTATGCCTGCAACAACTTTAATGACACCTTTCAGACGGTTATCGAAGGTTACGCGCGCGCCTACGCCGAAAAAGAAGGCGTCGAATACGTCTACTCCGACGGCGGCGAAGACATCCTCAAGCAACAGGATCAGATCAACGCGTTTATCGCCGAAGGCGTCGACGCTTTAATCGTCGTACCGATCGATACCAGCGCCGTCGAACCGATTATCGAAGCTGCGCAGAAAGCCGGTATTCCGCTCGTTTTTGTCAACCGCAATCCGTTCTCAGAGCTGGATCCGGAAGATTATCCTGAAAACGTTTACTACGTAGGGTCCGAAGAGGCTGACGCCGGAAAATTCCAGGCCGAATACGCCGTCGAGCTCCTCGGCAAAGAAGAGGAAATCGGTTACGCGATCCTCGTCGGGATCCTCTCGAATCAGGGCGCGATCGCCCGGACCCAGGGCAATAAAGACGCTCTTAAAGAAGCGGAAAATTATAAGCTCCTCGCTGAGCAGAACGGCGATTGGCAGCGCGACCAGGGCATGACCATCACGGAAAACTGGCTGACCGCCCACGGCGATAAATTAAAACTGATTTTCTCGAATAACGACGAAATGGCTTTAGGCGCTGTCGAAGCCACAGAAGCCGCCGGACGCGAGGATATCATTATCATGGGCGTCGACCTGATCCCTGACGCGAAGCAGGCGATCATCGACGGACGGCTCGACGCATCTGTCATGCAGGACGGGAAAGGCCAGGGCGAAGGCGCAATGATGGTCGCGTTAGCCGCGCTCCGCGACGAAGACCCTGAACCGTATACGAAAATTCCGTTCGTCTTAGCCACGCCCAAGAATATCACCGATTTCGAATAATACGGAGCGGCAGCGAGACGAAGAAAAACAGATCGAAAGAGGGTGCGCGTCACCCTCTTTCCCATCCCTCAAATCAGCCGTGTTGAGAAAGGATAAAAATGGCATGAATGAAACCCCATTGTTGACCATGAAGAATATCAGCAAGCGCTTCCCCGGCGTCAACGCGCTCAAAAACGTTTCGCTCGAAATCGCCCGCGGTGAGGTTCATGCGCTTCTGGGAGAAAACGGCGCGGGGAAGTCGACTCTGATGAAATGTCTTCTCGGAATTTATCAAATCGACGACGGCGAAATCATATTCGACGGCGAACGCCTCGATCATACGACGACCGCCAACGCATTGAAAAAAGGGATCTCGATGATTCATCAGGAGCTGTCGCCCATTCTTCATCGCCCGATTATGGAAAATATCTGGCTCGGACGCGAACCGCTGAATCGATTCGGACTGGTAGATCATCAGAAAATGGCACGCATGAGCCGCGAAGTTCTGAAGCGGATCGACTTTGAGATCGATCCGACGATCCATATGTCGGAGCTGACGGTCGCCAAGATGCAGATGGTCGAAATCGCCAAAGCGATCTCATATGACGCAAAACTGATAATCATGGACGAACCCTCGTCCGCGCTGACGGAACATGAACAGGAACAGCTTTTCCGAATTATCAACCGTCTCCGCGATCAGGGAACGTCAATTATCTACATCTCGCACCGCCTGAACGAAATTCTCGAGATCGCCGACCGCGCGACCGTTCTCCGCGACGGCGAATATATCGGGACACGTCTTGTAAAAGACCTGACGATGGACGACATGATTACCATGATGATCGGGCGCGAATTATCCGAGCTTTACCCGAAAATAAAAACCGAGATCGGCGATCCGGTTCTTGAAGTCAAGGATCTGAGCCATGAAAAATACTTCAAGAACGTATCGTTTACGCTTCGGTCCGGCGAAATTCTCGGAATCGCCGGACTCGTCGGCGCGGGCCGGACCGAGGTCGCCGAGACGATTTTCGGCGTTCGTACGAAAACCAGCGGCGAAATCCGAATCCACGGGAATCCGGTAGAAATCAGGCAGCCAACCGACGCAATCGGGCAGCGGATGGCCTTCCTGACCGAAGACCGGCGGATGAACGGAATATACGGGCCGCTCCCGATTCATATCAACGTCGCGATTTCCAGTTACGACGACTTCCTGAACCGCCTCGGCCTGATCAATCAGAAGGAAGTCGCTAAAGGCTGCGACAGGTTCGTCAGCCAGATGCAAATCAAGACGCCGTCGCTGAATACGTCGATTGAAAACCTGAGCGGCGGAAATCAGCAGAAAGTCCTGTTGGCCCGTTGGCTGATGACGCAGCCGGAAATCCTCTTCTTAGACGAACCGACACGCGGGATCGATATCGGCGCGAAAGCCGAAATCTACCGGCTGATGACGCTGCTGGCGAAGGAAGGGAAATCCATCCTGATGGTCTCGTCGGAGATGCCTGAAATTCTGGGGATGAGCGATCGAATCCTCGTCATGCACGAAGGGAAAGTTACCGGAATCCTGGAAAACACCCCCGACCTGACGCAGGAGACCGTACTCCGCTACGCAACCGGAACCGCGGAACAGGCGCTTTCATAAAATAGCGATTCGCAGCAAACGGATTCAAGTAAACTCGGAGAAGGAACGCTTTCATGAAACCTAACCAGACCACTATCAAAACGATTCTTAATAAATACGGGATTGCGATCGTCTTATTGGCGATGATCCTGTTCCTGTCGATCGTCAAGCCAAATTTCCGGACCTGGGATAACCTGCTGAATATTTTAACCCAGACGTCGATCTACGGAATCTTATCGCTGGGGATGACGATTGTTATCATCTCGAAAGGAATCGACCTGTCCGTCGGATCGATTTTAGCGCTGTCGGCGGTCGTCGCGACCTCGCTGGGCCAGACCTCCGGCGCTGCGAATAAGGTCTATCCGAACCTGCCGGAGCTTCCGATTATCGTCCCGATTCTTGCTGCGCTGCTCGTCGGCATGATCGCCGGCGCGATCAACGGATCGCTCATCGCCTACACGGGAATCCCGGCGTTTATCGCAACGCTGGGAATGACGACAATCGCGCGCGGCGCAACGTACCTCTATACCAACGGCCGCCCGATCAGTACGCTCATTCCGCAGTTCAAATTCATCGGGCAGGGGCGTTTCCTCGGGGTCCCGATGCCCGGATGGATTTATATCGTCATGATTACGATCATGTGGATCCTCCTTTCGCAGACACGTTTCGGGAAACGCGCATACGCGATCGGCGGCAATATCAACGCAGCGCAGGTTTCCGGCGTCAACGTCAAAGGGACGCTCGTCTGGATCTACACGCTGATGGGCCTGCTCTGCGGCGTGGCGGCAATCGTCTCGTCCGGGCGGATGGTCTCGGCTCAGCCAGGACTGGCGACCGGGTATGAGCTGACCGCGATCGCGTCAACGACGATCGGCGGAACGAGCCATTCCGGCGGAATCGGAACGATCGGCGGCGCGGTCATCGGCGCGCTCGTCCTTTCCGTCATGCGCAACGGGATGACCCTGATGGGGGTGCATTCCTACTGGCAGCAGATTGTCGAGGGCCTCGTAATTATCCTGTCCGTCATCTTCGACATGCGCAAGAACGCCCGCAAGAGTTAAAAACGTATCGCGGCGGATGAAAAACCGTCAGGATGCAAAAAAGCTGTAATGACCGCGTTTTCGAACGAAAAGGCGGAATCGCGGGTATAATAATTCCGCCGGGATCGGGGTGTAGCGCAGTTGGCAGCGCACCGCGTTTGGGACGCGGGGGTCCGCGGTTCGAGTCCGCGCACCCCGACTTGACACTATGATTCGTTTCTTTCGCAATAGATGATTTTGTCTAATTCCCTGTATAATTAACCCAGTGCCTGACGCCGGCGTTTTTTACCGGTTTTTTTAAAGAAGGATAAATCAGGGGGGTTCAGCATGAAACAACAGATTCAAATCGTCATTCCGATGGCCGGGTTCGGGTCCAGGCTTCGCCCGTGGACCTGGAGCAAACCGAAACCGCTGATTAACATGGCGGGACGCACGTCGCTCGATTATCTCTTGGACGAGTTCAAGAGCCTCGAAGACGCGTTTGAACTCGAATATATTTTTATTATTTCCCCGACAGGCTGGGGGATCAGGACGTTCATGGATCAGCGGTATCCGGATACCCGCGCCAGATACGTCGTTCAGGAAGAAATGAAAGGGCAGTCGCACGCAATTTTTCTCGCGAAAGACCTGATTTCCGGCCCGATGATCATGACCTTTTCCGATACGATTATTGATTCAGACCTGAGCTTCCTGAAAAACGAGACGGCCGACGGCGTCGCCTGGACGCAGTATAACGAGCAGCCGCAGCGTTTCGGCGTCGCGATTACCGACGCGAAGAACCGCGTCGAGCGATTTATCGAAAAACCGCCAACGGACGAATTCAAGCAGGTTATCGTCGGCTTCTATTATTTCAGGGAAGGCCGGGATCTTATCGCGGCGATCGATCGTCAGATTCGCGAAAAAATTTCGCTTAAGAACGAATACTATATCGCCGATGCGCTGAATATCATGATCGAGCAGGGCGCGAATTTCACGATCGCCGAGACCGAGCTCTGGCTCGATACCGGCGTTCCGGATACGGTTTTCTCGTCGAATCGCTATTTCTTAGCGCATGGGAACGACAATAGTTCAGCCGTCCGACAACGAGCGACCGTAACCGTTATCGAACCGGTTTTCGTCGCTGAGGACGCGATCGTAGAGAACACGGTTATCGGTCCGTACGTGTCCGTCGCTTCCGGCGCGAAAATCCGGAACAGCGTTATTTCCAATTCAATTATCGCCGAGGATACGACAATCGAAAATCAGGTTCTTAAGGATTCGCTCGTCGGCGCGAAGGTCAGGCTGAGCGGAAAAGAGAAGAGCCTCTTCGTCGGCGATAACTCAATTTTAGAACTGTAGCCCGTCGTTCCGTATCGAGTCAAGGCGGCGGTGACGAAGTCCCCCGCCTTTTTCGCTATAATAGAGAGGAAATTTTTTTATCCGGAAAAACGAATCCCGGTTTCGGCACGGCGTTTTTTATCGGAGTTGAAGGAGCGCCTATGCCTGTTAAATTATCGTTCCGCGCGGAATCGATCCAGCCTTCCGCGATTCGTCGTTATTTTGACGTCCCGGAAGACGTCGTTTCGCTGGGAATCGGCGAACCCGATTTTTCGTCACCGGACTGCGTCGTTCGAGCGGCGGTTGCCGGACTTCAGTCCGGCGAAACGCACTATACTGCGAATCTTGGGATTTCCGGGCTGCGGATCGCGATCTCGGATCATCTTTTCAATCTTTACGGCGTTCGCTATGATCCTGACGACGAGATTATCGTCACGGTCGGCTGTTCCGAGGCGCTTTTTCTGGCGCTGGCGGCGACCGTTAACCCCGGTGATGAAGTCATTGTGATTACGCCCTGTTTCGTCTCGTATCAGGCGGCGGTTTACCTGGCTTCCGGAGTTCCCGTTGAAATTCCCTGCACGATCGAGAATGATTTTGATCTTGACGTCGCGGCCGTCGAAGCGGCGATAACGCCGAAAACGCGGGCGATCCTGTTCGGGTTCCCCTGCAACCCTACGGGCGCGGTCGCTTCGCGCGAGGCGCTGACGCGGTTGACGCGGCTGGCTCTAAAATATGATTTAGCAATGATTTCGGACGAGCTGTATGATCAGCTTGTTTTTGAGGGCGAGCATGTCTGCGCGCCGAGTATTCCGGGCGCGTTTGATCGGACCTTCCTCGTCGGCGGATTTTCGAAAAATTACGCGATGACCGGATTCCGGATCGGGTATATCTGCGGTCCGCGGGACTTGCTGAACGGAGCGTATAAGATTCATCAGTACCTGATCATGTCCGCGCCGACGCTGGCGCAGCTGGGCGCGATCGCGGCGCTGAAGGACGGGGCGGAGGATGTCGTGCGCATGCGCAATGAATATGACCGGCGGCGGAAGCTGCTGCATAAAACGCTGAATGAATTCGGTCTTCGGACGGCGGAACCGAAAGGCGCGTTTTATATCTTTCCGGAAATCCGGTCGACCGGGTTGACGAGCGAGGCGTTCGCCGAACGACTCCTGAACGAGAAGCGCGTCGCGCTGATTCCGGGGAATGGGTTCGGAAAGGGCGGCGAAGGCTTTGTCCGGATCTCGTACGCGACGGCGTATGAGAAAATCGAGATCGCGTTGGAACGGATCCGGAACTTTCTGAAGGACCTGTAGCTGATCGAGTGCGATCGAAGAGACGTCGTCGTTTTTACGATTGGAACGAAGCTTGAAGACTGGATAGCTGTCCAGTCTTTTTGTATATCAGGGAGGCTGTTTATGAATCTGACGATTCAAGCTCCGTCCCTTCGCTTAATATATTTAAATATTCTGTAAATAAATAGGAACGGTTCCTTTTCTGATCTGGTATCACCGGCGTTAAAACGTTTTTCTCAGCGAATAACTCGACGAGAGATTTTGCTGTTGGAAACGTTATTTCGAGTTTTTCCTGGATTTCTGTTATCGTCAGTTTTGGCGTTTCAAAAAGAAGGTCGATCAAGGCATTGAACTGCACCCCAAAAGTTGGACAGTAAAAATTAAGCGGACGAAAAGGAATGGG